>DATDGW010000739.1:0-3645 GCA_036521895.1 Candidatus Sulfotelmatobacter sp. | reverse complement strand
AATCCCGCTGTTCCATTGCCTGCACGGTTCCGATCGGGCCGTCCGGCATCAGCACCCGGATAGCATTATTTTGGACGTCGCAGAAATACAAATTGCCCGTCGCCGACTGCTGAGGAAACAGCATAGGCGCAGCCGGAAAGTGAAGCTCGGCCGCGGTTGCCGGGCCGCCATCCCCGCTGTAACCTATGGTTCCGTTACCGGCCACCGTATGGATGATCCCGTTAGAGTCTACGTACCAGATGCGATCGTTGCCCTGGTCCGCGATATAAAATGAACCATTCGCCCCCAGCGCGATCCCTTCCGGATTGCTTAACTCCGCATTCACGGCCGCGCCACCGTCGCCCCCGAATCCGGCGAACTGGTTGGCGTTGCCCGCGACCGTGGAAATGGTTCCCAGAATATTAACTTTCCGGATCACCGCATTCCCGCTATCTGCGATGAAAACGTTTCCCAAGCCGTCGGCGGCCACCGCAGCCGGATTGTACAACCTCGCGGAGGTGGCAAAGCCCCCGTCTCCGGAATAACCTTGTATCCCGGTCCCCGCGAACGTGGCGATCGTGCCGTCAGGCTTGATAACCCGTACCACATTGTTCCCGACCTCGGCCACATATACGTTTCCGGTCAGCGGGTCCCAGTTCAGCCGGAACGGATAGTTCATGGTGGCGCTGGTAGCCGGCCCACCATCGCCGGAGTAGCCCGCGGCTCCGGTCCCCGCCACCGTGTTGATCTTCCCGTCCGGCGTGACTTTGCGAACCACGTTATTGTAGTAGTCCGCGATGTACAAATTGCCGAAAGCGTCAGTAGCCACTCCCGTCGGACCGTTCAGCGACGCATTGATCGCCGCCCCGCCATCGCCGGAGTGGCCGGCCGCGCCATTCCCCGCCACCGTACTGATCGTAAACTGGGGAACTTGGCACCACGCCGGCCCGGCCACCGTCATCACCGCTAAAAACCACCCCATGACACTCCCTTCACCTTGGCTTCGCCGAGCTCCTATTCGACGATGTCACCGTCGTCGTTGTAGCCTGCCATAACAAAATCGTTGACGATCAGGTTATCATCCGTTGACCGGGGGATGTTCGGCTGCCTGATCTTCCCACCACCTTTCGACCGGAGCAGGCTGGTCCTCGCCGGCTTCGGCTGGCAGGGGCTCCCGCGACGTTCTAAGCTAAGCGGTCGGAGACCTGCGTGCGAATTGGCGTAGTCTGAGATTATGTCTGAACCCCTCATGAATCGCCGTGAAGTTGTGCAACTGCTGGGGGCGGCCACGGCCACACAAGCTCTTGCCGCTGAGGCTCCCGACATCTGTTTCTCACGGCTGTCGAAATGGCCGGACTAATCCGGCGTAAAAAGCTGAGCGCGCGAGAAGCAATGGCTGCGCACCTGAAACAGATCGAGCGGGTGAATCCGAAAGTGAATGCGATCGTGACGCTCACCGCTGAGCAGGCCATCCAAAACGCCGGTAAGTTGGGACACAACCGTATCTGCGGGCCAGGCGTTCGCCGGCGTCGTTTTTGTTGGGCGCCCCTCGACATGTGTTGCGGGGAGGGCGTAGCCGAGAGTGATCCGCGTTCTAGGATGGAAGGACCGCCCCCAGCCAGTGATCCTGCGTAAGCGATGGCTCAAACCTTTCTCCGGGTGGCGCGTTTTAACCGCCAATAGTCGAGTCTCACGCCCTGGCGACTCTCGCTCGCGTGACTTCCGTGGACGGCGTTTCACGGGGTGCGCCGGGTTAAACCGGCATGTTGTAGCGAATGAAAGAGTCGTACAAGAAAGGAGCAGCGAATCCATCTTGGCCCCTAATCTTGCGGTCAACATCGCGAGGTGTTGATCGAAGCGTAGGACGGGGGTATCGGTGGGCCGGGCTATTGAGCTTCGAAAAACGCTTGAACAGGGTGCCGACTCGGTCCCGAGTGGGAGGAAGGCAAAACGGCTGGCTGCGCTACATCGCGAGTGGTCGGTCGGCCCTGCGTAGTCTAAGAACCCGCGCACGCTGAGAAACAACATGCACGAGAACCGGGAGACCTCCGGGGCGTCTCGGTCCAACCAGGATCGAGACCGGTTGGCGAAGGCCCAAAGCCATAATGCCAACATGCACGCACCGGAGGAGTCGGACTGCGCCGTAATACCGATGAACCAGCCGAACAAAGAGGAGCAATCCTCAGCGGAGGTTGGGGAGGGAAGGGCGCGGACCAAGGAGAACATCGGTCAGTCCAACACGAGCCCGACACAGAGCGGGGAACGAGTGTCCCAGGGATTGAGCGGTGTGCGACAAGCGGCAAAGGAAAGGAAACAGGAACGGTTCACTGCTCTGCTTCACCATTTGAGCGTTGACCTGCTCCGGGATAGCTTTTACGCTTTGAAGCGTCAAGCTGCTCCGGGCGTGGATGGCGTGACGTGGAAGGAGTATGAGACCGGACTGGAAGATCGGATCGTCGATCTACACAGCCGAGTTCACCGTGGAGCGTATCAGGCACAACCCTCACGGAGAGTCTATATTCCGAAGGCCGACGGGCGGCAACGTCCGTTGGGCATTGCGGCCCTGGAGGACAAGATTGTCCAACAGGCCGTAGTGACCATACTCAATCAGATTTACGAGGTGGACTTCAAAGGCTTCTCGTATGGGTTCCGGCCGGGTCGCAACCCGCATCAAGCGCTGGACGCGTTGACTGTGGGAATCCAGAGGAAGCGAGTGAACTGGATTCTCGACGCAGACATTCGCGGCTTTTTCGACAATTTGTCGCACGAATGGGCAGTAAGGTTCGTCGAGCATCGCGTGGCCGATCCTCGGATGCTCCGCCTGATCCAGAAATGGTTGAAGGCTGGGGTATCAGAAGATGGCCAATGGTCGGAATCAAAGGTAGGGACTCCGCAAGGGGCAGTGGCTTCACCGCTGCTCGCCAACGTGTACCTGCACTATGTTTTCGACCTATGGGTGGAAGCCTGGGCGCAAGAAAGCGGCCAAGGGCGATATGATTGTCGTCCGATACGCCGATGATCTGGTGGTGGGCTTCGAAAACCGGGCAGAAGCAGAGCGGTTTCTGGAGGAATTTCGGGAGCGGCTGGCCAAGTTCGGTTTGGAATTACATGCGGAGAAGACGCGGCTGATTGAGTTCGGGCGGTTCGCCGCTCGCGACCGGAAACAGCGGGGAGAGGGAAAACCCGAGACCTTCACGTTCCTGGGTTTCACACATTACTGTGGGAAGCGCCGGAGCAATGGAACTTTCATCGTCTGGCGGGAAACGGCAAAGAAGCGGATGGTGGCCAAGCTGCATGCAATCAAAGCAGCGTTGCGCCGCCGGATGCATGAGCCGGTAGCGTCGGTAGGTGAATGGTTGCAGAAGGTGGCCTTGGGCTACTACCAATATCATGCTGTCCCGGGTAATCTTGATCACCTCAGGGTCTTCATGCACCGGTTGCGAAGGCTGTGGCGGATTGTTCTAATCCGCCGCAGTCAACGGAGCCGGGCAACCTGGGATCGGCTCAACCCGATTCTGGACCGCTGGATTCCGGTACCCCGTGTCTTGCACCCTTATCCGATGGAGCGCTTTGTCGCCACTCATCCAAGGTGGGAGCCGTATGCGTAGACGCGCACGTACGGTTCTGTGCGGGGGGCGATCAGCGATGGTCGTCCCTACCGCGACA
>DATDGW010000738.1:0-5205 GCA_036521895.1 Candidatus Sulfotelmatobacter sp. | reverse complement strand
CCTATGACCCGGCCCGCTGATCTTTGATCAGGAGATACCCGTCCCGGCCCCCTACGCTGGAACAGGACTCCTTCGACTGTCGCCGGGAATGCCGGTAGCAATTGTCGCAAGCCTTTGTTGGATAAGTGGGACTCGCTCACTGTCCAGAACAAACCCTGGAAGCACGTCGAGAAATCGGGATTCTGCAAGCAGAGTCCTTGCAGCTTCCGCAAGAGAATCCTGAAGAGTTTGCGGCGCTACGGCGATCTCCTGCACCACGGTCTCTCGTCCTTCGATAACAGCGACAAAGTCTTCAAGGTCGTGGCTGGCTTGAAAATCCGGCTCTACGGCAGAATTCGTGGGTAGCTAGGGCCGTGGAAGAAGACGCGCAATGGAAAAGTTCCAAGAACAGAACTTTCCCACAGCGCTTGCAAATGCCGCAGAAGCGGCATTCGCACTTCTCCCACCGCCGCGGCGACGGGATATGAATGGAAGATGTGATCTTTGCCGATAGAGGAGTGAATAGCTGATCTCGTAGTTTCGATTAGTCTTTTGTTTACCAGACAAAAACAGTCGAAAGGCGGAAACCAGCTATTCAACTTCAGGTTAAGACCATCCTGAATCAGGTGCAACGTTTTGTCGGTTTCATCTATCGCGAAGTGCGGATGTTGGGAGAGAAGAAGCCGGAAGCGATCGAAGTCAGAGTGGAAGCTCATGCCAGCATACGAGCCCGTTGTTCGCGGTGTCAGCGTCCCTCTCCGGGATATGACCGCTTGCCGGAGAGGCGATGGCAGTTTGTGCCGCTGTGGGGGATTCCCGTTTGGTTTCTCTATGCGCCGCGCCGGGTCCAGTGCGCCGAGCACGGAGTGGTGGTGGAACATATACCGTGGAGCGATGGGAAGCGTCCGCTGACCACGGCGATGATGGGCTTTCTGGCGCGCTGGGCGCGGCGGCTGAGCTGGCGGGAGACGGCTCAGGTGTTTCAGACGAGCTGGGAATCGGTGTACCGCTCGGTGGAGTGGTTTGTGGCATGGGGCTTGGCCCATCGCCAGGTGAGTGGGGTGGAGTCGATCGGCGTGGATGAAATCCACTGGGGCCGTGGTCTGCGAGCGGACAACTTCCTCACGGTGATCTACCAGATCGATGCCGGCTGCCGGCGCTTGCTGTGGGTGGGCAGGCGACGATCGGAGAAGACGCTTCGCGAAGGATTGAAGGCACTGGGACCGGAGTTCGTCCAAGGACTTCGATTCCTCTGTAGCGATATGTGGAAGCCCTACCTGAAGGTGCTGGCCGCAGAAGCCAGTCATGCCCTGCATGTGCTGGACCGGTTTCACATCACTATGCACATGAACAAAGCTGTCGACGCGGTACGGCGGGAGGAAAGCAGCCGCATGCGCACCCACAGCCGGGAGGAGGCCAAGCGGTTGAAGCATATGCGCTGGCCACTGTTACGCAAGGGCAGCCGAGTGCGCGGGAAGGCACGCAGCAGACTGAATGCGCTTCTGGCCAGCAAGCTGGCTACGGCGCGGGCCTGGGAACTGAAAGAGGCCTTCCAGCAGTTCTGGAAGTACAGGTCGGTTCTCTGGGCGGCAGGGTTCCTGGATGTCTGGTGCGCACGAGCGATGCGCAGCCGCCTGGAACCGATGAAGAAGGTGGCGTGCATGCTGCGCGCTCACGAGGAGTTGCTGATGAACTGGTTCCGTGCTCGAGGAGAGATTTCAAGCGGCGCCGTCGAAGGTCTCAACAACAAAATGCGAGTGATCACCAGACGATCCTATGGTTTTCGCACCTTCGATGCCATGAGCATCGCGATGTATCACGCCCTCGGTCGACTTCCTGAGCCAGAGACTACCCACGATTTCTGCTGAGGAGGCGTAAATGTATACCCGTACGCCTTTAAGACCAGTCAGGTCGCGCGACGCTGGAGCATCGGCGCCGGCCTCCGGCTTGGCTGTAGGATCAACGGCAAAGACGTTGTAGTTCTCATCGCCCGCATTGTCCTTCACGTACAGGATGTACTTGCTGTCTCTCATCCAGAAGTAGCCGGCGATGGGTCGCTTGGTCTCCGTGGTGAGCAGCCGGGCCGCGCTGAATGGCTCGCCCACCGCCTTCACGTAGATGTTGCGCGTGTCCTTCCAAGGCTTCAGAAATGCGATGTACCGTCCGTTCGGAGAGATCTGGGCCCCCGCAATCTCGGGGTTGCCGAAAATGAGCTCGCGATCGATCAGCGGAGGCAGGCCCGCACCGGGCGCGCTTCGATCCTGCGCTCCCACCGTTGAAGCGATCAGCAACAAGAACAATGTTCCATACAGAAAACTTTTCACGGATGTTCCCCCTCTTCCAAACAATTGCGGGTCGGCCGAGGTTAGTTCCGGCAAGCGCTACACATTCTTGCGCAACGCTGCTGACAATCCAGACGAATGCTATATGAAAACCGCCAAGCAAAGCATCTTTCGGGTCGTCACTTGATGCGAACCGCCGTGGCTGTTGAAACTCAGTTGCAAAGATCGCGGCAGAGATTTTAGATCACGTCAGGATGCGCTACAAACGATTTGCAGAGGCCGCCTAGACATTCTTTATCGCCAAATGTGTGACCGTGTTCTGTAACTTCGAGTTTTTCAACACCCACAGCCCAACTCATTCATCGAGACGCGACGCGAGTCCTTTTCGAATTCCGCTCCCGGTAGGGACGCTCATCACTGAGCGCCCCCCGGTCGGATCCGTACGTGCGCGTCTACGCATACGGCTCTTACGAAGGATGGATAGCGTAAAAGCGAACTTCAGGGTATGGATGCAGGACGCGTGGTTCTGGAATCCACCGGTTGAAGAGAGGAATCAGACGCTCCCATCGTATCCGGGCGCGCTGGCTGCGGCGAACCAGAACACTGTGCCACAGCCGATTCAACCGCCTCTTGAAGAGGCGCAACTGATCGATGTTTCCGGGTATAGCGTGATATTGGTAGTAACCCTGTACAACCTTCCGCAGCCATGCACCGACGTCGGCCGTACGATCATGCTGTCGGTGTTGAAGCTCAACCTTGATAGCTTTGAGCTTCGCAACCATTCGCTTCTTCGCAGTAAGCCGCCAGACGGTGAAGGTGCCGGTCTTGTGGCGTTGCCCACAGTAGTGGGTGAAGCCCAGGAACGTGAAGGTCTCTGGTTTTCCCTTTCCACGCTGCTCTCGGTCTCGGGCTGCATAACGCCCGAACTCGATTAGCCGTGTCTTCTCAGGATGTAATTCCAAGCCGAACTTCGCCAGCCGTTCCTTGAACTCTCTAAGGAACCGCTCGGCATCGGTCCGGTGCTGAAAACCCACCACAAGATCGTCGGCGTAACGAAGGAAGATCATGTCTCCGTTCGCTGCCTTCCTGCGCCAAGCCTCAGCCCACAGATCGAACACGTAGTGTAGGTAAGCGTTGGCGATCAGTGGTGAAACCACCGCTCCCTGTGGCGTACCCAGCTTCGTCTCCGACCATTGGCCGTCTTCCGATACGCCTGCCTTCAACCATTTCTGGATCAGGCGGAGTATCCGACGATCGGCCACCCGGTGTTCGATGAACCTCATTGTCCATTCGTGGCTCAAGTTGTCGTAGAAGCCGCGGATGTCCGCATCGAGTACCCAGTTCACTTTCTTCCGTTGGATGCCCACACTGAGCGCGTCAAGCGCCTGATGCGGGCTGCGACCGGGTCGGAACCCGTAGGAGAATCCTTTGAAGTCGACCTCATATATCTGATTGAGGATCGTCACCACGGCCTGTTGAACAATTTTGTCTTCTAGCGCCGCGACGCCTAACGGGCGTTTCCGTCCGTCAGGCTTCGGTATATAGACTCGCCTGGAGGGTCTTGCCCGATACGTCCCACGGTGAACCCGGCTGTGAAGATCGAAAAGCCGATCCTCGAGTCCGATTTCATATTCCTGCCAACTCACGCCATCGATTCCCGGCGAAGCTTTACGTTGTAACGCGTAGAAGCTGTCGCGGAGAAGTTCAACGCTCATATGGTGGAGCAAAGCCGTGAACCGTTCCTGCTTTCTTTCCTTTGCTGCTCTTCGCACACCGTCCAGCCTCTGGGACATGCGCTTCCCGCTCTGTGTCGGGCGCATGCGCGGTTGAACGATGTTCTCCTCCGTCTGCGCCCTTCCCTCCCCAACCTCCGCTGGAGCTTGCGCTCCTTTGTTCGGCTGGTTCACAGGTACTACGGCGCAGTCGGACTTCTCCATCACGTACGCGTCCGCCGTTCGGCTCATCACCTTCGCGGGCCGGCCTTGGTCGTGCAACCAAGGCGTGGTGGAGATCTCCCGGTTCTCGTCCATGTTGCTTCTTAGCGTGCGCGGGTTCTCTCGACTACGCAGGACCGGACAGCCACTCGCGAGTAGCGCGGCTGCCGTGTTGCCTTCCTCCTACACACCATGGAGTCGGCATCCTGATCTGCGACTTTTCGAAGCTCGATAGCCCGGCCCACCAATGCCCCTGTCTACGCTTCGACTGGCCCCTCACGGCGCCACCCGTAAGACTCGGGGTCAGGATGGATTCGCTACTTCCTTTCCTGCAGGGCTTCTGCCTCCCCTGCAACATGTCGGTTTATCCCGGCGCACGGCGTGTAGTCGCCTACTCTTCCATTACTCAGGAGTAACGTCCGGTTGGCCGGTCATCTTTCCTTTGACAAATACATCTGGATTGGATTGCTAATTCAGGACGGAACGATCCAACGCTCTCCGGCTAGCTACATTCCACGCGATTATCATGCGAGGCGATAATCTGCCACGTATTGCCGCGCTTCAACCACGTATCGGTCCAAACCTGGCACACCTTTGCGGCTGGGATTTGTCCTTGCCGACGGAATGTTCGCTGCCATAGACAACGGCAATATCGTCTCCGAAGAAACGCACTTTAGCCCCGTCAAGTCCGCAATCATGGGCGGTGTGTATGCTTTTCTCGTCCTTCAATTCATCAGCCTTCGTGAAGCGCTCACCTTTCGTTGATGTGCCCTGGAAGTCTTCAGCAAGCAGACCGGCGACGACACCGTTCTCGACACATACTCCCTCAGCCCACTTTCGTTCCATCTCGATGATGTATTTCGCGGTCTTATCCTCCGCAGAAGCCCAGTGACTCTGCTCTGCGCACGCCGGAACAAGCAACAATATCGACGCGATCGCCGCCCCGAAGACTTGCAAATGCATTTCTGGCATGCCGGAATCCTACACTACGCTCCGATAACGACACAGTT
>DATDGW010000737.1:0-32356 GCA_036521895.1 Candidatus Sulfotelmatobacter sp. | reverse complement strand
AAGCCGTTCATCTGGAGCGCCACCGTCGAGGACATCCTCAAAAAGATCGATCGCGCGCGGGTCAAGATGGAGCAGATCAAACCCGGATCCACCCAGCCCAGGGGAAAAAAGAAGACAGTTTATCTGTAAAGTTATATACGGGACACTAGACTAGGTTGGCCTTGTACAATCTCTTGCCGTCGCTTGGCTGCGGTCGAAGCCTGCAAGACTAGAAGGGATAATCTGGAACATGCGGCCTTACTCGTGTGCACTGCTGGCAGCGTCTGTTCTCGTAAGCACGATCTCGGGGTGGGCACAGCAGAAGACCCCCGAACTGGTCGTGGCGGCAGCCGCGGACTTAAGCACAGCGCTGAAAGAGATCGGAGACGGTTACGAGAAAAAGACCGGAGTGAAGGTGAAGCTCTCGTTCGGAGCCTCTGGGGCCCTCACCCAGCAGATTCAGAATGGCGCCCCGTTTGACCTATTCTTCTCGGCGGATATGGACTATCCGCATCAGTTGATCGCCACGGGTAATGCGGACGGGGTCAGCTTGTACCAGTACGCAGTTGGCAGGCTCGTCCTGTGGGTTCCTGCTGAGTCTTCGCTGGACCTTCAGCACCTGGGCGTGAATGCTCTGCTCGATCCTTCGGTCAAGAAGATTGCGATTGCCAATCCTCAGCATGCTCCGTACGGCCGGGCCGCGGTGGCCGCGTTGAAGCATGCCGGAGTGTACGATCACGTTGCGGATCGCCTGGTCCTCGGCGAGAACGTCGCTCAGGCGGCGCAGTTCGTGGAGTCAGGCAACGCGCAGGCAGGATTCGCGGCGCTCGCACATGCTTTAGCACCAGGAATGGGCAGCAAAGGCAGGTATTGGGAAGTCCCTGCGGAGTCTTATCCTCCGCTGGCGCAGGGAGCGGTGGTGCTGTCGCGCTCCCAGCATAAGAAAGAAGCGGCGCAGTTTCTGGAGTACATCAAAACGAAAGAAGTGGCAGAGTTGCTGCGGAAGAACGGCTTCACCCTGCCGCAGAGCCAAGAGCAGGAGTAGCGCCGGCATCCTGCCGGCTGTCGCGAGAGCGAGCCCTGAGCTTGTCGAAGGGGCGTCTCGCCCTCGCACCTGGAAGCGACGGCAAAACCGATTCGAAGAACGCACCCGACCATGGCAATCGACTGGCAAGCATTCTGGATCACGCTGCAACTGGCGATCACCGTATCAGCGATCTTGCTGCTGCTCGGTCTGCCCATCGCCTACTGGACCGCCTTCTCCCGCTGGCGCTGGAAGTTTCTGGTAGAAGCAGTGGTGGCCCTCCCCATCGTTCTTCCTCCGACTGTGCTGGGATTCTACCTACTGGTAACTCTTGGTCCGCGCAGTCCGGTGGGCCGCTGGTGCATCGCGCTCACCGGCCACACGCTCGCCTTCACCTTCGGCGGACTCGTGATTGGCTCCATCCTTTATAGCCTGCCGTTTGCCGTGCAGCCCTTTGCAGCGTCGTTCGCCAGCGTCGACCAGAAGCTGATTGCCGCCTCCGCCACCCTGGGCGCGTCCCCGCTACGAACTTTTTTTCGCGTGATCGCGCCGCTCTCCGTCCCTGGCTTGGTTACAGGCACAGCTCTGAGCTTTGCTCACACCATGGGAGAATTCGGCGTAGTGCTCATGGTCGGAGGAAACATTCCCGGAGTCACGCGGACCGTTTCTATTGATATCTTCGACCGCGTGCAGGTCTCCGACTATGCCGGTGCCAATACGACCGCGCTGCTGCTGCTCGGATTCAGCTTTGCCGTGTTAGCGGTGGTGTACGGCGTGAACCGCAAAGCGTGGATCATCGGACCCATAAAATAGCCGCAGACTGTGACCCGCCCCGCACTGTCATCCTGAGCGCAGTGGGTGCTTCGCGAAGCGAAGCGGGCACGCAGTCGAAGGATCCCTATGCTATCTGCGACGTGCACCTCTTGTCGAGGAGTCTCTGTGCGCGCTCGTGCGTGTCTGACTTTACCAATACAATCGAAGCTCCCTAGAATGAACGGCAATGAATCCACCGCGTCCAACTGGCTCTGCTGAACTCATGGTATCTTCGTCACAACTTTTGCCAGTGCCAGAGCGAAGCGAACAGTCAGACGTCCCGCGCCTCCAAGTCTCTCTCCGCAAGCACCTACCATCCGAAGAACGCGAGTTCTCCCTGGAAGTTGAGTTCCAAGTCGCCCCCGGGTTCACGATTCTCTTCGGCCCTTCCGGAGCGGGCAAAACGACCTTGCTGGATTGCGTTGCCGGGCTGGCCAAACCGGACTCAGGGCGCATCGCCATCGGCGACCGCGTCTGGTTCGACGCCGCTCAGCACACCGACCTTCCCGTGGCCAAACGGCGGGCCGGATACGTATTTCAAAATCTCGCGCTGTTTCCGCATCTGACCATCGAGAAGAACGTCCAGTACGGCCTCACGCACTTGCCGCCCGCAGAACGCGTGGAACAAGCGACCGCCATTCTGCAGGCGTTTCGAATTCCCCACCTCGCTTCGCGCTACCCGCGAGAGATTTCCGGAGGAGAGAGTCAGCGCGCGGCCTTGGCGCGAACGCTGGTGACCGCCCCCGCCGTGCTGCTACTCGACGAACCACTGGCCGCACTCGACGCTTCGACGAAGACGAAGATCATCGACGACCTGCGCGCTTGGAATCAGGCACACCGGATCCCCATCCTCTCTGTCACCCACAGCCCGGAGGAAGTCTTTGCCCTGGGCGAGCGCGTGATCGTCCTCGACGCCGGACGAATCGTGGTTCAAGGCACGCCGCACGAAGTCATCTCGGCGCCGCTGCAGGAAACCGTCGCGCAATTGGTGGGTTTCGAAAACATCTTCGACGCCGTCGTGGAGTCGGTACACCCGGAGCGCGGCACCATGTCCTGCCGAATCGCAGGAGACCCGGGCCCCGTGGTGCTCGAAACCCCGCTGGTGTGCGGAGGCGTGGGCGCGGCGTTGCGCGTGGGCATCCGCGCCGGCGACATTCTGCTGGCCACCGTGCCGCCGGTCGGGCTGAGCGCGCGCAATGTGATTCCGGGACGCATCACCTCCCTCGAACAGCGCGACGTCATCGTCACCGCGCGCGTGAAATCCCGGATCGAGATGGAAGTTCACCTCACACTGGCAGCACGTGATTCCTTGCAACTTGCGCCCGGCCGTGAAGTGTGGCTGGTGATCAAAACACACTCGTGCCACTTGATGCAGAAGTCAGATTTATGAGCAACGATGCTTACGGCCACCATCCAGGCGGACTGTTGCTGACGTAGGGTGGTCGAGTTTTCGACTCATTGCGGACATACACCGCCGTGGTGATACCCGCAGCTATGCCCACCAGAGTTGCCATCAAAGTCACCACGCCTGGACCAAAACCGAGCAGAGATTCTAGCGAGAGGATGGCCCCGCAAGTACCCGCGACGACCATGAAGTGCCGAGGACCGCCATTTGAATCCGATAAAGTCGAGCACCGCGACTGTCCGGCCCAACGAAATGTCCTTTCGACACGAGTCGGTCGGGATAAAGTTGGACCCACCTGCCGGCCAGAGCAAATACGACCGACATCAATATCCCAACAATTTGCATAGTCACTCGTTCTAGCGAGCCGCAAAACCGCTTCCCATTGTCGCCGGGGGCCAGGTGGTTTTACTTCAATGGAGGGAGGTCCAGACATTTCTAGCATTAACGATTTCAGTCTGCTCCATCTCGATCACCGCCACCCACTGCTCCTTGCGCTCTTCTGAGAACACCACCCGCCCGCCGAGAATCTGCGCCGCGGCCGCCGGCGGCAAGTCGCGGTGATATCCGAAGAACCTCCGCTTCAGATCGTTCCAAGGTTTCCAGCGCTCCAGTAGCGGACGCCCGGGCTCGTACTTGGTCGAAAATACTAGAGCGACCTCAAAGTGGGAGCGGAAGTCGGCCGCCGAAAGCACTTCATCCAGCGAGAAATCCTCAATCCGCACGACCTGCACCGGGCGCATTACATAACCGAGCCAGGGGCGCGTCAGTTCGTCCGAAGCCGGCCATGCCGTGAGCGCGTGCGCCATGGGATAGCGAGCCTCGAGAAATCGCTCCCCATCCTGGTGCAGAACGACGTAGTCGCGATACGCCAGATTGTCTTCCGGCGAAAATCCGTAGGGCGGATTCCAGAACCACGCGGCCACGAAGGCTATGGCAACCGCAGCGACTGCCTGGGGCCAATAACGTAGACGCCTGCGCAAGGTGGAAACTCCGACAATAATGACGAGCGGCACCGCCGGCAGCATGTAGCGCGCCAGCACCGCACCGCCAATCAACGCCATGGCCACCACGTACACTTTCACGACCACTAGGAAGACCATCTGCACCGGGATCGAAATGCGTGACCGCTCGACCCCGTCGTCTTTCACCGGAGGCCACCACATCGCCAGCAGCATCCCCAGCGTCAGCAGCCATAAATGCAGATAGCCGAAGACCTGCCAAAGGCGCAGCCCAAGAGCCAGCAGGAATCGCAACGGATTCAGCGTCGCAGCGACGTTGTAACGGAAAAACTCCGGATTGCCGAAAACATATCCCGTGCGGGAAAAGTGATAGGCGTACCACAGTACCAGCGGGAGCAGGGGACAGACGAGCCCCAGGATTCGCTTCGAAGAGCCGCGGTCCGGTTCAGAACCCGAGTCCAACCAGAGGCTCCGCAGCAATCCCCACTTGGGCGCGACCGAACGTAAAACTTCCCAGCTTGCCAGCCCCGCCGGAGCGAGAATTGCCGTCTCTTTCGCGAGAGCCGCCAGCGAGAACCAAACCGCAACCGCGAGCGAACGATCCTCCAGATAAGCGCCGAGGCCCCAGAAGATCAGGCCGGCGGCAGCGAGGTCCACCTGGGCCAGTGAGCTCTGCGCAAAGAAGACTGGATACACCGCCGTACACAGCGTGGAGGCAATCGCCACCTGGGTATTGGCCACCCGTTCGGCCAGCCGAAAAACTCCCAGCAGCGAGAATGCGGCGACCACCAGCATGGCCGATCGCGTCACAACCGGCGCGAAGCCCACGCATTTCCACCACAGGGCGATCCAGGCCATCACGAGCGGGGGATGCGCGTTCGATACCGTGGTCTGCGGAATGGGGCTGCCGCTGAGCAAGAGGTCGCGCGCGGCGGGCACATAATAGCCCGCTTCGTCCCAGAAATAAGGAAGCTGCAGCAACGGCAGGTGCAACAGAAAAATTCCGACAAAGATGCCCGCGAACACCAAGGCTGGATGCAGGCGGGGACATCGCATGGGAGAAGTCATTCTTGTTGGTGGAAGCGTCTGTCGGACTCCTGGAGCCCTGCAGTCGTCTAGTGCACGGGCCCCTGTGCCCCCATCCGCGGGTCGAGCTTGATCTCGCCAAAGGCGCCCTCGTAGCCGGCTATGTTTTGCTGCAGGAGTCCCAGCAACGCCTTGGCCTGCTGCGGGCTTAGATAGATGCCCTCGAAGTTCTTGATCTCTACCTGGGTCTCGGTTTGTTGCTGCAGGGTGCCAAAAACCAGGAAGAAGTCCCAGATGTTGACGCGCATCTGCACGCTGTTGGCATAGTTCTCGCGGTAGTCGGGGCCATTGATTAGCTTCACGTTGGGTTGCGTCGGATTACTCATAGCGGGAAGTGTAAATGAGTTTGTGGCCGGGAAGGAACGACCGGACATCCGGAGATCGCCTGCCCGGGAGTCGTACCTACGATGCAACTGACAAAAACTGTCAGTCGTTGATGGTTTGCGGCTCGTCGGCGCACGCGCAGTCCTGTGCAAGACACCGACTTTCGTTTGGCTTTCCACTGAAAACAAAGGGTTTACCGCCATTTCTCTCATTACTTTGGGAAGTATCTTGTGGCGGCCAAAGTGCGATAGAGTTTAGGTTCGTCCGCGGAAGCGGAGAAATTGCGGGCAACCTATGACCCAAAATATCGAGCACGGGATGGAAGAGATTGTCCTCCCCGAACATTTAATCCCCTTGGGATCTGTGCTGGGGCAGGGAGTGACGGCGATGGACCTGTGCATGGTCCTGGCCAAGATTTTTCAGGTGCAGTACAACGAAGTCGCGCTCTTGCGGCTCGAGGGCGGACTGCTGCGCTTCGTGTTCCCCGACTACTTGAGGACCACCGGGGCAATTCCACTGTCCAGCAAAGCGGTGGCGGCCCATACGGCCCTGAGCAAGAAAGCCGAGATTTTCAACAACTTCGCGCGGGTCAAGCACGCCAGCATCTTCGAAACCATCAAGGCCGACGGAACCCCTTCGGACGAAGTGGCCGCGCCGTCGCCCATCCAGAAGCTCATGTCGGTGCCGATCATGGACCGCGATTCAGCGGTGGTGGGCGTGATTCAGATTTCTCGCAAGGGACTCGATCCGAAGTTTGCGAAAGACTTCAGCCGCGAAGACCTGCACGACCTGGAGTTGGCGGCCGGACTGCTCGCAACGGCTCCTGCGTTGCTCGCAAACTAGGCTTTCAGATAAATCACCTGGGGACGATGTGGTCCGTCGTCCCTAGATTTTTTTCGCCCCTCACTTCTTCAGCGGAACTCGCAGATCCATCCCCGTCATCTCTTTCGGTTCGTCGACACCTAGCATTCCGAGAATAGTCGGCGAAATATCCCGCAGCGATCCGTTCGGCTTCAGCGTGAACGGCTTGGCAGGTTCCGAAACCACGATAAACGGCACCGGGTTGGTCGTGTGCGCTGTATGCGGACCTCCCGTCGCCGGATCGATCATCATCTCAGCATTTCCGTGGTCGGCGGTGATCAGCATGGCACCGCCTTTCGCGCGAATCGCAGATTCAATGCGGGAAAGGCAGGCGTCCACGGTTTCGACCGCTTTGATCGTGGGCTCAATCTGGCCGGAGTGTCCGACCATGTCTGCATTGGCAAAGTTCACGATCATCACATCAAACGTCCCGTCCTCGGTGGCCTTCACGACCGCGTCGGCAATACCCGCAGCGCTCATCTCTGGCTTCAGGTCGTAAGTCGCGACCTTGGGAGATTGCACCATCACGCGCTCTTCGCCCGGGAACGGCTGCTCCACGCCCCCGTTGAAGAAATACGTGACGTGAGCATACTTCTCGGTCTCGGCCACGCGCAGATTGCGCATGTTCATTCCACCCATCACGTTGGCCAGGATGTTCGCCATCGACTCCGGTGGAATCACCACCGGCAGGCTGAAATTCTTGTCGTATTGCGTCATGCAGACGTAGCGCAGATTTTTCGGCACTCGGTCGCGCGGAATCGTCGCATCCAGATCGGCCGCACCCGGCAAGTCGATGCCGCCCTTGTCGTTCAGCCCGCTGTTGCGGGTGAGAGCGCGCGTGATCTGGCGGACGCGGTCCGCGCGAAAGTTGAAGCAGATGCAAGAGTCTTCGTCACGAATAGTCGCCAGCGCCTGCCCGCGGCTGTCGGTGCACACCAAGGGGATCACGAATTCGTCGGTGACTCCCTTATTGTAGGCATCCTTCATCCCTTGCACCGGATCGGCGCACTTGCCGCCTTCCGCGTCCGCGAAGACCATCGCGTTGTAGGCCTTGGCAATGCGCTCCCAGCGCCGGTCGCGGTCCATGGCGTAATAGCGCCCGTTGACGGTCGCAATCTTACCGCAGTTGTACTCCCGCATCTTGTGCTGCAGTTGCTCGAGGTAACCGGCGCCGTTGGTGGGCAACGTGTCGCGCCCGTCCATGAAGGCATGGACGAAGACGCGGTCCAACCCATTCTGTTTCGCCATCTTCAGCAGAGCGTAAAGATGCGCCTGCTGCGAGTGCACGCCGCCATCGGAGATGAGCCCGAACAAATGCAGTCGCCGCTCGCCAGTGCGGGCATGCTTCATCGCATCGAGCAGCACCGGATGCGAAAACAGTTCCCCGTTCTGGATCATCAAATCAATGCGCGTGATGTCCATGTGCACGATGCGTCCGGCGCCAATGTTGAGGTGCCCGACCTCGCTGTTCCCCATCTGCCCCTCGGGCAATCCAACAAACGGCCCGCTGGTATGAATGAGCGTATTGGGATACTCCCGCAATAATCGGTCGTAGGTCGGCTTGCGCGCGAGAGCAATGGCGTTGCCTTTGGTTTCGGCTCGATACCCCCAGCCGTCGAGAATGGTAAGAATGAGCGGTTTAGGACGAGACATGAATTCCGTTCTGCTCCTTCAACAATGAACTATGAAAACCAAACGCCTGAGAAGTTCGATCTAGCCCAGATAAATTGTTCGCAAGACTTACTTTCATTTCTTCGCGCGGCGGAGAATCATTGCAGAACCATGTCCAAGCGCCTCCCAGCGTCAGCAGAAGTAGGTACGCGAAAAAACGCGCTTCGACACTATGGGGTTGAATTTTGAACCACCATAACGCCAAGCTCCATGCCGCTGCTCGAAGAAGGCCGGAGATCAAGAGCAGGAGGTTATCGAGCACTGGATGGCGAAAGCTCGGCGTAGCGCCGCTTCGCCGCTGGGATGTTATTCTGCGGTATCCACCGCCAAGATAAACAACGACAAGCCCTAGTCCCATCCCTGCACGCAGATTCATCGTGCCAGTCTCCTAGTCGACTGAGGAGAAAATTGCCGCCGAATCGCACCTTTGGTCACCATATCAGTTCAACCGAATATTTCTTGAATTGCGGATCCGCGCTCACAGGGGCATGGACTCATTGAGACTTTGAGCAATCAAGATACGGTCGAAAGGGTCGCGATGATGTAGCGGAAGATCTTGCAGGCGCCTCAAATCATCAAAAGTGAGAGGAAGAACCGAGATGCCATTCGCGGTGAGCTTTCCCGCCAAGTAATCACCGACAGGGCTGGGCAAAACAAGCTTCCCAATTTGTGCTTTCGCGATGATCTCCCAAAGACTGGCCACACTGATCCACACATCCGCTACGGGTAAAAGGGCTTGCACTCGGTGAGAGAGCTTTTCCTCGTTTTGAAGTCCCCACAACAAAACATGCGTGTCGATGAGTATCTTCATCACCAGAACAGATCTTCGAGGTCCTTAGGAAGAGGATCGTTGAAGTCGTCCGGCACCATAAACTCCCCTTTCGCTGAACCTAGTTTGAATCGCGGTCGCTCCGACGGGATGGCCACTAACTTCGCCACCGGTTTTCCTGCCTTGGCGATGATGACTTCCTCGCCCATGGCAACCCGCTCCAACAGTCGCGAGAGGTGAGTCTTGGCGTCATGAATGTTTACTTCCACGTTCTTACTATAGACTAAGTTCTTAGCTAAGTTAATATTGACTAGCGGTGGTAGTTCAGCGCCCCCAGCCCTAAGAACCGCGATGTCCCAGCCAACTCTTCCTCAATGCGCAGCAGTTGGTTGTATTTCGCAATGCGATCGGTGCGTGAGGCCGACCCGGTCTTGATCTGTCCCGCACCCGTGGCCACGGCGAGGTCCGCGATGAACGTATCTTCGGTTTCGCCCGAGCGGTGCGAAATCACCGACGTATACCCATTCCGCCGCGCCAGGTCGATCGCATCCAGCGTCTCACTCACGGTGCCGATCTGATTGACTTTGACGAGAATTGAGTTGGCCACGCCCTTGTCGATTCCCTCTTGCAGGAACTGGATATTCGTCACGAAAATATCGTCGCCCACAAGCTGAATTCTTCCGCCGAGTTCCTTTGTCAGCTTCGCCCAACCGTCCCAGTCGTTCTCGGCGAGCCCGTCTTCCAGCGACACGATGGGATAATCCTTCACCCACTTCGCCCAGAACGCGACCATTGCGTCAGAACTCTTGGCCGACTTGTCGGACTTCTTGAACACGTAGTTTCCATCCTGGAAGAACTCGCTGGCCGCCGGATCGAGCGCGATCGCAATCTCTTCTCCCGGCTTGTAACCAGCCTTCGAGATCGCTTCCAGCACGACTTCAATGGCCTCCAGGTTCGACTTTACCGACGGAGCAAATCCGCCTTCATCGCCCACGGCCGTGTTATAACCGCGCGTCTTCAGCACGCCCTTCAGCGTATGGAAGACTTCCACACCCCAGCGCAGCGCTTCATGAAACGTGGGCGCGCCGACCGGCATCACCATGAATTCCTGGAAGTCGACGTTGTTGTCGGCATGCGCTCCGCCATTCAAAATGTTCATCATGGGCGTGGGCAGCGTATTGGCCCCAGCTCCGCCGAGATAGCGGTACAGCGGGATGTCCAGAGTCTGCGCCGATGCGCGCGCAGCCGCCATCGACACCGCCAGCAGCGCATTTGCGCCCAGCCGCCCTTTGTTCTCGGTGCCATCCAGTTCGATCATCCGGGCATCGAGCCCGCGCTGGTCGAACGCATCCCAGTTCGCCAGGGCTTCAGCGATCTCGCCGTTGACGTTCTCCACCGCCTTGCTCACGCCCTTGCCCAGGAAACGCTTGGTATCGCCGTCGCGCAACTCGACCGCCTCGTGCTCGCCCGTCGACGCGCCGCTAGGAACAATCGCCCGGCCCATCGAGCCGTCGGCCAAAAATACTTCCGCTTCCACCGTGGGATTGCCGCGGGAGTCCAAAACTTCACGAGCATGAATGGCTGCAATATTCGACATTACCTAGTTTTCTCTTTCGTTATGATTTCGGTACCGCTTTCCGGCTCACGGACGCGGGTGGGATTCGTCACTGTTTCCAGCGATCAGGCGTTTCCCTGAGGTAGCCCTCGCCGGTACAAGTCTCACCAGTGCTGTGTCGCGGAACCAACGATTATATCGGATGACCATGACCGCAGTGTGAGGTCAGACACACCCTCGTCGCCGCGATTTCCGCCTTTGGGACTGTCCCTTCGGCCACCTCTGCCACGCCCTTATCTCCCGTGGTTCCCCTGTCCCGTCGGCGTGTTGTCGCGGTCATCCGCAAAGACTAAAGTCAGGAGATAGAATATTGCTCAGGAATTTGGGAGGCACGATGAAGAAATGGATCGCTCTACCTTGCATACTGCTTCTGGCCAGCGTCCTTACGGCCCAGACCGGCTCCGCCGTGCCCGCAGGGACCACCCTGATGGTCCGTCTCGACACGACCCTCGCTACCTTCAGCAACCGCGTCGGCGATCCCTTTCAAGCCAAGATCACTCAGGCAGTGGTCGTCAACGGCAGCACCTTGATCCCGGTCGGAGCGACCGTCGAAGGCCGCGTCACCCAGGTGAAAGAGCCGCGCCGCATCTCCGGCAAGCCGACCATCGGAATTCTCCCCGAAGCCGTGATTCTTCCCAGCGGTGAGCGCTATTACCTCGACGCGACTCTGGTCGACACCAACATCCGCGGCACCGACGTGAGCGCCGAAGGCCAGTTCAAGGGAACCGGCCACGACCGCCGCGACACGCTCGAAATCGGTGGCGGCACCGCCGGCGGGATGCTCGTTGGAGGATTGATCGGCGGAGGCCCTGGCGTGTTGATTGGCGGAGCCGTGGGCGCCAGCGCCACCACGGTGCACTGGCTGACGAAACACCGTTCAGCGACGCTGCCTGCCGGGACCGAACTTACGCTGGAACTGAATCGCCCAATGGCGATGGGCGCTGCGCCGACACCTGCGCCGGCGCCTGCGCCTGCGCCCTCAACCGGCGGCAGCAAATAGGCAAGTCGCTTCTCCGACAAGAAACCGGAGGCAGGGGCCTCCGGTTTTCTCGTGCAGTGGAGAGAACTGCGCTCACGCCCCGAAAATCAAATCCCCTTCGCTCAGCACTTGCAACTCGATCCACCCTTCCAGCGGCAGTGAATCCACCGGCAGACGGTTCTGCCACAGGCTGAAGCGCAACCGAAGCTTGCTGGTGGCCCCAACGGCAACTGCTCCGGCCTTGCGCTCAGCCGCGCGATCTGCCGGGGCCGCGCTCGGAGTCGCCAACAACCACACCAGCGGCAGCTTGAATTCAAAGTTCCGTACCAGGGCCAGCTTTACGTGCTCATCGGGCTGCGACGACGATGCCTTCACCCGCTCTTCTGACCCGTTTTCAATCTTCCAGGCCTTCAGCCTCCGCTCGTGTACCGACGCCTCCACTCGCAGCGTGCGGCGCGCACGTGGCTCGCCGCTGGCCCACGACTCCAGGTTCACCACCAGATCAAAATCTTCCTGCGGAACGTTGCCGGTGAAGTCGAGACGCCCGTACACATGCGTGGAATCGATCCCCGCATACACCGCATCCAACAGAAACTGTTTGCCGTGCATCGCGCCCGCGCGGTGATCGGCGGTATAGATCGCCGCGCCCATCCACTCGAAGTACCGCACCTTGTCCCCCGCCACTCGCGGATGAATGTACGCGGTCTGCGGCACAAAGGACGGACGCACCTCCGCCCCAGTAATGGGCTGAGCCAAATAGTCCGGCGGCACTGCTCCCAACGCCTGATACACGTTTGAAAGATGCTTGCGGTACAACTCGTCGAAGTCGCGGTCATTGGCCGAGTGATGTTCCGGCCCGTACCACCAGTTCCAGTCGCTGCCCTCCGCGATCAGGATCTCTTCAAACGCCAGTTGGCGTTGCGCCTCAGGCGCGCGCGCCGCATTTTGCGCATAAAATTCGCGCGCGTGGTGCAGGTAATCCCAGGCTCGGTTGTCTTCCGGCGCTCCGATCCAGAC
Source organism: Candidatus Sulfotelmatobacter sp. (assembly GCA_036521895.1). Taxonomy (GTDB): domain Bacteria; phylum Acidobacteriota; class Terriglobia; order Terriglobales; family Acidobacteriaceae; genus Sulfotelmatobacter. The sequence continues at coordinate 19,854 of DATDGW010000737.1, read as the reverse complement.
ATTAAAGTTCGAACTGATCCACGACCCCGGGACGAGCGACGTCATCTTGCCGAAGTCTTTGTGCCGCGCAATCGCCTCGGAGATCGTGACCGCTTCCACACCCGGTTCGCGCTGCAACCCGTCGTAGAAGCGCCGCAGAAGTTCCCGGCCTGACTTCGGGTAGTACTCCCACGCATTCTCCCCATCGAGGATGATCGACACCACGGCATCGCGTCCCTTGGCCAGCACCGGCTTGGCCGCTTCCTTAATGTTGCCGATCAAATGCCGCGCTGCTTCTGCCGGAGGCATGCCCGAATACACAAACCCGATCAGGTCCGAAATCGTATGGTCGCGAAACACCATGTGCATCGTCGCCGACCCGTTTTCGTACCGGTGGATGTTGTAGAGTTTCTCCGCCAGATGCGCGGGCAGCCTGCCGTTGCCGTCGCGCGCGAAGAACAATCCAGTACTCCGTCCCAACACACCTTCGTCGGTCGCCATCCATTTGACGCCCACGCTATGCGCGATCGCCAGCACCTCTTCCGACACGCTGCCTTCCGACGGCCAGATTCCCTTGGGACGCAGCCCGAAAACCTTCTCGTGCAGGTCGAGACCGCGCCTAAGCTGCTCGCGCGCGTCCTCCGTATGCCGAAATCGATTTTGCGGCAGCGCTAATCCCGGGGACGACACCGCCCCCACGCTGGTATCGCAAACCAGCGGCAGGATCGGGTGATAGAAAGGCGTCGCCGAAAGCTCAATCGTTCCCGTCTTCGCCGCGGCGGCATGTGCTGGCAGCACCTTGGCCAGCACTTCCCTCTCGCGCGCAATCACGAACTTCTGATCGTCGAGTGAGTAGCTGTGCCCCTTGGCCACCAGCGCAGCCACGTCCTTCTCTTCCAGAAAAAACTCGTCGAACCAGGCAAGCTGCGACAGCACTTGCAGATCTGTGAAGTCCTGCGCCTGGAAATACCGCTCCACGCGCTCCGGATGGTCCCCATGCTCGCGGAACCGCTCCCACAATTCCCGGTACCGCGGATAGCGCCCAATCACATTCTGCGGATTCGCCTGAAACAGATACTGCAGCGCAAAGCGCCGCTCCTCCGGGGTCAGATCCTTCGCCGGCTTCGCTGCCACCCTGAGAAAAGGATCCTGCGCCGTCCCGTCTACGTAGTCCTGAATTTGCACCATCAGGGACGGAACCAGGTTGAAGTTCTGATGGACGGTGGGAAACTCATCCAGCAACTTCACCATCCCGTAGTAATCCTTGAGCGCATGCAGCCGCGTCCACGGCAAACGATATTCTCCGGTGACCAGATCCTTGTAAAACGGCTGGTGCTGGTGCCAGAGAAGAATGACGCGTAAAGCAGGCATGGTTGGAGCAGTCAGTCTAGCATGGGACCATTCGCCCCGTTACGGGTGCGAGCACGCAGTGCTCATCCAAAATGGGAATCGCTGATCCGCGCCAGCGCCGTTGCGCGACTTCCGCAACTTCGCCAGTCAGGCAGCAGAGGCCTGCAAGCGGGAAAGCACCTAAGTCGAGCGCAGGGCCTTCGTCGGGTCCGCATGCGCGGCGCGCACCGCGGGAAGCGAGGACGCAACCAGCGCCACAATCATCAGCAGCAGAGCACTACCCATGTAGATGAACGGATCCGTCGCGCTAACCTCGAAGAGAAACGAGCTGACCAGACGTGATACGGCGAGCGAACCGAGCACACCGAGACCACATCCCAGAAGCGTCAGCTTCACGGCCGAAATCAATACCAGCCTCGCAATGCCCATGCGCTGCGCGCCCAGCGCAATGCGGATCGCCAGCTCCTGGTTTCGCAGCGAGACTGAGAATGCCACCACCGCGTAGATGCCAGTGATAGCGAGCAGCAGTGCGCCCACGGCAAATGCGGTGACGAGGTCGGTGTTGAAACGGCGCGGCGCTTCCACATTCGAGATCACATCATCCATGGGTTGCACTTGCTGCAAAGCAAGCATCGGATCGACCTCCTCGACCGTCGATCGCAAGGTTTGCGTCATCTGCTCGGGAGGCAGCGCAGAGCGGATCGTGATGTATCCGCTGGCAGGATGGGTAAGCTTTCCTGCGAAGTCAGAGCCATGGAGCGTTGCCGGCTGCTCCGCAGGCGTGTACCACTGATCGTCGCTGGGCTCATCGCGCGATCCCATCTTTGTATCGGCGACGACGCCGACCACGGTCGCCCATGGATACCCCTTTTGCGGATTGCCGACGTGCATCCGCTTGCCCAGGGACCGTTGACCTGGCCAACAGTGTTCCGCCATCGAGTGGTTGACGATCACGACGAGGGCTGACCTGGAGCGGTCGTCCGCGGTGAAGTACCTGCCATCGGTCAGCGGAATGTCCAAGGCCTGGAAATAATCGCCGTAAACCGTCGCGAACATAGCGAACTTCAGCTTCCAGCTGCTGGCGGGCTCGCCCTCGATCGTGTATGCGGCCCTTCCGAAGGAGTCGGACGCGGGCAGGCCATTCGTACTCCCGGCGGCGATGATGCCGGGCGTGTTCGAGAGCCGGTCGATGACCGCATGGTTGAAGGAGTCCGCGGAAGTGTTGGTGGAATATTGCTGCAGCGGCAGCTGATACTCCGCCACGAGCACATGGTCAGCACGAAAACCTGGGTCGACGGCGCGCATCTTCTGGAAACTGCGCAGAAACGCACCCGATACGGTGAGCAGCAGCAAAGCAATCGCGATCTCCGACACCACCAATCCGGATCGCAACCACGTATGGCTTGACGCTCCCGTACCCGTCCGAGTCCCTTCTTTCAAGCTCTGGGTCAAGTTCGTCCGCAATGCGGCGAAGGCAGGCGCCAGACTGCAAAGAGCGCCCGTTACGAGAGCTAGAAGCAGGGCAAAGGCCGCCACAGTCCCGTCCATGGAGATCGAATCGATGCGTGGCATGGACTCCGGCAACAGATGCAGGGCGGCTCGGATGGCGACCCCCGCGAATGCCAACCCGACCACTCCTCCTGCCAGGCTTATCAGCAATCCTTCGAAGACAGATTCGCGGACGATGACGCCGGAACGCGCACCCAGAGCCAGCCGTATCGCGTATTCTCGACGTCGGCGGATGGCGCGCACCAAAAGCAGTCCGGCCGTGTTGACGCAAGCAATGAGCAACACGACAGAAACAGCCATGAACAAGGTCTGCAACAAGGGTCGAACATCCGCAACGTCGAACTCGCCTAGGAGCGCGACATCACCTCTTATGTGGATCGCAGCCATGCTTGCCGGAAAAGTGCGCATGATCTGTCGACTAACCCGGTCAGCATCCTGCGCAGCCTGCGTGAGCCTGACGCCATCCTTGAGGCGAGCGACCATCTGGTATCCCCAGAAGCCCATGTGCTGGTCTGAAAGCTCCTCGGGAGTGAAGCTCATCGGCACCCACAGCTGCGCCTGGTCGAGGTGTCCTGCCTCCAAAGGGAATTCAAAGCGGCGCGGCATCACGCCGATGATTGAGTAAACCTTGCGATCGAGAACGATGGAGGTCCCCAACACATGCGGATCTCGGTGGTAGCGGTTCGTCCACAACGCATAGCTGATCACCGCGAGAGGTTGGTGGCCATCTTCTTCCTGTCGCGTAAACACGCGCCCCAGGGTGGGGGAAGCGCCAAGCGTCGGGAAGATTCCCGCGCTGAAGCGGGCAGCATAGACTTCTTCAGGAATTGTTCCGCTGGAAAGTTCATAGTTCGTGGAGATATAGCCGCCAAGAGAGGAAAAGGCGCTCGTCTCGTTGGCGTAACTGCCGATCTCGCGAGCAGTAACGGAAATGCCCGGTCCTCCCGCCAGATGATCTCCCAACAGCACCAGCCGATCCGGATTGCTGAATGGCAGAGGCCGCAGCAGGACGCCTTCAACAAGCGAGAAGATAGCCGTCGCGGCGCCAATGCCAAGAGCCAGCGTCAGGACAACGGTCACGGTGAACCCCGGCGATTTCCGTAGCTGGCGAAATGCAAAGCGGAGATCCTGCGAGAGTGCGGCCATGCGTCCCCCAGACTCTTTGAAGTCGTTCAGAACCATGTTACGGGCTATGGTTCAATCGGCAAAAGCCTCTGGCACCGGTCCCAGCGTTCTGCACATTATTCGCGAACTCGACGTGGCTCGGAAGGGAAATAGACACCAGCGTCGAATGCCCGACCGACCCCTTGCGAATCCACCGCTTAGCGGATTCGCATAAACTACGGCCAGCCCTTTGCCGGTTCCGGTAGACTATCTAGCGCACCCCATGAGCCCTGAAACTACGCCCGCCCCGCAACTTCTCACCGACCAGGACCTCTACCTCTTCAACGAGGGCAGCAACTACCGTCTCTATGACAAGATGGGAGCCCACCTCGTCACCCACAATGGCCAGGCGGGAGTCATCTTCAGCGTGTGGGCGCCCAACGCACGATCCCTCTCGGTCGTCGGTGGCTTCAACGGATGGGATCCCAAAACACATCGTCTCAGCCCGCGCGGTTCGTCAGGCATATGGGAAAGCTTCATTCCCGGCGTAACCAAAGGCACCCTCTACAAGTTCCACATCGAATCCAACCGCCACGGATACCGCGTCGATAAAGCCGACCCGCTCGGCCTGCTCCACGAAAAGCCCCCGCGCACAGCTTCCGTCGTCTGGGATCTCGACTACCAGTGGAGCGACCACGATTGGATGCAGAAGCGCGCCGGGCGCAATTCGTTGCGTGCACCGCAAGCGGTTTACGAAGTGCATCTCGGCTCGTGGATGCGCGTCCCCGAAGAGCACAACCGTCCTCTGACCTACCGCGAGACCGCGCCCCGCCTCGCCGAATACGTCGGCCAGATGGGTTTCACTCACGTTGAGTTCCTGCCCGTGATGGAGCACCCTTTCTACGGTTCCTGGGGATACCAGACCACCGGATACTTCGCGCCCACCTCGCGCTACGGCCCGCCGCAGGATTTCATGTATCTGGTCGACTACTTGCACCAGCACGGCATCGGCGTCATCCTCGACTGGGTTCCGTCGCACTTCCCTTCCGACGCGCACGGCCTCGCCTACTTCGACGGCACGCATCTCTACGAACACTCCGATTCGCGCCAGGGATTCCACCCCGACTGGAAGACGCACATCTTCAACTACGGCCGCCCCGAGGTGCGCAGCTTCCTGATGTCGAGCGCCATGTTCTGGCTCGACAAATACCACATCGACGGCCTGCGCGTGGACGCCGTCGCATCGATGCTCTATCTCGACTACTCCCGCAAGCAGGGCGAATGGATCCCCAACAAATTCGGCGGACGCGAAAATCTCGATGCCATCGACTTCCTTCGCCGCTTCAACCAGGAAGCCTACAAAGAGCATCCCAAAATCCAGACCACGGCGGAGGAATCCACTTCGTGGCCCATGGTCTCAAAGCCGGTGTATGTCGGCGGCCTTGGCTTCGGCCTCAAGTGGGACATGGGATGGATGCACGACACGCTGCGCTATTTCCAGAACGATCCCATTCATCGCAAGTATCACCACAACGATCTCACGTTCCGCATGCTGTATTCGTTCCTTGAGAATTTCGTATTGCCCCTCTCGCACGATGAAGTCGTTCACGGCAAGGGATCGCTCATCGGCAAAATGCCCGGCGACGAGTGGCAGAAGTTCGCCAACCTGCGCCTGCTCTTCGCCTACATGTACGCGCAGTCGGGCAAGAAACTGCTCTTCATGGGCTGCGAATTCGGACAGGTGCGCGAGTGGGCGCACGACTCGAGCCTGGAATGGCACGTTCTGCAGTACCAGGTTCATCGCGGAGTGCAAGCCTGGATGGAGCAGTTGAACCGCTTCTACCGCAACGAACCCGCGATGCATGTGCTCGATAACGACCCTGCCGGATTCGAGTGGGTCGACGCCAACGACAACGCTACCAGTACGGTATCGCTGCTGCGCAAAAGCGAGTCCCCGCAAGATACAGTGCTCGTCGTCTGCAACTTCACGCCCGTGCCTCGCGTCGGATACCGTGTCGGCGTCCCCTACGGGGGCTACTGGCGCGAGATGCTCAACAGCGATGCCCGCGAATACGCCGGCAGCGGCCTGGGCAATCTCGGCGGAGTGAAGGCCGAAGAAATCCCCACGCACGGCCGTCCGTTCTCGCTGAAACTAACTTTACCGCCCCTGGCCGCCTTGTTCTTCAAAGCCCAATAAACTCATGTAGCGACAGCCGCCTTCGGCTGTCCCGCGAAGGGCGAAGCCCCGCGGGCCCGGGTAATCGCCGTGAGCCTGATTTCGCTGCCAACCGCTCACTCCCCCCCGCCATCCAAGACAGGGATTTCTCTCACACCCTTCCGAGGCCTTGTGATTCGTCATCGCGTTCTCGCGCTGGCAGTGATCTTCACCGCAGTTCTTGTTCTTGCTGCGGGATTGCCAGCCCAATCCGAACCCGGGCAATTCCCCGCAGCCTTCGCCCCAACCCCGACCTATGCCTTGACGGTGCAACTCGCGGGCAACGCTACCGGCACCGTAACCAGCACTCCCGCCGGCATCAGTTGTTCACCCACCTGCAGCGCATCGTTCAATTCCGGCAGCAGCGTGAAACTTACCGCCGTCGCCGCCAAGGGAGATTTCTTCGGGGGATGGTCCGGAGCCTGCAAAGGCACCGGCACTTGCACGCTCACCCTGAACGCCAACAAGACCGCCACCGCGACTTTCAAGCTGGATCAGTCCGTCAAGGTTCTGAACCACATTATCTTCTTGGCTCAGGAGAACCGCGGCCTCGATCACTACTTCGGCGTCCTGCGTTCGCATTGGAAAAATAACGGCTTCGCCGACCGTTCGTTCGACGGCCTGCCGCAATTCAATCCGACATCCGGCCTCGCCCCGCTCTACCGACCGCCGCCCACCAATCCCGGTTGCGATCCCGCATTTCCGCCGCCCCGTGATTGCACCGAAGATAGTTCGAGCCCACAGATCGCGTCGTTTCACCTCATCACCCAATGCATCGAAAATCCCAGCCCATCCTGGAACGAGAGTCACGTCGACTGGGATCTCACCAATCCCTACTCCGCCACGCCTACGCGCGATGGCTTTGCCTGGACCAACGCCCACGGCGCCCGCGCCAACGTTCCTCCTTACTACGACACCAACGGCATTCGTTCCCTGGGCTACTACGACGATACTGATCTGAATTACTACTACTACATGGCCTCTCAGTTCAGCACCTCGGACCGCTGGTTTTCGCCCGTGATGACGCGCACCGCGCCGAATCGTGAATACCTGATCGCCGCCACGTCGCAGGGAGACGTCTATCCCGCCGGCACCGACAGCGCCGACCAGTCCCGACTCACGGCCACTACAATTTTTCAGAAGTTGCAGAATGCAGGAATCACCTGGAAGATTTATGTCAACACTGACAACACTCGCTGCGCCAACAATCCCACCCCGCAATGCCTGCTGACGTTGAGCTAGGTGCAGAATTTTTCATGGGGGCAGACCATCCCGACCAGTTACCCGAACAACCTGGCGACGATGACGCAGTTCTTTACCGACGTGCAGAACGGCACGCTACCCCAGGTCGCTCAGATTGAGCCCGCGTCGGCCGCGGGTCTCGACGAGCACGGCTCCGATTCCGACCAGTATCCCATCAATATCCAACTGGGCGCGCAATATGTCGAATCGCTCATCAACGCTTTGATGACCAGTGTCTCGTGGAAGGACTCGGCGTTCTTCCTGACGTTCGACGAGTTCGGCGGCCTTTACGACCATGTCCCGCCGCAACCCGCGGTGAGTCCAGATGGCATCAAGCCCAAAGATCTGATGACGGGCGACATCTGCACCACGGCCACTGGCCCGGACTGCGACTTCACCCATACCGGCTACCGCCTGCCGCTGATCGTCGTGTCGCCCTACGCAAAGAAACACTACTGTCGCACACCGTCATGGACACGACCGCGATCCTGAAGTTCATCGAAACCCGCTTCGGCCTCGCAGCCCTGACCCAGCGCGACGCTACACAGAAGAGCATGAACGAATTCTTCAGCTTCCAGGTCCCGCCGTGGATGACCCCGCCGACGCCGCCCGCGCAAAGCACCAGCGGCGCCTGCTACCTGAATCGATTGCCGTGAAGTGCTTCTAGCATTCTCAAGGGGGTGCCCCAGCTCTCGCGTTCTTTGCGAGAAGTGGGGATTTCCGTTTCTAACCAAATCCCTTATATTCCTTCCAGAATTCAGGCCAAGGCAGTCGCGGGGGTCCGCAGACAAAAATGTCGGGATGATCCTCGCTCTCCTCATTCTTCACGCCCAAAGAATTCCCGTTATGCCCCGCCAGACGACACCCGGTGAACAGCCGGTCCGCCTCCTTAGCTGACTGTCCCATCACAATCAAAGTCGAAGGCAGCGGTGTGGGATATCCCCGGAGCCATGACGAGTTGATTCCGCTGATGGGGGGAGGCAGGTGATAGGCCGGACCCAACATCTCGATCGCCCCCTGCTCCCCATAGTTTCTCACCGCGATGCCTATATTCTCCCGCTGTTCCGGTGGCAGCGAATCTCGAATTCCCGCCACCGTCTTGACCAGTTCGTCCCACCCAATCTCCTCCCGCAAGTCGCCGTTTCTTTCCAGCGCAAACGTCATCAGTTTCCCGCCCGATGACATCGGGAGAACGACCGCACTCATCGCCAATCCCCACGCCACCACTCCGGTAAAGAACACGGCGACCACAGCCCGCCGCGGCACCTTCGCTAGCGACGCGACCCAGCGTTCTCCCAAAACCGCGCCCATCGCCATCAGCATCGGATACGCCCCGCCCAGGTAATACCCGCGTCCCTTTCCCACGACGTACAGCACCAGCGGGATCAGGTACATCCACGCCAGCATCCGGTAGCGCCGGTCCCTCAAATAGCCGATCAGCCCGGCGATCCAAAGCGGAGTCGCGACCAGATTCGCGCAGATCCAAACTTGATCGCGCCAAAATCCATCCGCCCGCCCCTCGCCCACATCGCGCGCATGAATGTGCTGCAGGAAGTGCAGCGAGATGAATCCATGCTTCACCTGCCAAAGCAGATTCGGCGAACAAATCAAAAATCCGAGCGCCATCCCGCCCCAGAACCACCCGCTTCCCAGATAGCGGCGTGCGGAGGTTAGCAACACCGCGCCCATGACCCCAGCCAAATAAAATCCCATCGTGTACTTGGTCTGAAATCCCAGCCCGATGGTCGCGCCAATCGCGAGCCACCACTGCGGATTCTCCGTCTTCAGCAGACGAATCACGAAATAGGCAATCAGCACCCACCACAAATTATCGAAGGTCGTGTATTGAAATTCCGTCCCCTCGAACAGGGGGAGTGTAGAGAGAGCGACCGCAACAGCAGCGGCCACTTGGGCAAGTCGTCCTCCGCCCAGTTCCCGGGCCATCAGCCCCGCTACCACCACGAGGATCGCCTGCGCGATGACGGAGAACAGCCGTAGTCCGACCAGCGACAGACCGAAGAGAGAAAGCCCGATCCGTTCCACCAACGGCGTGAACGGCGGATACGGCACAAATCCCCAATCCAGGTGCCGCGCATCGCTCAAAACCTGCAGTTCGTCGCGATGGAATCCATATCGCCCATTCGTGAGCAGGTGCGCAACCGCCACGATCGCGGCAATCCCCACCAGAGCCCACGTGTCCGCCTGAGAACGGCTATCGTCCTCAAGTTTCCGCTCAAGCATCATCCCGCTCCTCACCTTTCGCTATCCATGGCATATCCCGGCCCACTCCGCTTCCGATGTTGCGTAGCGCCGGCAGCGCCATGTGGAGACAGCCGCCCTCGGCTGTCCGCCGGGCGAAGCCCGGCAACTTGTCCACCGGCAGAATCTTGCGTCCTCGCCCTCCGTGTTATCCTCCCTTAAAGCGCGTCTCTCATGCGGATTCTGACCCGCTACATCCTACGCGAAGTGACGGCGCACGCGCTCATCGGCGTGGCGATCTTTACCTTTGTCCTGTTCACTCGCGACCTGGGACGCATCCTCGAACTGGTGGTCCGCGCCAGCGCTCCCCTGCCCAGCGTTGCTGAAATTTTCTTCTTCACCGTCCCGCTCGCGCTCACCTACACGCTGCCCATGAGCGTGCTCGTCGGAATCCTGATCGGCCTGAGCCGTCTGGCCGCCGACAGTGAAATCACCGCTATGCGGGCCAGCGGCATGGGCATCTGGACCTTCCTGCGCTCTCTCTCACTGTTCGTCGTGGCCGCGTGGCTCATGGCCCTGGCCAATGGCCTGTACGTCGCGCCTCGCGCCCAAGCCGCTCTGGGCCACCTCGAAGACCGCCTCAAAGGCTCGCAGGTTTCCTTCGAAGTCCAGCCTCGAGTGTTCTACGAGGGATTCCCCAAGAAAGTTCTCTACGTGCAGGATGTGAAGAGCGCCCAGGGTGCGGCCGTGTGGAAGGGTGTGTTCATGGCAGACCTGACCGACGCCACCAACCCGAAGATCACTCTAGCCAAGGAAGCCATCGTCGTCAGCGAGGGTCAAGACCGACTGCACCTGCATCTGGTCGACGGGTCCGAGCACGAGACCGATCCCAAAGATTCAGGTCACTACCAGATTTCGACCTTCCAGCAGACCGACATCCCGCTCGACCTCCCCTCGACCGAGAACAAGCCCGACGAGTCGCTCCCCGCCGACGTCATGGATACCAGTGCCCTCTGGCAGAAGGCGGCCCGCGTCGATCCCACTTCTGCGCGCTGGTATCTCATCGCATTCCACAAGCGCTTCGCGCTGTCCACCGCCTGCCTGGTGCTCGCGCTGGTGGGCATCCCGCTGGGCCTGTCATCGAAGAAGAGCGGCAAGTCTGGCGGATTCGTGCTGACCATCCTGCTGGTATTCGCGTACTACGTGATTTCGCTGGTGGGAGTTTCTCTCGCTCGCCAAGGCCACGTCTCACCCTGGTTCGGAGCGTGGCTGGCCGATATTATCTTTCTCGCCTTGGCAATTTTTCTGTTCGCGCGGGCCGAGAAGCGTCCCGTGGAGTTGGCCTCGTTCCGCGCCGTCTGGAAACGGGACCCGTCCGGCCCCCAACCAGCTCTCTCACGCAGCCGCCGCGAAAACGCCTTCGAGCGCGCCTCCACCCGCCGCCGCATGTTCAGCGCCACCTTTCCCACTTTGCTCGATGACTACGTGCTGCGTGACTTCTTCCTGTACCTGGGGATGATTCTCTACACGTTCCTGGTGCTCGTCATCGTCTTCACCCTGTTCGAGTTGCTGGCAGATATTCTGCGCAACCAGGTGCCTGCTACGGTCGTCGCGGAGTACCTGCTCAACGTCGCGCCCTATCTGCTCTACAACGTGGCTCCGCTGGTCATGCTGCTGTCCGTGCTGGTCACCTTTGGCCTGATGCAGCGCTCGAACGAAATCACCGCGATCAAAGCCACCGGCACCAGCATCTACCGCATCGTCACGCCGGTGATCGTGGCGGCAGGTTTCTTGGCGGGAGGTTTATTTTTCGCCGACCAGTTCTACCTGCCGCACACCAACAAGCGTCAGGAGGCCCTGCACAACCAAATCAAAGGCAAGCCTCCGCAAACGTATCTGCGTCCCGATCGCAAATGGATTTTCGGCCAGCACAACGACATCTACTACTACCAGTTCTTCGATCCCGACCGCGATCAGTTCGGCAACGTTACGGTCTTTGAACTCGACCGCGCCAGCTTCACCATCACACGCCGCATTCACGCCGACCGCGCCCACTGGGCCGAAAAACTGAACCGCTGGGTCTACGAACAGGGCTGGGACCGCTCTCTGCACGGCTCCGCCATCGCCCCCGACGGATATCACACCTTCGACGTCTCGACCTTCCCGGAAATCAGCGAGACGCCGTCGTATTTCAAGAAGGAAGTGAAGCAGTACACTGAGATGAATTACGAAGAGTTGCGCCGCTATATCCGCGACCTGCAGCAGAGCGGATTCGACGTGGTGCGCCTGCGCGTGCAACTGCACAAGAAGCTGTCGTATCCCCTGATCACCCTGATCATGGCCGTGCTCGCCATCCCCTTCTCACTCTCCACCGGGAAGAAAGGAGCGATTACGGGAGTCGCCGTGGCGGTTGGAATTGCCGTGTTCTACACAGTCGTGTCGCGCCTGTTCGAAGCCATGGGCGACCTGAGCCAACTCCCGCCAGCCCTCGCCGCCTGGTCGCCAGACCTGATCTTCATCATGATCGGTGGGTATCTGATTTTGAAGGTGCCGACGTAGAGAAGAGCGGCGCGCTGGTTGCGGATTCGGAATTCATCCCGTCTGTGCCCAAGCTGTCAGTGTAAACGGGAAGGGCATGACTCTGGAGGTTGGAGAGGCACTACAAACGCGCGCATCACCGTGAAAGAGCGGGCCTTCCAGGGCCGCGCGGGCCCTGTGAAATCAGCGAGGGCTTCAGCCCTTGTGGTCGAGCATTCCTGGAGGGGCCGCATTTTTCCCCTCTAGTCGTGCCACTCAATCCTACCCAAGTCGCCGGGCTTGAGCCCCTGGGGTGCGTTTCCTACTTCACCGCCACACCCCACGGATAATTATCCGTCTGGATGGCGGGCAGCACCGTGAGCGCCCCGGTGGCCGGAGTGATCGAATACTGCGACACGCTGGGTCCGTTAAAGTTCGACACGAAAAGCCAGTTGTCGTCGCCGCGAATCGCGATCGACGTCGGTCCCAGTCCCGTGGCCACCGTCGCCGGATTCGACGCTGCCAGTACCCCCGAAACCGGGCTGATCTTCAGGATATTGATCGAATTGGAGTGGGTACCGAGAACGTAGACGTAGTTTCCAAACGGATCCACGACCAGCGGCCCCGCTTGGATGTTGGTTCCCGCCAAGCTGAAGGGCGATCCTGCCACTGCTACCAGGCTGCCATCCGGGGTCTGTGGGCAGTTCGTCGACGACTGGTTGGGGCCGCCGTTGCAAATGGTATACGCGCTGATCCTGCCATTCAGGCTGCCACTCACGTAGACGAATCGGTTGCACGGGTCCACAGCAACCCCCACCGGCAGCGAGTCGGCGCCAAACGCTGGTTGCTGAGGAAGCACCGTTGGATTCGTCAAAACACCCGAGGTCGTATTCACCGCGAATTCAAACACCTGACTCCCCAGATTGTCGACCGCGTACAGATATTGCGATGTCGGAGGATGCAGTCCCACCGTCGAGCACACAGAATTCTGCACTCCGTTGAGTCCGATCGGGGGGTACACGGTGGGCGTTGGCGCGACACTGATGATGTCTAGAACCGATTGCGAAGAAGTCATCGGCAGCGACGCTGTGAAGAATGGCGACCCTGCTACTTCCGTGACACTCCCGCCGCTCCCGATGGCAAACACCGAAACCGCTCCTGGAACGTACCGCGGGGACGTGTTCGTGTCGGTCGTCGCCCGGTCTGCAATAAACAGGAACTTCCCAGCCGGATCCACCACCATCATGCCCGGAACAACTGGTACCTGCTCGGTGCTTGTGCTCGGCTCGCAACCCGTTGCAGGAGGAGGAAACGGCACGCATGGCGTGACGGTTCCCTGATTAAGCGGCACCTGTTTCCCGACCTGGCTGGTCGTCCCGTCGGAATTGATCTTGAACACCAGAATGCCCGTGGTGCTGGTCACCGAGCTTGTATTACAGGAGGTGTTGGCGTTGATAATCGTGTATGCATAAGCGCCCTTCGGGTCCACCACAATCGACGAAGGGACACCGTTCAGCACGCACACCTGGCCCGACGTGTCCGCAGGCGTATTGCTGATCGCCGAACTCCCGCCGTTGTTCAGATTGAAACTGAATGTCTCGATCAACCCGGAGCCCTGGCTCCCCACCAGCACCAAGCCGTCGGACGAAGCGTTGTAGCTGCTCCCGCACGCCACCAGCACTCCGATTGAAACCAGCACCACGACCCCGAGCAGCCACGCAAATCGTTTCGACATTCTCTGGTTGATCTCCATATGTATGTGAGGTTTAAGGGTGCACACACCCGCGGCGCCCCGCCGGCCGGGTCCTGCACTCTGGAAAACGCGGGAAAATCTCAACCCATTTGTGTATCAGGTATGCGCGGGAAGAGCAAACCCCCACAACCGCTATTGGAACCCTGGCAACGCCACGGAGTTGCCCGCGATTCCCCAGCAGTTCTAAGTATACAAGTAGCACAGGTGTAGCGCCGGCGTCCCGCCGGCTGTCGCGGGGGCAGCTTGCGCCCGCCTGCGTGGAGCTTCCCACGCTGTCGCTTATCTCGTCCTAAGCTCCCTGCCCCGAAGGCACCTCTTCTGCCCGCTCGCTCGTTCCCGCCGTCCCCGTCAACCGTGCGATCAACGGAAGCCGAATCTCCACCATCAGCCCGCCCTGTGGACGATTCGAAGCCGACACCTTCCCGCCATGGAAGCGCACCGCCCTCTCCGTGATGGCCAAGCCCAGCCCCACTCCCCCGGTAAGGCGTCCTCGCGCATCATCCAGCCGGTAGAAGGGCTCAAACAATTTCTCCAGTGCATCCGCAGGAACGCCCGGCCCTGAGTCGCTGACACGCAGGACCGCCTCCATCCCCCCGCTCCGCTGCTCACCGGCCAGCGTGATCTCAACCGACGAACCTTCCGCGGTATAGCGAATGGCGTTGCGCACCACGTTCTCCACCGCGCTGTGCAGCAGCGAATCATTCCCGCGCACTCCCCAGTCGCCCTCGGGGATCACCGTATGCACGTGACAGCGCCGCTCCTGCGCCTCGAACTCAGCATCTTCCGCAACGTTGGTCACCAACTCGCCCAATGGCACCGGCGTCTGCGCAACCCGTTGTTCTCCGTCCTCCAGCCGCGCCAGGGTCAGAATCCTGCCGATCAGTTCGTTCAAACGGCTGGCTTCGAGTTCAATGCGGTCGAGCATGTCCGCGCTCTCCACGCCCGCCCGCTGCCGTGCCAGCCCCAGCGCAACATTCAATCGCGCGAGCGGCGACCGCAGTTCATGCGAAATATCGTTCAGCAGGCGCGACTGCGCTTTGACGAGCAACTCCAGTCGCTCCGCCATGGCGTCAAAGTCGCGCATCAGGCCCGCGATTTCATCCCGCCTCTTGCTGACCGGAGCGCCGCTGCGCGCCGTCAAGTCGCCCGCCGCCAGGTGTCGTGTCGCCGCCCGCAGCCGCACGATCGGCTTGGTCATGTACCACGACAGGAAATAGCACACCAGCCCGGACGAGACGATGGCGATGATGAGGCCCGGAATCGGCAGTCCGCGCGGACCAAAAAATACTCTCGGCCCCGGCGGCAATCCCAACACCACGGTATAGCGGTGCTTGCCATCGGAAGACGCTCGCGAATCCCGCTGCATCGGTGGCGCCGGGATAAGGAATCCATCCCTGGGGTTCCGCGGTCCGCCTGCCGCCACGCGCATGGCCCAGTCCGGTGCGCCCCGGCCCGAGAGTTCGTTCCCGCGCTCGTCGAACAGATAGGCGCGCACATGCTGCGTCGCTTCGACGTTCTCCATATACTGCCGCAGTTGCGATTCGCTGCCTTCTTCGTAAGCGCTGACCGACTCGTTGAGCACCGTGGTACGCAAACTTTCCCAAGTCGATGCGCGGGGACGAAACGCCAGCGTCACCAGAACGGCGAGCACCAGGAACAGCGCCTGCGCCATCCAGAATGACAGAAAAATTCGTAGAAATAAGCTTTTCATGCTGAACTCTTCAATTCCGACTCATCCTCATTTGCGGACCACAATTCGCTTCTCAACCTGTCAGAAATGAATCTTAAACCCGCTTTTGGGTGGCGCAGCGCTTTAAGCGCTGCGATGAAGCCGTCTTTTTTCAAAAGGCCTTCAGCCCCTGAGGCGCAGCTCTAGGCCTTCGCTTTCTCCCGCGGCCTAGCAAAAATGTATCCCACGCCCCGCACCGTTTTGATGTGCTCGTCGCTATCGGTATCGCCCAACTTCTTCCTCACCTTGCTGACGTGCATATCGATACTTCGGTCAAACGGCGAGAACTTCCGGCTCAGCACTGCATTCACCAGTCGTTCGCGCGGCACCACGCGTCCTGCCTCTCGCAAAAGAACTTCAAGCAAATTGAATTCCACCGAGGTCAAATCCACCGGCTTGCCCTCCAGCCGCACCGTCCGCGTCGCCGGATCCAGTTCCACATCGCCCACACTGACCACGTCCGGCGCCGGCGCCGACGCGCTGCCATCGGCCCGCGTCCGCCGCAACACGGCCCGAATTCGCGCCACCAGTTCGCGCGGATTAAACGGCTTGGGCAAATAATCGTCGGCGCCAATTTCCAGCCCAACGATCCGGTCCACATCCTCGCCGCGCGCCGTGAGCAAAAGCACTGGCAGCCGCGAAGTCGCCCGAATTCTCCGCAGCACTTCAAATCCGTTGATCCCCGGCAGCATCACATCCAGCACAGCCAGCAGATACTCGCCGGCCGTCGCCTTCTTCAGCCCGCTTTCGCCGTCGTGCACACATTCGATCGTGAATCCCTCCGCCCGCAGATATTCGCCCACCAGGTGGCAGAGTTCCACATCATCATCGATTACAAGAATTCGTTCCATCGCAATTGTATTGTGCACCCGCAAACCGTCACCGGCAGTAAAGAATTGTCAAATCAGAGAAAGCGCCGGCATCCTGCCGGCTGTCCCGGGGGCGTCGCGCCCGCGGCCCGTCGGACAACTTTGTCGCCCGCCCTCTGATGACGTATTTTGCGAAAAGGATGGCAATTTACCCGTCCCCTTTTGACAAAACTTTACTCCGGTTGACTGTCTTTTTACCGCCTTTTCCCTCCCCTCCGTGTTCTTATCGATGTACGCACAGTCCGGGGACATCCCGGAGAATTCCAGGAGTCAACATGAAATCGATTCGACATCGTCTTTTGATCGCCGCCATGGCCGTTTTGCTGGGCAGCACCATCGCCAAATCGCAGACTGCCACCGAGGCTACCCCGCAGCCACCCATGCACGGCCACGGCTACGGCATGGCAGGCCACCGGATGGGATTTTTCGCCCAAGCTCTGAACCTGACCGACGAGCAGAAGGCGCAGATGAAGACCATCATGCAAAAAGAGCATCCCGCTATGAAGCCACTGATGCAGCAGCAGCACCAGATTGATCTGCAGCTTCGCCAGTACGTGGAAGGCACGTTCGATCCGGTCAAGGTTCAGGCCCTTGCCGCGCAAAAGGCGCAGATCCAGGCCCAGCTCACCATCAACGAAACGCGCGTTCACAACGAGCTCTACCAGTTGCTGACCACCGATCAGCGCACCCAGTTGAAGGAGATTGAGGCGAACCACGAAGCCCGCATGCAAAAGCACATGCAGGAAGCGCCGCCCGCTCCTCCCTCGGAATAGTGTGGAAGCAGAACTCTGCGCCTGGGAAGCAGAGTTCACGATTGCCGGCGCGGGGTGGTTTGGCCGCGCCCCGCGCCGGCAGGACGACGCACGATGGAGCCACCCTTATGACCTTAGGTGACTCATTTCTGTCGAACGCCGGATGGCTCTTCTTCAGCGCCTGGGGAGTGATTGTCGCCGTCGTCACGGTGAAAGCCTTTGGCCGTGACCTGCTCCCCGCCAAGGCGCCGCTCGATCCGCCGGCGGAACCTCACGGCGAACCGGTCCGCTCCGAGATCTTGCACTAGTTTTTGGCGATGGGTTCGTCAGCATTCAGCCGCGTGCCCTTAGCTGGAATCGGTCTTCTTACTTCCGGTTCAACAATCCACGAAACTTTCGCACGGCGCTTGGAATCCCCGTGACCGTCGTCCCCCCAAAACCCAGGATGAAGCCCGGCTGCGCCTCACCCAGATAACAACGCGAAAGAGGCCATATCGAAAGGTTCTCCCCGAGCGCTCGGTCAGAGATTTCCTCGTCGCGGCATCCATCTTTCACCACCACCGTCAGGTGCATACCGGCCTCGTCCCCCACCACCTCGAGGGTGTCGTCGAAAGTCTCCCGCAGCACATCCGCCAACACACGCCTTAGCTTGCCGTAATGAACGCGCATCCTTCGAATGTGACGCGCAAAATGACCCTCGTTGATGAAATCCGCGATTACCTCCTGATAAAAGGTGGGCTGACCCAGATCCATCACCCGGCGCATCCTCGAAAATTTGTCGACCAAGTCCGCCGGAATGACCATGTAACCAAGCCGCAGCGACGGAAACAGAACCTTACTGAACGTACCCAGGTAAATCACGCGAGAGTTTGAGTCGAGCCCCTGCAGCGCTGCGATCGGCAAACTCTCATAGCGGTACTCGCTGTCATAGTCATCCTCAATGATCCATGCTCCCGCTTTCTGTGCCCACTCCACCAGTTGCATTCGGCGTGAAGCGCTCATGGTCACCCCTAGCGGGAACTGATGCGACGGCGTGACAAACGCAGCCCGCGCGTTGCGACACCTTTTGATCCCGGCGGCCACATCCAAGCCCTCTGTATCAACTCGAATTGGAATGGGCTCACAACCGTTCAGCACGAATACATCCTGCGCCAGCCGGTAACCCGGCTCCTCGATCCACACCCGGCTTCCGGAATTGAGCAATACTCTGGCCGTAAGGTCGATCGCTTGTTGAGAACCGTTGACGATCAACACCTGCTCCGCTTCGCAGCGCACCGAGCGTGCGGTCTTTAAGTAGTTGGCGATCGCTTGCCGAAGCCGCTCGGAGCCTATCAGGAGCCCGTAGTGCGTCGACTGGCTGTTCATACTCCGGCAATGGCGTGCTACCAGGTGAGACCAAATCTGCGCCGGAAATTGATCACTCGCCACCTGCCCGACGCGGAAGGCTCCGTAGTTCTTCAGCCATGGGAATGCCTCACGGCTGGGCAGATGCACGCAGCGCCGCGCTGTCGGACGAGGCCCGCAACCCGCGGCCGCTCCCTTCGCATCCGAGGGAGCGCTCGCCGTCAGTTGTTCTGGAAGTGAAGAGGAGACGACCGTCCCCGCGCCCACTCGGCTCTCGAGATAGCCTTCGGCCAAAAGTTGCGCGTACGCATTCAGAACAGGAAAGCGCGATACCCCAATTTCGGAAGCCAGCACCCGCGTTGACGGAATCCTCTGCCCCGGGCGAAGGCCGCCTTTGGCAATCGCGGCACGATAAGAGTCATAGATCTGCCGGTGCAGCGGCTTCGGAGCTTTCCGGTCCACTGCAATCACGGGGAGAACGCCGGAGGCGACTCGCTTCATTTCCGCCGATCATAATGGTCATGCTCGAAACTCGTCAAGTGGGTATTGCCGCTGACCACTTTGAATGCCAACCTGACTATGGGAACTTTTATGCAGCGCATCCGCCATTGCGTGGAATGTCCGAAGTGCCTCACTCGCTACCTCATCCCCTGCACTCCCTATGGCAACGGTTCCTACCTCGTACCCACCGTCCAGGGATCATTCGAGGAATACGCCCTGTATTGCTCCTGCCGCCGGGGTACCGTGGGCAGCCGGTGGAGATGGAGCGAGGCTAAAGCTTATGAGGTCTCGAGAGAAGCCTACGATCGCGGCTACGGAACTCCTGACGAGATCACGCTCATCGAGACCGAGCCACAGGAAGCATGGTCCGTTGACGTGTCGAGATACCTGAAGGACTGGCGGTCCCTGGAGAAACGGCGCAGCTTGCGCTGAGCTTCGATCGGGCGGCAACTCCGGATCTGAACTCAGCCCATCCATCAGTTCATCGACGGCTTTAACAGCGACGATATGAAGTCCGCCCACGCCGCCTACGCGACCGGCGACATCACCATTGTGGACGAGTTCGCTCCTCACCGCTGGGTTGGCCCCCAGGACTGGGCCGCTGACTATGACAAGCACGCGCAAGCCCACAGGAGTCTCTGACGGGACTGTGCAATACGGAGCCCCGACCCGAGCCGAAATCGAGGGCGACGCCGCTTACGTGATCATCCCGACCACCTACCTCTACGAGCAAAACGGCCGGCCAACGGTCGAAGAGGGCAGATGACCTTCCTCCTGCACGCCGTGCCGGG
>DATDGW010000736.1:0-1691 GCA_036521895.1 Candidatus Sulfotelmatobacter sp. | reverse complement strand
TCCTGGGCCCTCCGCCGTTTATTTGCGTCTAGATTTCGCGACGAAGAGTCTAACGACAGCTGTCTGCGCAGATCGCTTTTCTGTGGTGACCGCTTGAGTGTAGGTGTCTAGGGTGACGCGGATTGTTGAATGCCGCATCAGTTCCTGCATCACCTTCAGTTCCGCACCCGTTGCACGGAGAAGTGTCGAGTAGGTTCTGCGAAATGTGTGCCAACCAATGCGCTTTGTGATGCCCAGCCTTCGCGCCGCGGGGCGGATGTGGTGACGAAGAAGTTGTTGTCCCCAATATGGGGTTTTTCCTCGTTTCTTGGGACTGGCGAACACCCAACTCTCCGGCGTTCGAAATGGTGTTCTGCGATGCCAGCCCCTCAGGGCACTGATCAGATAATCGTGGAGCGGTACGGGTTTTTGTGAAGCCTCGGTTTTGCAGTTGCCAACGACCTGCTGCACGATCGATCGAGTAACCCAGAGTTGTCTATTCTTGAAGTCAACGTCCTTCCACTTAAGAGCGAATAATTCGCTTTGCCTCAATCCCGTTGCCACGTCCAACAACACCATCATTCGCTCTCGCGGCTTCAGCGCTGTCAGCAACTGCCGGACTTCGATACTGGTGAGCACCTCGGGAGTACTGCGGCGCTTTGCACTTTGGCGCACCCATTGAATCGGGTTGCGGTCGTAGAGATCGTACCGACGGGCGTGGTTGAACAGAACGCTCATCACGTTCCGGATCTTGCAACAAGTCCCCGCTGCCCTTTCCAAATTTCTAAGCCACAACTCCACCTCAACGGCCTTGATGCACGGAAGGAGGCAGCCTCCCCAACGCGGAACAATCCACTTGTTAAGGTAGCCTTGATAGGCCTTCTTGGTAGAGTACGAGATTCGTCCGTTCGAACGGCCAAGCTCTCGCTGGTGAAAGTGGTCAGCTAACTGTGCCAGCGTCATTGATATTCCTGCTAACCGGATGTCGGTAGTATTGATTGCCTGCACTAATCCGGCCGTAATCTGCCGAGCGCATGCTGCGTCATGCATTTGCTCGGCAGTTCCCAAGACGATTCGTCGGTGCACTCTGTTCCCGTCCGGTCCTGACTCCCACCATCGGAAGCACCACACGTCTGGACCTAGTTTTCGATGTTCTCGAATCACACTTCCCTGCTGCATGTCATCGTCCTCCCTTGGTCTGAGTTATCGAATTCGCGGCGCGCTTGATGGTACGCGCGCCTTTTCGTGGAAAGGGGTTGAAGAATTGAGTTCTGCGAATTCGGGACACCAGACGATGTTTGCTACCGCCGCGGCAAAGCAGTGACAGCGAATCGATGGGGACACAGAGAATGACCGGCCACTTTGAATGCATTAGGGGAGCGGGAAACCTGTCTTAGATTCTGCTCTGCAGTGCTTGGATTGACGCATTACTTCCGGGTAGCCCGTGAGAACGCCCAAAATAGGGCAAGTCAGCACTATCAGTGTAAACGCCTGATTTCTTCAACTTACGGGACTCGGAGCATAATGGTGCTGTGCCTAGGAGAAAGGTCCGACGGATCGGACTGGCTGAGTTAAAAAGGGCAAAACAATGGCAAACCTCATACTGGTTACCGGTGCCGCAGGCCACGTCGGCGGGACAGGGCGTACCGTCACCGAACTGCTGTTGAAGCAAGGCAAAGCGGTGCGGGCGATGGTGCGAACTGAGGATGAGC
>DATDGW010000735.1:0-4297 GCA_036521895.1 Candidatus Sulfotelmatobacter sp. | reverse complement strand
ACCTGGAACCACACCCAGTACCAGAACATCGGCACCACGTTTGGCAGCAGCCAGTTCGGCCAAGCCACGTCCGCCTTCTACCCGAGAATCTTCCAGCTCGGTTTGAAGCTCTATTTCTAACCACCCCCAGGAAGTAACACCCCGCCCCGCTCGCAAGCACTGCGAGCGGGGCTTTTTTATGTGGTGCGCTGAGCATGTTCGACAACTCGGAGGTGCAAGTCCTCTACTCATCCTGATGGAGGAGAAGAGTTAGTGAAGCGCAAGGGCTAGCCATCGTGAGATGGGGCCTGAAGGAAGCGCGGAGCAAAGACGCGAGCCGATGGACAAGAACTGGATTTGAGGCCTACGGTGCCGGGCAAGCGGGCCACTGACCGCGAAGCCCATATCCATCAAAGGCGCTGGTGGTAAATCCGGCGGTTATGCGTGGAAGGTGGTCGAACTTACCTCAGGAGATCTGTCGCATGTCACGGAATCGTGACCGAGGGTGGAGTGATCCACTCTGACCGTGCGGCAGAAGTCAGCAGCGGGCGTATTGTGTGCTGAGCAGCGCGTTGTTCGGGAGGGTTGAAGTCCCTCTGGCACTCGAATGAGGAGTGCTATATCCAAAGACGGCGGTAACGCGTCGTCGGCCGAAGGAGCAATCCTTCGGAGGGCAGGGTGTCCATCGCGAGATGGAATCCGAAGGGCATGTGGAGAACTACCGGGCCGTAATCGATGGGGGCTGCCCCGAAGATGAACCGGTCGGCCAAAGGTGGGGCAAGGTCGAGCCTGCACTATGGAGGCGAAGGCATTCTCATTCACCCACCGCACCAAGGTGTTTGCGGACGGCACGGTAGGGAAGAACAAGGCGTGACCTCAGGAGGACTGGCAGAGTCTCCGGGTGGCACCGGAGTAAGCGAGCCCATAAGCGGAAGCGAAAGGGTGAGCGAGGCTCTGTCAGTAGTCGGACGGCTGAACAGTACCTGAAACGCAGTGAACGCTGCGTGACCGAGCAATCGGCGACCAGAGTGGGTCGGGGAAGGCAGCCGACGAAGATGGTCAGGAAGAGAAGGAAGCCAGATGAGTAAGGACGAGAGAGGTTGGAACAGTTCCTTAAAGGAAAAACCCGTACGCTCTCGTCCGAGGAGACTGGTGGACTGGATCAACCTGACGGGTGCCAAGAAGGTCCATTCCTTAATCGACAAAGTGTACAAGCGGAAGAACCTGGAGATGGCCTGGGAAAAGGTGAAGGAGAACCGGGGTAGCGGAGGTGTGGATGGGCAGAGCCTGGCAGCTTTCGAATCTCAGCAGGGCCTGCAGTTGGCTCGGCTAGAGAAGGAGCTGAAGGAAGACACCTATCGACCTCAGCCGGTTTTACAACACCCCATCCCGAAGCGGGACAAACCCGGCGAGTATCGCATGCTCGGTGTGCCGACGATCTATGATCGCGTATGTCAGCAAGCGCTACTCAATCGGTTGGAGCCCATCTTCGAGCCGATATTCGATGATGCCAGCTTTGGCTATCGGCGAGGGCGATCGACGAAGGACGCGCTGCGCAAGATCTGGAAGGAGATTCAAGGCGGGTCGGAGTGGATCGTGGACGCAGATCTCCGAGATTTTTTCGGGTCTGTGGATCACGAAAAACTTCTCACGCTGGTCGCCCAACGAGTAGCAGATGGCCGAGTGCTTCGCCTTATCCAAGCGATGCTCAAAGCGGGAAGCTACGGGAAAGGGCGACTCTTTCCGACCGAGCGCGGCACTCCCCAAGGAGGAGTGGTTTCGCCAATGCTCAGCAACATACTCCTGACGCCGTTTGATCGGGAGATGAGGCTGAGAGGATATCAGCTGACGAGGTATGCCGATGACTGGGTGGTCACCTGTAAATCGGCAGCGGAAGCACGTTCTGCAGTGGACGCGGCTCGCCGAATCCTGAAACAGCTGGGAGTGGAGTTACATCCGCAGAAGACGCGGATCGTTCACGTCCAGCATGGCTTCGAGTTTCTTGGTTACAAGATCAAGCGCGGGAAGAAACTGCAGTTACCCGAGAGCAAGATTCGTAGCCAGGCACGCTCCGGTGCGCTGTACGCGTACCCGCGTGAAAAGTCGATCCAACGTTTTCAGGACCAGGTGCGGCAACGAACTAAGCGGAGGGTGCCTTTGCACATCAAGGAGCTGATTGCAGAACTTAACCCACTTCTGCGGGGATGGGGTGAATATTACAAACGAGCCCACGTCCGGAAGCTCTTCAATCAACTCGACCGATGGATCGTGCGGCGGATCTGGTCGCATCGATTCAAGCGTTGGCGGAATGGTGGTTGGACGCAACTGCCTACGGCCACGCTGTACGGTGAGTATGAGCTTGTGAACTTGGTGGGGTTAATTCCTTCTCTCGCATCTCGTAGTGTCGCGTCTTCGTGAAAGCTGCATACGGGAAAACCGTCCGTGCAGTTTGAGCGGCGGACGGAGGCCAGCGCTTCGGCGCGCCTCCTCCGACCCGACAGCTGCGCCAGCAGTGAAGGCCGAAACGGTCCGGGCAAGGGGATAAAGGGAGCGAAGAGTAGGGGGCGGGACTCAAGCAGCGACAAGGGGCAGAAAAGCCAGTACCGTCTGGCCTTTCCGGAGGAGAGCAGGGGTGCAGCCGGGATGGTCTTCGAGGGCGGGGCGGAATCGGAGTTGGCGAAGCGCAAAGCAGGAAGTGCGGCAACGGAGCAGTGGATGGAAGAAGTGTGCGAGGGGGAAAACTGCAAGCAGGAGCTACGACGAGTGAAGGCCAACACCGGAAGTGTTAGCCAAGCTGGAGCAATGGCTCGGACGTCGACTTCGGTCGATGGTCTGGAAGCAGAGGAAACGGGGAACGACAAGATATCGGGAGCTCCGCAAGCGCTGCGCAGGAGGCTGCGAAAACAACGGGGAGCTCCGATGGACCGTGGCACCTTGGCAAAACTCCAGCGCTGAGCCTCGCTCGGCCCAACGCTTACTTGGTCTCGCTCGGGCTTCCCGAGCTTAGCGTTCATGGTTAGCTGCGCTCGCCGAACCGCCGGAAGCGGACCCGCATGTCCGGTCGAGTGGCAGGGGAGAGTGGGCGACCACTTCCCCTATGCCGAGTTTTGGGGTGGCAGCTTCCCGCCCGGCCGCGTTTGGCCCAGCTCGGCTTCTCCTGAGGGCTTTAAGAACCAGAAGCTAGCCTCGGCGGCTGACCCGGATTGACCCGCCCGGCCGGGAGCGTTAAAGTTTCCTCTAGCGCGAAGGGCGCATCCAGTCCGCGGAAAGGGCCGTGCCCACCTTAGCTACATCATGCAGGCTACGCACCTTCTTTCAGCCTGATTCGGGCGGACTCCAGGCGCAGTCACGAAAGGAAGGTCGTATATGGACGCCAAGGAACTGCCCGCCCGCTCCAGTCTGGAACAATACAAGAAGCAGGCCAAGGACCTGGTCAAGAGCCGCAAATCTCGTGAGGTCATGGCGCTGGTGCGAATCAAGCAAAGTCATCCTCGCTTCCACAAACTGTCGGATGACAAGTTGTTGAGCGCCAAGTTCGCGCTGGCCGACGCCCAACTGGTCATCGCACGGGAACACGGCTTTGAAAGCTGGCCGAAATTTTCGAAGCACATCACGGCGTTGAATGCCGTGACCTTTGTGGCTTCAGTGAGCGATTCTCTGTCGGCGTTCATCGACGAAGCTGTCTGGCACGGGACCTTGGAGCGAGCAGAAGCGATCCTGGCGGCGCATCCGGAAATCGCCACTGCTAATATTCATGCTGCGGCAATCCTAGGCGACGATGCCGCCGTACGCCGCTTTCTGGCACTTGATCCCGGCAATGCCACGGCGAAAGGCGGCCCACGGGGCTGGGACGCCCTGACCTACCTCTGTTTCTCGAAATATCTGCGGCGGGATCGCGACCGATCGTCCGCGTTGGTGCGCGCAGCGCAGGCTCTGCTCGACGCCGGCGCCAGCGCTAACACCGGGTTTTATGATGGAACTCACCAACCGAAGCCGGAGTGGGAGAGCGCGTTGTACGCGGCCGCCGGCGTGGCCCACCACCCCGAGTTGACGCGGCTGCTACTGGAACGTGGCGCCGATCCCAACGACGAAGAAGTGCCTTACCACTCGCCGGAGACTTACGATAACGGCGCTCTGCAAGTTCTGGTAGAAAGCGGCAAGCTCACCCCGGACAGCCTGACCACCATGCTGTTGCGCAAGGCCGACTTCCACGATCAGGCCGGCATCAAGTATCTGCACGATCATGGCGCCGATCCAAATCGCATGACCCGTTGGCGTTACACGGCGTTGCATCAGGCGGTGCGACGCGATAACAGTA
>DATDGW010000734.1:0-2961 GCA_036521895.1 Candidatus Sulfotelmatobacter sp. | reverse complement strand
AAGCTCCGCACTCTGTTTTCACTTTCGACCCTTGCTCTGGCGGGAGCCCGGCTGTTCGTTTTCGAACACCTCCTTTCGATTTCGGCCAGATGCTGTGTTGACCCTTCCGTACAAGCATAGGAAAGTCGTTAAGAATCCGCTAGATAGTCTCGGACGTGATTTGGCGACGAACGTGCGACTTTGTTGTCTCGAATTGTGCACTGGGAGGCTTCTGTGCAGACATTGGTTCACGACTTGCGCTATGCCCTGCGCCAACTCCGCAAGACCCCGGGAATGGCAGCCTTAGCCATCCTTACGCTGGCACTTGGCGTAGGGGCAAATACTGCAATGTTCACGGTAATCGAAAGCGTGCTGCTGCACCCGCTGCCGTATGTGCACCCTGACCGTCTGGTTTACCTAGGAAGCGCGAGCGACAAACCCAGTTTTGCGACTACGTCGTGGCTGAATTATCGAGACATTAAAGCGCAATCCACGCTGTTGCAGGATGTCGCAGGCTACTCCGAGGACGTTTCGGTTTTGCAGACTCAGGACTCGTCACAGAGCCTGGCGGCACCGCACGTTACGTCCAACCTGTTCTCCATGCTGGGCGCACAGCCGTTGCTGGGCCGCACCTTTGCCGATGCCGAAGGACAACCCGGCGGCCCGCTGGTGGCGCTGCTGTCCGAAGGCTTATGGCGCCAGAGCTTCCATGCCGATCCCGGCGTCGTAGGTCAGTCGGTGAAGATCGGTGGGAAGCCGTGTGTCGTCATCGGAGTGATGCCGCAGAGCTTTCAATTCCCGGAAGAAGTAGGGTCCGATCTGCGTAAAGGCCTGTGGGTACCGCTGCAACCCACGCCAGAAATGTTGAAGGATCGGGGATATAACTTGTTCAATGTGATCGGCGGACTTCGTCTTGGAGTCACGCTTGCGCAGGCGCAGCATGAGCTGGATGCGATTGCTGCCCACATTCCACGTGACCGGACCGAGAGCGCAATCAAGCTCAGCGCGAGCTCGTACCACGATTTGCTAACGGGACCGGTGCGTCCCGTTCTGTATGCGCTCTTCGGAGCGCTATCGTTGGTGCTGCTGATCGCCTGCGCGAATGTCTCCAATCTGCTCATCGCGCGCTGCCTCGGACGCCAGCAGGAATTTGCAGTGCGTACCGCCCTCGGCGCCGGGCGGCTGCGGCTGGTGCGACAAATGCTGTCGGAAGGATTGGCGCTGAGCTTGCTCGGATGCGGAGCCGGTCTGTTGCTCGCGCAGTTGGCCATGGTCGTGATCCACAAGCTACCCGACGGAACGATTCCGCGCGCCAATCTCATCGCAAGTCACTGGACGATCGTGCTGATACTCGCCGCCATTGCCATTCTCACTACAGTCCTGTCGTCGCTGCTGCCTGCGCTGCTGGTAGCTCGTGCCAACCCGCAGGCGGTCTTGCAGGCGGCTTCGCGCGGAATCGGTTCGCGCACCGTCGGTCGAAGGTTCAGCGGAGCTCTGGTCGCCGCTGAAGTCGCACTCTCCACGCTGTTGCTCGTAGGAACCGGATTGCTCTTCCATACGCTCTGGAACCTTGAACAATCGCGGCTCGGGTTTGAACCGGCGCATATCACAACCTTCACGGCCATGCCGGCCGATTCGGCAGGATTCTCCGGGTTGGCTGTTTCGGAGGACACTGCAAACGCGCCCGCATCCATCGCGACGCTTACGTATAAGCCCGTTCTCGACCAAATCCGCCAGGTGCCCGGGGTGCAGAGTGCCGCGCTGGCCAGTGCGCCCCCTCTTTCCTACATGGACCTGAATTCGAACTTCGACATTGTCGGGCAGGCAAAAGATCCGGACAATTCCCCTGCCGCCAGGGTCTCAGCTGTGAGTGGGGATTACGCCAGAACTCTGAACACGCCCATTGTGCGGGGGCGGATGATCAGCGACGATGATGTGGCAACCAGTCCTTTTGTGGTTGTGATCAACGAGGCGCTTGCGCTCACGTATTTCGCAGGCAAGGATCCGCTGGGACAGCAGATCAATCTGGGTGGCAAAGATACCGGCATGATAAAGCCCTATACCATTGTCGGCGTTCTTGGCGATCAGGTGGACAAGAGCGTCGGCGGCGATGTCCAACCGTTCATTCTGATTCCGCAGCAGCAGATCCCGACCACTTCGCTTTTCTATCAGGCGCTTCTGAAAACCGTTGTGAGCTTCGTCGTCAAAACGCGGGGAGATGTTTCGGTGACATCGGAGATGCGCTCGGTCTTCCATCAGGCCGCTCCCGGGATCGCGCTCGACAATTTCCAGACCATGCAGGAAGCCGTCGAAAAGAACACCTTCAGCCAAAGGCTCGGCCTGTATCTTGTGGGTTCTTTTGCGGGACTCGCGGTTGTCATGGTGGTGGCCGGGGTTTACGGAGCGCTGTCGCAGTTGGTGAGTTATCGCCGCCGCGAAATCGGCGTCCGCATGGCGCTGGGCGCAACCCGGCAGAGGGTGGCGCAAATGATCCTACGACAGGGCTCGATTCTTATCGCAGTAGGGCTGGGCGTGGGCCTTCTACTGGCGTTCCCCGCGCAACGCCTGATTCAGAGCTTCTTGTACCAGGTGCACGCATTAGACATGTGGACTTATGTCTCCGTCCTGCTCGTACTGCCGGGAATCGGCTTGGTCGCGGCTCTCCTGCCCGCACGCAAAGCAGCTTCCATCCAGCCGATACAGGCCTTGAGGGAAGATTGAACTTCTTGCGCTGGCCTCACGTACACCGTTCGCGCATGAGACGTTCGCATGCTCCGATGCGGATGACTCTAGCGGGAGTTTACTGCGAGTTGAGTGAACGAGATTGTAAGCAGATATTTTTGTGGGAGTTAGAAGCATTGCGTCGTCTTACCCACGTTGGGTACTACGAAGCCATCGCAGCAAGGCCCAGAGTCTTGACCAAGGCTTGTTGGGCCAGAGTCTGTTGCGAAAGCACATAGGCGGTGCGCGGCGGTCCCTTTT
>DATDGW010000733.1:0-3466 GCA_036521895.1 Candidatus Sulfotelmatobacter sp. | reverse complement strand
CTTCGACTTGCGGTTGGCCTGCAAAGAATACCCCATATCGTCCAGGCAACGCGCTACCGTCACCCACGATGTTGTCGGTCATCAGAAAACGTAGTTTTCTAAGTCTTTGGCCGGCGTAGAAGGCGCCAGCGACATCATCCGCGCCGAAGGCGCGATCCTCCGTCAATCATCAGCATCAAACATTTCAACTAAAAATTGTATTGTGGGCTTTGGAAGGCGGTAGCGAACCCCGCTGTTGGAAGCAGCGGGGTTCTGGCTTGGCAACCTTCATGAGAAGGCCACCATCAAAGCTGGTTCCACCCTCGCATGAGCCGTTGCTATTGTCAAAGGCCGCCTCTGTGGGTGGATGGCGGTTCATGGAGAAGTGGTTCTCCGGCCGCGGGTTTGTCGCAGCCAGGGATGCCAGACGGTGTTCTGGATTTGCTCGCACTGCGATCGCGGGCAGTCCTATTGCAGCCCGGCTTGCCGCACAGAAGCTCGATGCCGGCAACGCCGCGCTGCCAACCGGCGCCACCAAGGGAGTCTGGAGGGCCGGCTCGATCATCGCGACCGCCAACGTGCGTACCGACAACGTCACGCGCCGGCTCGCGTGACGGATCAGGGTTCCCTTTCGGTCATTTCTCCGGCACCATTCGGCTGTGGAGAAACGATCACACCGCCGGTTGTGGTCCCGCTGCCATCCGAGCTGCCCGGCGGGCTGGAAAAGCGACCCGATCTCTGGCTGCGCTGCTCAATCTGTGGCCGGCCAGGCCGCTTCATCAATCCCTTCTCCCATATTCCACAACGAAGGTGAGCTTCGATGATCAGTCCCGAAACCCGCGTACAGATTCGCCGCTACTTCTACGCCGAGCATTGGAAAATCGGCACCATTGCAACCGCCCTGGACGTCCACCCCGACACCGTACGGCGCGCCATTGAAGTGGAACGCTTCCAGCACGCCGAGCCGCTGCGGCCCTCCATTGTCGATCCGTATCTGCCGTTTGTGCGCGAGATGCTGGAGCAGCATCCACGGTTGCGCGCCACGCGCCTCCACCAGATGATCCGGGACCGTGGCTACCCCGGCAGTGTCGAACAGTTGCGGCGTGTCGTGGCACGTTTGCGCCCGCAACCTCACGAAGCCTTTCTGCGATTGCAGGTTTTTCCTGCCGAGCAAGCACAGGTTGATTGGGCGTACTTTGGCTCCGTCATGGTCGGCCGCGCCAAGCGTCAACTCTCCTGCTTTGTGATGACCTTGTCCTGGTCGCGGGCGCTGTATCTGGAGTTCTTCTTTGACCAGACGACGGAGAACTTCCTGCGCGGCCATGTGCGCGCTTTTCAAGACTGGTCCGGAGCGCCCAGGGTCATCCTGTACGACAATCTCAAAAGTGCGGTGTTGGAACGCCGAGGGGATCAGATTCATTTCAACCCGCGGCTGTTGGAACTGGCGGGTCACTATCACTTCGTGCCGCGTCCTTGCCAGGTGCGCGCGGGCAATCAAAAAGGCCGCGTGGAAAGGGCCATCCGGTATGTACGGGATTCGTTCTGGGCCGGTCGAGTCTTCACCACACTGGCGGAATGCAATCGACAGGCGCTCCTGTGGCGGGATGAAGTAGCGCACCAGCGTCGCTGGCCCGACGATAGCGCGCGGACCGTGGCCCAAGCCTTCACCGAAGAACAGCCCCGTTTGCTGCCGCTTCCGCTCCACCCCTGCAATACCGATCGGATGGAGGCGGTGCGCTCTCGCAAGACCATCTACGTGCATTTCGATCTCAACGACTATTCCATCCCGCCCGAGGCCGTGGGCCGGCCTTTGACCCTGGTCGCCTCCGACACCGATGTACGCATCCTCGACGGCGCCGCCGAGGTCGCCCGCCATCATCGCTCCTATGACCGGCAGCGGGCCATCCTGGACCCGGCGCATGAGGAAGCCTTGCTGCGCACCAAACGCAAAGCCCTCCACCAAACGCGCGCCGGACGCCTTGCACTGGCCGTTCCGGAAAGCGAGGACCTGCTGGAGCGCGCCTTCACCCAGGGAGAATCGGCCGCCAGTCAAACCTCTCAACTGCTGCGGCTGTTGGACCTGTACGGCGTAGCGGCTTTGCGCCGCGCCATCCGGGAAGCGTTGAAACGGAATACGCCGCGCGCCTCCTCGGTCGCCTTCCTCCTGCGTCGCCATCATCGCTCTTCGCCCCTGCCAGCGCTGGATCTCAGCCGCCATCCGGAGGCGCAGGCGCTGGATGTCCGCCCCCACAATCTGGAGACTTACGATGAGCTCGCCCACCCGCGCGACGACGACCCCGAGCAATAGCCTGCCGGCGCAACTCGAACAGATCGGCTTGCACGCCGTGGCCGACGGAGTGGATGACTTTCTGGCACGGGCCACCAAACAGCGCTGGTCGCCGCGCCAGATTCTGGAGCATCTGGCCCAGACCGAGGCCGCCGAACGCGCCCACCGCAGTCTGGAACGGCGGCTGCGCCTCTCTGAAATCAAGAAGTTTAAGCCCCTGGCCGACTTCGACTGGTCTTGGCCCAAGAAGATCGAACGCGATGTCATTGAACGGGCTCTGACCTTAGACTTTCTCTCCGAAGCCCGTAATCTGGTCCTGGTCGGCAGCAACGGCCTGGGCAAGACGATGATTGCCCAGAACATCTGTCATGCCGCGGTGCTGGCGGGCCAGTCGGTCCTGTTCCGCTCCGCGGCGTCTCTGCTGGAAGAACTACATCGCCAGAGCCCCGAAGGTCGCCATCGTAAGTTGCGCACCTACGCTAACGTGGGCTTACTCTGCGTTGACGAGGTAGGGTATCTGTCCTTCGATGACAAGTCCGCCGACTTACTCTATGAAGTGATCAACCGCCGTTACGAACGAAAGTCGGTGATTCTCACAACCAATCGACCCTTCAAAGAATGGAACGAAGTCTTTCCCAACGCTGCTTGCATCGTTACGCTGCTGGACCGTCTGCTGCATCATGCCGACGTGACGAAAATCGAAGGCGACAGTTACCGGATGCGAGAAAGCGAGCAGGAAACCACGGCTCGACGGAGGAAGAAATGAGTGACGATCCTTCGCCGTCCCCGGCTGCCTACATCGCCGCCGTCCTTACACTTTACGTCGATCTCCCGGATACCCCGCTACGCACCAGCGCTTCGGACCACTGGCTCGCCCGCCGTTTCCAGGATGATGGCGTGCCGCTGCACGTAATCGAAACCGCGCTGCTCCTTGGCTCGCTACGCCGGCTCATTCGCCCAGCAGATGCACCTCGGCTGTCCCCGATTCGCTCCCTGGCATACTTCCGGCCCGTCATCGACGAACTCCGCGCCCACCCCGCGCCCGAGAGCTACCTCGACTACCTCCGCCTCAAACTCCGCCAGGCCGCCGCGGCTCTCCCGGCGAACGTTCAGAAATCTACGTTTTCTGATGACCGCTAACACGCTATGGGCTTCTTGGTGGAAGCTCTCTGGGACCGCGGCATCGAGGCCCACGGCATC
>DATDGW010000732.1:0-2075 GCA_036521895.1 Candidatus Sulfotelmatobacter sp. | reverse complement strand
GCCGGCAGCACCAGCGGTTCAACGCGACCTGACACAATAATAGCCCGGAACGACTGGGTGTATTTGGTGTCCCGATCGTGCAGGAGATAGCGACAGTCGCGCAGGGTGCCGCATCCCTCCATGGTCACGTTCCGGGCAATCTGCCGCATCCACGGCTCGTCCGGGTGAATGGTGATGCCGGCGATGTCGACCCGGCGGCTCTCCAGATGGATGAAAAACAGCACGTAGTAGGTCACCACCCCGCGCAGCGTCAGCACCTCCGCCGTGAAGAAGTCAGTCCCAGCCAGCAGCGCCAAGTGGGTCCGAATGAAGGCCGGCCATGTGGTCGTGCGCTTGCGCTCCGGTGCCGGCGGCAGCGCGTGGCGGTGCAGCATACTGCCAACCCCAGTCGCGGTTCTCGCTGGCCATGCGAACGATCAGCTGCTCGACTTCTCGGGTAACCCGCGGTCTGCCCGGACCTCGACGAACTTTTGAGCCATCGAACTTACCGGCGACAAGCTTGCGGTACCAGGCAAGGATGGTATCCGGCCTCGCGACAGTCGCGACCTCGGCAAGGGCTTGGCGGCCCAGGCGATGACCGATCTTCCCGAGCATGGCTCGCTCGGCGTCCGAGAGCTTCAATCGCCCATTCAACTGGCTCTTCAGGATGCGGTTTTCCGCGGCCAGATATTCGTTCCGCGCCAAAAGCTCTTGATCCACCGTCCCGGTGACATAGGCAAGAATGCGCGTCCAGTCCATAGCGGTCCACTGGGATAGAAATCGGGCGCGCCCCGCTTTAGGTGAGGGGTTTCCGCTCCTGCTCTTTCGATTGCAAGACGGGTTCACAGTCCCACCATGGCTTACGTTTCCCGAAGCCCCCCTATAATCCCGGACGGCCAGATTTACCGGGTGCCGAGTAGGTGAGGATGTTGCCATCCTCACCCCTCACAGAACCGGATGTGCAGATTTCCAGCTTCCGGTTCCTCACGGGAGAGCTTCGCTCACAGCGGTGTAACGATGACACCATCCGTGACTCGTCTGTCAAGAAACGCTCTTGCCAGTTCAGCTATCCGCTGCCGTTTCGTGGACAGGTTTGCGAGACCCAAAGTTCTCTCCCATGTTGCCCGTCAGCGGTTCTCTCCTCGCGACGCCCCCGTTTCCTCGATCGGATCCCGGCGAGACCAGTTCTCCGACGTCATCAGTACTATGAGGACGCTACGACTTCCCACTCACGCATCCCCGGTCACTTATTTGTTTCGCTTCCGGGGCCCACGCGATTCCTCCTCGGTTCGTGCTCGCCGTTGCCAGCGCTCCCGGGCGGTGGGAGGAGGTCCCGCCACAGGCCAAGATCATTGTTCAGCCGGTGATCTCAAATTACCGGCGCACCTTCACGTGGACGCGAGTGGGACCTCTCAGGTTCCCAGACGACCCATCCTGTGCCTCTGCCCCGTTCCAAGACCCCGGCCGGACCGACGAACCCTTGCCATAACGGTCTCGTCGATGCTGCCCCTGCTAACCGGAAAGCAAAGGCTCCAGCGGAACGTTTATATCGAGGCTACCGCGGGGCTTAAGCACCTGCTGTCTACGCTTCAAGAGCGGTGTTGCCACCGCCACATGCAAGACTCGCTTCCGGCTGGCTGGCTAGCCTTTGCCGTGAGGGAGTCGAACCCTCTGGATCGTGGTGAAAGGTTTCCAAGTACTACATCTCTTCCCCCTTTCCTGGATTTAGCCTGACGCTACCGGTTTGAAACCTTGGCTTTCTTCCGAAGGCCTTCCCAAGTTTGGAGAGGTTTAAACGCTGGTCCGTGTACACCCCGCCATTCTGGTTTGCCTTCAGCCTCGCCTCCTGAGCCGTCGTGGCGTTACGCCGGTTTTATCAAGCCGGCCGCCATACGGCCAAGTAAGCCGCCAAGTGTCCTGAGCCCCTTTGCCCAACTTCGGTGCTACCTCCGTTAGGGAGATGTGAGTGCCATCTCCTCCGAGGGCGTTACCCCTCCGTCATCGCTCCTACGGGCTCATGTGCCACTCCCGTTGGGCTCTCTCCTGCTTCGGCATTTAGCCTCGTTCGAAGAGTCCTGGCAGGTTGTACGCAGTCC
>DATDGW010000731.1:0-5204 GCA_036521895.1 Candidatus Sulfotelmatobacter sp. | reverse complement strand
TGTTTATGGAACATTAGCTTCCCGCCCGTAGCGGCTTACCACGCCGTTGTTGGCCATTCAGCGGATTCACTAAACTTTGGCTGCGACTCAGTGGCCTTTGTAGTTCATAGCTTCGGGTTTCGGTCCCGGCGGACGTCTTCCTTCGTCCGATCGAAGCGCAAGAATAACCCTCTCCACCGCCGACTCGAATGTCTTGTGATTTCCATCCCACCCCCTGAAGTCCGCCACAAATCGGGAGAGCACTTCTTGAGCATTGCCGCTGTGTCCGCTAAGGAGGTGGCCATCCAAATCCAAGGAAATCAACGCTAGAGTTTTCTGGCCCCGCTCCTTCATCAACTTCCGTTCCTTTTCAAGTGCCTTATCGATTTCGTCATCAACCCACCAACTAGTAAGTGAGTACTTCGAGCAACACAATAGAACCTTATCCCAGATTCGGATGCCACCGTCTACCTGGTCGTATATGTCATCACCGGGGAGGATTTGCTTTTCGTCCAGCCAGCACCGGACACCGCGCCCTTGGAGCGTATCGAATAATTGTAACCCTCCGCATTTTTCTCCCTCATAGAAAGTCCCCTTTCTCAATTTAGGTCCGGGCCGGACGGAAGCGAGCGTGCGCAGGCGCCGGAGCCCAGTGTGAAGCCGCGCGGCCACTCACGCCGGGATACGCGTCTATCCCGTCGCTATCCCCGTAGTTTTCCGTTCGGCCGGTCGGTTGTAGGATGTCGAGGTGTAGCCGGAGGGCTCCACAAGGTTGCGACCAGTGAGCCCTCCGTAGACCAAACCCAGGGAGCCTTGCACGCTCCCCAGAGAGGATCGTCATGCAAATCCTACACCCGTTCGCCGGTTCCATTCAACAGTACTCCGAAGAGATTTCCGACCCCGATCGTTATCGGCCCGACCATTGTCCGCAGTGCGCGGCCCAGCGTCCCCTGACCGCGCACGGCTTCTACAGCCGCACCGTCACAGATGTGGAGTTCGATGACTCCATCCGCGTGCGCCGTTACCTGTGCCACGGCTGCCAACGCACCGTCTCGCTGCTGCCGGAATTTGCCTTGCCCTATCTCCGTTTCAGTATTCTCGTGATCGCGCTGTTTCTCGTCGCCCGTCTGCTGAATGGCTGCACTCTGCAGGCTGCCGCCCAGGCGGCCATGCAGCCCGGCATGCCTTACCAGCGCGGCCAGTTCTGGCTCCGCCGTTTTCAACGACAAGCCGCCGAGTTGTGCGCGGCCCTGGCAGCGTTGACCGCCCCCATGGCTGCACCGAACTTCATCACCAGGGCCTTGCAGATGTGCCAGGCCGTTGGTTGGATCGCGGCGCACCGCTTCCTGTTTTCCGGGTTGCGCGCCCACCTGTTGGGCTGGCCTCGCTTTCTCGTTCCGGACGGCCGGCGCGCCACGCTCCGGCCGGCGTTGCCATCCAACTGACCGCCCACACACAACACTTGCATCGCGCCAGGCCCGTGTTCCGCGTATCGTCCTGTCATGGACGCCAAAGCTGAAAAACTCGCCCTGTTTCGATACGGCGTAATTGCGCCACTGATTTTGGAAGCCCTGCCCCGCGGAGAACTCACCCGCCGTGCCCAGGAGATTGCCGCCCGTCACTACGACATCCCCGATTCCAAACGCATTTCGGTTTCCGTCGATACGCTGTTGGATTGGGCGCTCCGCTACCGCACAAATGGCTTCGAGGCCCTGGCGCCCAAACCGCGCCAAGACCGCGGCCAATCGCGCGCCCTCACCCCGCAACTCGCCGATCTCATCGAACGTCTCAAACGCGAAAACCCGCACCGTACCGGCACCACCCTGCTGCGCGAACTGGCCCTGTCATCGGGCCAAAATGCTCCCGGCGTGTCCGCCTCCACGCTGTATCGCTTCCTCAAACAGCGCGGCCTCACTGAGCGCCAACTGCTGGTCCCGCCCGCCCACAAGAAGTTCGAAGCCCAAATCAGCAACCAGATCTGGCAGGCCGACATGCTGTTCGGTCCCTACGTCCAGCGCCCCGGCGGCGGCAAGATGCAGGCCTTTTTGCACGCCACCCTGGATGACGCCAGCCGACTCATCCCGCATGCGCAGTTTTATCCCAGCCAGGGACTCGATGCCTGCCTCGATTGTCTTCGCCAGGCCATCGGAGCCCGCGGCGTGCCGGTCCGGCTCTACATCGACAATGCCAAGATTTATCGTTCGCAGCAACTGGCTCGCATCGCCGCCTCGCTCGGCACGTTGATCGTGCACACCCCGCCCTATCAGCCCGAGGGCCGCGGCAAAATCGAGCGCTACTTCCGCACTTTGCGCGATCAGTTCCTGACCAATCTCGATGCCAAACAGTCGCTCTCGCTGGAAGAGTTGAACGACCGTCTCTGGACCTGGATTGAGACTGCCTACCATCGCGCCGAGCACAGCGCCTTGGGCTCCACTCCGCTGCTGCGCTGGCAGCGCGATATCGAGCATGTCCGCCAACTCCCGCCGGCCACCGATCTGCGCCGCCTCTTCTTCTATCGCCTGGACCGTCTGGTGCGCCGCGATTGCACCTTCCTGCTGCACAACCGCTTCTACGAAGCCCCGCCGCATCTGCCCGGCGAAACCATTGAGGTCCGTTTCGATCCTCTCGATGCCGCTGAAGTGGAGATCTATTTCCAGGGGAAAACGCAAGGCACCGCGCGCCTCGTGGACCCCGTCATCAACGCGCAGTTGCCTTCCCCGAAACGGACTGCCAAGGCCGAGCCCGAACCAACCGGTATCAACTTCGTCGAACTGCTGCGGCGGAAAAAGGACGAGAAGGAATAATCGCCATGATGGAAGCTTTCTTCGGTTTCAAGAAAACGCCATTCAGCGACAACCCCGATGCCAGGCAGTTGTTCGCTTCGCAAGCCTGGACCCAGGTCAAGGCGCGCCTCCAGTTTCTGGTCGACCATCACGGCACCGGCTTGCTCACCGGCGAAGTCGGCTCCGGCAAGTCCACCGCCGCCCGCACCTTCACCGCCGGACTCAATCCCAACCTGTATAAAACCCTCTATCTGCACTGGAGCTCCGGGTCGGCATTGGATCTGCTCCGCCAACTGGCCTTGGAACTGGATCTGGAACCAGCGCACTACCGCGGCGACCTGGTGCGCCAAATCTCCGATGCCATCGTCAGTCTCAATCAGACCAAGAAGCAGCATCCCATTCTCATCTGCGACGAAGCCCAACTGCTGCGCCATCCCGCCCTGGAACAGTTCCCGCTGCTGCTCAACTTCGACATGGATTCCTCCCACTACCTGACTCTGTTGCTGGTCGGCCAACCCTTGCTGCGCCGCACCCTCTCGTTGCAAATGCACGAACCTTTGCGCCAGCGCATCGCCGTGCAGTATCACCTGGAAGGTCTCTCGCGCGAGGAACTCGATGCCTACCTGGCCCATCAACTCAAGGCCGCCGGCATCACCCAACCGCTGTTTGACGACACCGCCCGCCAAGCCCTCTATCAAGCCACCAAAGGCATCTTGCGCAAGGTCAACAAACTGGCCCTGACCGCCTTGCGCCTGGCGGCCGCGCGCAAAGCTGCCGCGGTGGAAGAATCCATCCTGCTGGATGCCACCAGCGAGGCCCTGCTATGAGCGTCGCCGCATCCAAGAAGCCCCCCGAGGCAACGGTGTTGTCGTTGGCGCAGCTTCTCCAACAGCAACCCGCCAGCGCGCCGCCCTGCCTGGTGGAACCGGGACTGCTACCCCCGCAGGGCATCCTGTTTGTGGGTGGGGAACCCAAGGTGGGCAAATCCCTGTTGGTTGCTAATCTCGCCCTCTCGCTGGCAGCCGGTTCGGGCCGCACCGGGTTTTCCATCCCCGCTGCGCGCCGCGTCTTGATCTGTCAGTTCGAACTTCCCGTCCCCCAGTTTGTCGGCCGCCTGGCAGTCATGCGACGAGCCATGGGTACCGCCGCCGATCTCAATCTTCTGGTCGACACCCGCGCTACCGGCCATCTGCTCTGTGCGCCTCAGGGAATGAATCACTTCCTCGCCGCCGCCAAGGCCGCTGCCGCCGAGGTTATCATCCTCGACCCGCTCTACTCCACTCACGATCAGGATGAAAACGACACGCGCTCCATGGCCGCGTTGTGCCAGTCCCTGCTGCGCTTGCGCGATGCTGCCAAGGCGGCGCTCATCGTGGTGCATCATGTCCGCAAGTCGATCACGCGTTACGAAATCGGCAGTGCCTTCCGTGGCTCCAGCGCCTTGCATGCGGTGGGCGACAGTTACCTGCTGCTCACCAGGCCCTCTCCGCAACTGCCCACCGTCGAGTTGCGCTTCCAGTTCCGTTACGCCGCCGCGCAGCCGCCGCGACTGCTGCAACTCGATCCGCAGACTCTGTGGTTTTCCTCCGCCGGCCAGTCGTCCGCTACTCCTCCGGCTGCCCGGCGCAAAGTGGAACAGGCGGATGTCACGCAAGCCCTGACGGGCATCGGCGAACAGGTGCGCTATACCCAACTGCGCGACCAAATCATGGACCTGACGGAATGTTCCAAGCGCACCGCGCAACTGGCCATCACCGAGGCCTGCCGGCAAGGCTCCGTCGTCCAGGCCGACGGCCAGTATCGTCTGCCGCTTTAGATTAGTCTCCACTGCCCGTGGGTTGCGGCAGTGGCTGGCATCGATTGTCCGCACGGGGTCGCGCCCGGGCGGATGCCCAAGGCCGATGCGACGGGGCTGGCTCCGAAGAAATCGGCTGATCTACCCTCCCGCACACGATTCGTCGGTGCGGGAGGGTCTGGCTTCCGGGTTGCGGCCCAGCGTTCCTCCCCAGGCAAACTCTCCTCACCCGTCGTGCCCAGTCAGAAAATCAATCCATTTCTTTGGTGAGGCCTCGGAGCGGAGGCCTTGGGCTTCAAAACGCGAAAACCGCCCGGCCGCCTTTGCCGGGCGCTCCAAATGGGTCTTTCCTCGTCGGGATACCAGCCCTGCCTACACGGAGGAGTATCCTATCCCACCGCACGCATTCGGCCGCCATCGTCCGTCGGTCCGGCTGAAAAGGAATCTGAGAAATCAGCCAGAAAATACCTGGGGAATCTCGGGGGGAAAGTTTGTGATTCATTACATGATATCGGGTAGCCGGCTGACCTCGGCCGCTGTAC
Organism: Candidatus Sulfotelmatobacter sp.; assembly: GCA_036521895.1. Lineage (GTDB taxonomy): Bacteria > Acidobacteriota > Terriglobia > Terriglobales > Acidobacteriaceae > Sulfotelmatobacter. The sequence goes on along the minus strand of DATDGW010000731.1, from coordinate 105 downwards.
TCGGGAATGTGGATCTTGGGCGGCTTGCCCCAAACTCCTACCTGCGACGAGACCCCCACCGCATAGGAAAGGTTCCTTGCTTCCAGCGCACCCCGGAACTCGGTC
>DATDGW010000730.1:0-9385 GCA_036521895.1 Candidatus Sulfotelmatobacter sp. | reverse complement strand
CATCCGCAATACCTGAAGACCCTGCGCGGCATCGGCTACCGTTTCGAACTGCCGAAATAACCTTCCCTCAGCGACCCCACACGCCAGGGCCGGAACCCAATCGTTCTTGAACATTCATGGGCAAAGCATGCTGGCAGATCCTAGTCCAGAGAGAGCGCCCACCAAACGTCGAGATCATCGACGATCAGCTGCATCATAAAGTTTTCGGCCCAGTCCTTTTGATAATAGGGCTGAAGTATGAAACCGCTGGAGCCTGCCCTGAAGATCGCCACATCTCCGTCCAGAAGTTTTTCGAACCCCAGCGTCTCATAGAAATTCTTAGAGAGAGCAAAGTCTTTTGCAGGTATGAATGGGCGGGCGAGTTCGGTTCCGCTCGGTACTTTCTCCATCTCTTCCCCCTTCAAATCCGGACCGCTCTGGTGCTCCCGACCAGGCTAACCATGGTTCAGCATCTCATACCCAGCATTTACGGCGTGCGCGGCTTGCGCACGAGTCACCGTTCCTTCCCCAGCATAACTCTGATTGGGGTCTGAACTGAGTGTTCTGTTCATCTTGATTCACTCTTTTCATCCCACCGTTCCGCCCGCGTCGTTTATTCTGCCTACATCCTTACATGGCCTCAAACAAGTGCAAGCCGCTCTGGAAAGCCGACGACCAGCACGTCCGCCTCGCCGAAGTCATCGCCCGTTCGGACGAACCCAGCAAAGACAACCCGCTGCGCCGTGACGTTCGTTCGCTGGGCGCGATCCTTGGACAAGTGCTGGTCGAGCAGTCCGGCCAAGAGCTGTTCGAATGCGTGGAACAATTGCGGCGCCTGCTGATCGAACATCGCGAAACCGTGCGTCAGAGCCCGGAGCAGGCCTCTTCGCCCGAACTCATGGTCAAGGCGCAAGAGATTGTGTCCAAGATGGATTTGCCGCGCGCGTACCAGGTCACGAAGGCCTTTGCGACTTACTTCGAACTCACCAACCTGGCCGAGACCAATCACCGCAGGCGCCGCCGCCGCGCCGGCAAACTGGACCGCGACCATGCTCCCCTCCCCGGCTCGTTTCAGGGGACGCTGCTGCGCATGAAGGAAGTTGGCATTTCGGCGGACAACGCCGTCGCCGCGCTCGGCCTGATCGCAATCACGTCGGTCTTTACAGCACACCCCACCGAGGTCGCCCGGCAAACCGTCCTGCTGAAGCGCCGCCGCATCGCGCAGGAACTCGAACGGCTCGACCACCTTCCGCTCACCGTGGAGGAAGCGGAGGACTGCGAGAACAACATCCGCGCGGAAGTCACGTCGCTCTGGCAGACCGACGAAGTCCGCATGGCGAAGCCCACCGTCGATGATGAAATCCGCATGGGCCTGCGCTACTTCCGGCTGTCGCTCTTCGACACGCTTCCGAAGATTTACGCCGAGGTGGTGGAATCCTTCCGCGACGTCTACGGCCTCGACCTCGACGAAGCTGCCGTGCCGAATCTCGTGCATTTCGGCTCCTGGATCGGCGGAGACCGGGACGGCAATCCGCTGGTCAAGCCCGATTGCATTCGCGGTGCGCTCGAGATGGCGCGAGGCCTGATCCTCCGCGAGTATCTCAACGACGTTGAGTCCCTCAGCGACCGGCTCAGCTCTTCGCGGCGCCAAGTCGATGTTTCCACAGACCTGCTTTCCCGGTTGAAGCAGTACGAGCGCACGATTCCGAGCGTTCACCTGGCGTGGGGGCCGCACAACACAACGGAGAGTTACCGCCGCTTTCTCTCCTACATGTTTCACAAACTGCAGCAAAGCCGCGAGGCCGTAGACGCTCCCGCAGCCTACCGCAGCGCCGCGGAGTTTGAAGACGATCTGCTGCTGGTGCAGGGCAGCCTTCAGTCCAACCGCGGTGAACGTCTGGCGCGAACCTGCGTCGCTCCCATCTTGCGCAAAGTGCGCACCTTCGGCTTTCACCTGCACACGCTCGACATCCGACAGCACGCCCGCGTGCACGCGCATGCCATCAAGGAACTGGGACCCGAACTCGCGGGTAAAGCAAAATCATCCGAGACGCGCGAACTGCTCGACACCTTCCACGCGATCGCGCAACTGAAACGCACATTCCCCGCCATCTCGATTCGTAACTACATCATCAGCGGCGCGGAATCTGAGAACGATGTGTTGGCCGTGATCCAACTCGCGAAGGCAGCCGGAGTTCAAGTCGCGGGATCTATCGACGATCCCGGCTTGATGCCGGTGCCGCTGTTCGAATCCATCGATTCACTCCGCAGCGCCGGCGCCGTCATGCGCCGCCTGTGGAGCGATCCCGAGTATCGGCCTCTGCTCGATTCCTGGGGACGCTGGCAGGAAGTGATGCTCGGCTACTCCGACTCCAACAAAGACGGCGGCATGCTCACCAGCACTTGGGAACTCTATAAGGCTCACCGTGAGTTGCACCGCGCCGCGCAGGAAAAGGGAGTGAAACTTCGTCTCTTTCATGGCCGCGGTGGAACGGTTGGCCGGGGAGGTGGCCCTACCCATGCCGCGATCCTCGCGCAGCCCCCGGGGTGTTTTTCCGGCCACATACGCATCACCGAGCAGGGCGAAGTTCTCAACTGGAAATATGCCGACCCGGTTCTCGCCGAATGGAATCTGGAATTGATGGTCGCGGCGAGTATGGAAACCCTGACGCTGCATGGCGAGAACAACCCCCAGCAGCCGCCTCGCTGGGAGGAAGCCGTCGAGGAGATGTCGCAAGAGGCGTACCGCGTTTATCGCCGTGACATCGCCGACAATCCCGACGTGCTGGAATACTTCGAGCAGGCCACTCCGGTCAATGAACTGGACACGGCACGCATCGGATCGCGCCCGTCCCGCCGCACCAAGGGCCGGCGGCTCGAAGATCTGCGCGCCATCCCCTGGGTCTTCGGCTGGATGCAGAGCCGGCATGCTGTGCCCGCCTGGTTCGGCGTGGGCCACGCCCTGGAGCAATTCGCCAAAAATGGCGCCGGGCACGAGCAGCTTCTGCGACAGATCGCGCGCGGGTTCCCGGTGTTCTCGGAACTCCTGCGCAACGTGGAATTGGGCATGGCCAAGGCGGATCTCGGCATCGCGCGCGACTATTCCGGGCTGGTCAACAAGGCGGAGCTGCGCCAGCGTGTCTTCGCCATGCTGGAAGAAGAGTTCCTGCGCTCCCGCCGCATGATCCTCCGCGTCACCGGCCAGCGCGAATTGCTGGGACGCAACCGCGTGCTGGCCCGGTCCATCCGCCTGCGCAATCCCTACGTCGATCCCATGAGCCTGATCCAGGTGGAGCTTTTGCGGCGCAAGCAACAGGGACAACCAAGCTCAAACCTCGAGTATCCGTTGGGTGCAACCATCAACGGCATCGCCGCCGGCTTGCATAACACGGGCTAGGAGCTTGTCCCTTCCTTTGCGGCTTCGCCGGGAACGGCCGAACTCGGAACCTCGCGAGGCGCCGCCTTCTTCTTAGGCAGTTGCTTCGCCGCTTCAGCCCTTTTCCGCTCCTGATAACGGCGGTCGTGAAACTGTTGATCGGACGCTTGTTTCTTCATCCTTCCATCATGTCACAGTTCGCGCTGCCGCCCCATCGAATGTCCCGCCCGCTACCGGTTAATATCCTCCTTCGCCTCCAGTCGCTTCACGTAGCCCTCTAAAGCAGTCTTATTAGCTTCAGGAGCCTCGGCCATGGACAGTTTTATTTCCTTGACTGCGTTGTCAAAATCTCCCAGCGCACTGTAGACCCGCGCCATGCCAAGATGCGAGGTCCAAAAGTCGGGAAACTTCTTGGCGTTCGAACGGTAGACCACGATCGCCTCATCCTGTTTCTTTTCTCCCTGCAAACCCCGCGCATATACGTAGAGTTGCAGCGCGTTGGCCATGCCGAGCGCTTTATCTCGAGCGATTTCGGCATCCTGCTTTCGCCCCATGGCTTCTAGAATGTGCGATTTGTTCATCACATTGTCGTAGCGCTCTTCGGCCTGAATCGACAGCTCTTCATCCTTCAGTGCTTCGTCGAGATCGATTTTGTTCGCCAGGAAATATCCGGCCGCGTCATCCCATCCTTCCCAGTAATACTGGTTGAGTCCATGCAATTGCCGGTGAATGCTGGCTACGACCAGATCGTTCACCTTGACCTGGACCTTGAACGGCACCGCAACTTTATCCCAGCGCATGGTGACGACCGCAGAGTCCGGCTTGACCTCGTCGAAATCGTAGGCCAGCGCGTCGTGGAGCTCGGTCGCTTGTGGCTTCACCTTGACGCGCAGGGCATCTTCTTCTTGCTTGTAGGTGAAGCTTCCCCACGAGGTCGCGTTCTTTGAGAAGATCACCGTCCACTGGTTCTCACCGGGAATCATGTGCAGCCCATACGTTCCCTTGTCGAGCGGCTGGCCTTCAATGGTCACCGGATCGGTGAACCTGATGGTTGTATTTTCGTTGGCGCCGGCACGCCACACTTGTCCGTAAGGCGCGAGTTTGCCCCAGATCTGGCGGCCGTTAGCGAGCGGCCGATGATAGTTCACGGTAATGTCGGTGATGCCGATGCGTTGCATCACCACGGCATGCTGGCTCTGCCGCGGGAGATCGAGCATGAGAGTTTCGCCGGTGGCGGTTTGCGCATGATTAAAACTTGAAATCAACAAAACAGTGGACAACAAAGCAAGCCAACGGACTTTGTGCATAGGGGAGCTCTTTTTTCGCGGCAAGGATCGAGCCGCCGAGTCGGTCACAACGTGGATGGGAGGACAGGGATTGAGCACGAGCGTTGCGTTGTGATGGCTTGGACGCACGTCCACCGCCAAGGTAAGCAATCGCAATATTTGAGCGCGGCAGGATGCGGCAGCTCGCGCGTCCTTTGCGGGCTTTCTCAGCGATCTTGGCGGTGAAAAGCTTTTTTAGCTCCCGGCTTGACAAACCCACCCCTTCGGAGCAGAATCCTTAAAGGCGAATAAAAAGCGAAAACGCCTCCGCGGCTCCAATCTTTGTACACCAGCCCCGGCGTTCCCTGAAATCTTCCGAGGAATCTTATGTCTTCCGCAGTGGTTTCCACTTCGGCGGCCCTGGGCCGCCCTTTTGTCTTTGACGCCCAAATAGGTCCGGAAGTGTCTCTGCTGTCTGAGCTGACCGAGGGACTTCCACCTCAACGAGTCCGCCCGAGCCTGTCTGGCGCAACCGCCGACCCCCGTCTGGCGTACGTCACTCCAGCGTCGCAACTCGATATTCGGCCAGCGCCGGAAATGGTTTCGAGCGGCGTGCCTGTTCTCGACGCCCTGACCGGCGGCCTGCCCCGCGGATGCCTGACCGAAATCTGCGGCCCCGCCTCCTCAGGCCGCACCACCTTGCTTCTGGCCGCTCTGGCCGCCGCCACGCAACGCGGAGAATTCTGCGCGGTGGTTGATGCCAGTGACGCGCTCGATCCCGACTCCGCCGTAGCAACTGGTGTGGAACTGGAACGATTGCTGTGGGTGCGCTGCGGTGAGAGTTTCCCGCAGAAACACAGTAGCTCGGGGAAGCAAATTCATCAGAGCTCAGAAAATCGAATGAAGACACGCAGCACAGATCAGACAGAACATCGCATGGAGCAAGTCCTGCGCGCCACCGATCTGCTTCTTGAAAGCGGAGGCTTCGGCCTGATCATCCTCGATCTCGGCGACCTGCCGCAGCAAGCAGCCCGCCGCATTCCGCTGACCACATGGTTCCGCTTCCGCCGCGCGGTAGAAAACAAACCCACAATCCTGTTGGCTATCGAGCGCCACCCCATCGCCGGAAGCTGCTCTTCCTTGCTGCTGCAACTGGGCGCTAGCGATCAAGAAAGGATGGCAAGGAAGCAATCAGAATTCAGTCTTAAAGCGGTGCAGTCAGGACTATCAGACTCCAGCCGCGAAGCGGCGGCATGGCAAAGCCCGGCACGGCAGTGCCGGGTAGCAGCGGAAAAACCCAGTGAGTCCCGTAGGGACGGCACCATTTATCCCCCATTCCCACCTCCGCAAATTGTCCATCCCCCGCACACCCAACTGTTCACCGGACTCGATATCAACGCGGAACTCGTTCGCTCCCGTCTGGATCGCAAACCTGCGCGCTCGGTCATGTTCGAAACCAAAACCGCCTGGGCTGGATGAATATCCACTCCACGTAATGACTCAACCTCATGCCGTTTGCCTGCATCTACGTTCCGAATTTTCCTGTGGCGGCTGCTCTGCGCGCCGAACCGGAACTGCAGGCGCGCACCGTTGCCATTCTCGAAGGCAAACCTCCGTTGGAAAAAACCATCGCGGTAAATGAAAAGGCCGCCCGCATGGGCATTGCGCCGGGCATGACCAAAGCCCAAGCCGAACTGTGCTCGGAACTCGCCTTGCGCCCGCGATCTGCACTGCAGGAATCCGCTGCGCACGCCGCCTTGCTCGATTGCGCCCAATCGTTCTCCCCGTATGTGGAAGATGCGGCCTGCGACACCGCCCTGCTCGATCTCGCCGGCATGGAATCTCTTCTCGGACCTCTGCCGGAAATTTCCCGCGCCATCCACCAACGCGCCACCACGCTCGGGCTCGCCGCCCAAGTTGCCGTAGCTTCCAATCCCGACGCGGCCGTGCTCGCCGCTCGTGGGTTTCCCGGGGTCACGGTGATTCCCGCAAGCCAAGAAGCCGAGCAATTAGGCTCCTTGCCCCTGGAGATTTTGTTCGCCGACCGACTGGAAGGAGATGACAAAAAATCCGCCGCCCGCCTGCTCGAAACCCTAGACCGCTGGGGCATACGCAACCTGCGTGGCCTGGCCGCGCTGCCGGAAGTTTCCCTCAGCGAACGTTTCGGACAAGCAGGTCTGCGCCTGCAGCAGTTGGCCCGCGGCAGGGCTTCGCGCACGCTGGTCCCGGTCGAGGTGCCCCCGGTGTTTGAAGAAGCAGTCGAACTGGAGCACCCGATCGTCCTGCTCGAACCATTGGCCTTCCTGTTGAATCGCATGCTCGAGCAAATCTGCGCCCGTTTAGGTTCGCGCGCTCTGGCCACGCAAGAACTGCGTCTCACGCTGGAACTCGAAAATCTAACATCTTCCAATCAGCAATCAGCAATCAACAATCAGCAATTCGTCCGCACCCTGCGCTTGCCTGTTCCCATGCTCGACGCCAAGGTTTTTCTCAAATTGCTGCAACTGGATTTGAATGCACATCCCCCAGGAGCGCCCATCATGAAGATCCATCTGGCCGCCGAACCCGCACATCCGCGATCCGCCCAGGGAGGCCTGTTCCTGCCTCCCTCGCCGGAGCCGGAAAAACTGGAACTCACCCTCGCCCGCATCGCCGGCATGGTCGGGGAAAACAAAGTAGGCGCGCTGGAGTTGCTCGACACGCACCATCCGGACGGCTTTCGCATGCGCCGCTTTGTGGCTGAGGTCGCGCGCAAAACTCCGCAGAAAAAAAGTCCGGACTCGGCAGCCGCAACCGCCGCCGTTACTGCCCTGCGCCGCTTCCGTCCGCCCTTGCGCGTGAACGTGACTTTGGAAAACGGCCAGCCCGTTCGCGTGGCGGGTACCAAGAAAAAAGAAGTGCAGGGTGATGTGCTCTGGAAAGCCGGCCCCTGGCGCGCCTCCGGCGACTGGTGGGAGCGCGAAGCCTGGTCGCGCGACGAGTGGGACCTCGCTCTGCGCAACGGCGACGTCATCTCTTTCTACCGCCTCGTGCACGACCTGTTAGGCGGCGGCTGGTTCGTGGAAGGTACCTATGACTGACGATTTTTCACCACGGAGGCACAGAGACACAGAGAAAATCTTTGAAAATCTTGTTTTTTAGTTTTAGGTCTTCTCTGTGCCTCTGTGTCTCTGTGGTGAATGGGTTTGTCCTACGTCGAACTCCACGCCCGCTCTGCTTTCAGCTTTCTCGAAGGTGCCTCCCTGCCCGAGGAGTTAGCCGCAGTCTGCTCCCAGCTCAAACTGCCGGCCATGGCGCTGCTCGACACCGACGGCGTGTACGGCGCCCCGCGCTTTCACCTGGCCGCAAAGAAAATGGAGATCAAAGCGCACATGGGAGCAGAAGTGACCTGCTCCTCCCTCCACCCTGTCATCCTGAGCGGAGCAAGTGCTGCACGAAGTGCAGCACTTGCGGAGTCGAAGGATCCTTACTCCCAGCAGTCCCCGAAGAACGTAGGAATTCCTCTCCCCGCTCGGAATGACAAATCATTTTGCCTTCCCCTTCTCGTCGCATCCCGCGCCGGTTATCAGAATCTCTGCCGCCTGATCACCAAAATGAAGTTGCGCGCCAAAAAAGGCGAAGGCGCAGTCTGCGCGCAAGAACTCGAAGAACACGCCCAAGGCCTCATCTGCCTCACCGGAGGCGCCGAAGGCCCGCTCGCCGCGGCCCTACAGCACGGCGGCATCGACGAAGCCCACCGCCAAGTCGATCAACTCGTCGGCATTTTCGGGCCAAAAAATGTCTACGTCGAACTACAACGCCACTTCCAGCGCGAAGAAGAATCCCGCAACCGTGCCGCAATCGACATCGCCCGCTCGCTGCACCTTCCTCTGCTGGCAACCAACGGAGTCGGCTATGCCACCCCCAAAGCTCGAGAACTATGCGACGCCTTCACCGCCATCCGCCATCACCGAACTCTGTCCACCGCCGGACGCCTTCTCTCCCGCAACTCCGAGCGCTTCCTGAAATCCGCGCAGGAGATGCACCGACTCTTCGCCGACCTGCCCGAAGCCATCAGCAACACGCTCGAACTCTCCTTGCGCCTGGAATTCACCCTCAACGATCTGGGCTACGAATTTCCGCGTTATCCCGTGCCCGAAGACGAGACCATGAATTCATTTCTGCGCGAGCGCGCCTGGGAAGGTTTCCGCCAGCGCTACGGCCGCGCCGCGCCCGACATGCAAACCCGCGCCCGGCGCCAGATTGAGCGCGAACTGAATCTCATCGAGAGGCTCAAACTCGCCGGATACTTCCTCATTGTCTGGGACCTGGTCCGCTTCTGCCGCGAGCAAAACATTCTTGCCCAGGGACGCGGTTCCGCCGCCAACAGTGCCGTCTGCTACTCGCTCGGCATCACCGCGGTCGACGCCGTCAGCATGGAGCTGCTCTTCGAGCGTTTTCTTTCCGAGGAACGCGGTGAGTGGCCCGACATCGATCTCGACCTCCCCAGCGGCGACGAGCGCGAAAAAGTTATCCAGTACGTTTACCAGCGTTACGGCGAGCGCGGCGCCGCCATGACCGCCAATGTCATTACCTACCGCAACCGCATGGCCGCGCGCGAAATGGGCAAGGCCCTGGGTTTTGATCCGGAAACGCTTCAGAAAATTTCCGCCGCCGTTGCCACATGGGAATTCCGCGACGAGAACGACGCCCTCGACCGCCGCTTCCGCGACGCTGGACTCGACCTCAACCATCCCCGCCTGCGCAAATATTACGAACTCTGCCT
>DATDGW010000729.1:0-7058 GCA_036521895.1 Candidatus Sulfotelmatobacter sp. | reverse complement strand
GTGAGTTTGGCCACGTCACCATCGAACCAGACGGCGTCCCCTGCGGCTGCGGCAATCACGGCTGTGCCGAACGCTACGCCTCGGCGACTGCAGTGGTTCGCATGGCTCGCGAGGCGATTGCCGCCGGGCAGGCGCCCGGACTGGCGAAGGCTGCTAACTCCGACCCGGAGTTCAGCGCCCGTTCGATTTACAACCTCGCTATTCAGGGAGACCCGGATGCACGCCGCATCTTCCACCGCTTCGGACAGGTTTTGGGAATCCTGCTCGCGGGTCTGATCAACGTGCTGAACATGGATATGTTCGTGATTGGCGGAGGCGTTGCCAGCGCATGGGACGCCTTCGCCCCGCAAATGTTTGCGGAACTGCGGGAGCGTTCCCTCGTCTACGCCGCAACGGCGCCGGAGGATCCGCTTGAGAAGAAGGACGGCGTGTCCGCCCAGATGGCGGGCTACACGCGCAAAAAAACAATCATCACCCGCGCCCTGCTAGGCAGCGACGCCGGCCTCTACGGCGCCGCCAGAATCCCCGCATCGTAGTTGGGAACTTGAGGTTGGGGACGCCGCTTTTGGGTGGCGCAGCGCTTTCAGCGCTGCGGTAAAGCCGCCTCTCGAGGGCAGGGCTTTAGCCCCTGAGGTACATCTACGTTGTCCCGGCGAGCTTCCGTGCCGCACGCAGAAAGACCTGATTTTGCTCCGGCGTCCCAATGCTCACCCGAATGCACTCCGGCGCGCCCCACCCACCCAACGGACGCACGCTCACTCCCTCACCGCGCAATCGCTCGGCAAATCCCAAAGCATCCTCGCCCAAATCGCAATAAAGAAAATTCGCCGCCGTCGGAACCACGCGGTACCCCAACTCCGACAATCCCACACCCAGAATCTGCGCCTGCTCCGCATTGTTGGAAACGACCCGCCCAACGTGGTTCACATCGTCGAGCGCCGCCACGGCGGCGGCCTGCGCCAGCGTCGACACCGAAAACGTGTCGCGCATGCGCGCGCAATATGCCAGCAGTTCCGCCGGACCCAAGCCATATCCCACGCGCAGCCCAGCCAGTCCATGCGCCTTCGAGAAAGTTCTGAGCACAACTACGCTGCCGCCCTGCCGCAGATATTTCAGCGACCCGGAATACTCAACCTTCCGCCGCATCGCGAAGTACGATGCAAACTCGTAATAAGCCTCGTCCAGAACCACCACGACATGCCCAGGAACTTCGGCAATAAACTTGTCGACCGGCTCGGCCGCGAGCATCGTACCGGTTGGATTATTTGGATTCGCCAGAAACACAATACGCGTATCTTCGTTGATCGCTTCCAGAATCGCGTCCAAGGCGAGCCCATCGTCGAGCATCGGAGCCTCAATCAACTCCGCCCCGACGGCGCGCACCGCCATAGCATACACGGTGAACGACCGCTCACTGGTCACGGCATTCAGCCCCGGCGCGAGCATCGTCTGGCACAGCAGTCCCAGCAGCGCGGTCGAGCCTGCGGTTACCAGAACTTGTTCGTTCGGCACATCGTGGTAAGCAGCCAGCTTGCGGCCCAACTCGGAGCAGTCGTCGTCCGGATAGGAGTTCGCCGCACCCAGCGCCAGCTGCATCGCCTCCAGCGCGCGCGGCGACGGTCCAAATGGATTTTCGTTGGAGTCGAGCTTGATGAGCCGCGGCTGAGGGTCGAGCGCTGAGCGCCTCGGCGCCGGAGCCGGAGGAAATCCGCTCATCTCGCGCGCCGGCTTCGAAACCAGATCAAAGAATCGGCTCATTGCTCGCCGTACATCACTTTGCGGGTTGCTTGCCCCGCGTCGCGCCCGTGGTGCTGGCGGATTTCAACTTTTCGATTTCCCGCAGTGTCAGCGATCGAAACTTTCCGGGCGGAACATCCAGCGTCAGCGGTCCATAGCGCACGCGCTTGATCTTCTCCACATGATGCCCCACCGTCTCAAACATGCGTCGGATCTGCCGGTTGCGACCTTCCAACAGCGTGATCTCGTACCACGGATTCGCGGCTTCTTTCACGATGCGTACCAGCGCAGGCCCGGTCTTCACGCGCTTCCCGTCGTCTGTTGCGATGGACACTCCTGCACGCAACTTGGCAATGGCCTCTTCCTTGGGTGTGCCAGCAACTTTCACCACGTAGGTTTTGGCCACGTGCGAAGCCGCCTTCATCAGCCGGTGCGTGAGGTCGCCGTCGTTGGTCAGCAGCAGCAACCCTTCGCTGGCGTAATCGAGACGCCCGATCGGATACACCCGTCCCTTGACTCCGTGAATCAGATCCATTACGGTTGGCCGCTTCTCCGGATCACTCATCGTGGTGACATAGCCCTTGGGCTTGTTGAGTAAAAGGTAGGTGTGCCGCTGCGCGCCCTGCAAAAGCTTTCCGTTCACGCGCACATGATCCGTCTCCGGATCCGCCTTGGTTCCGAGTTCCGTCACCACGGTTCCGTTGACCTGCACACGCCCCGCCGCTATCAGCTCTTCCGCCTTCCGGCGGGACGTAATTCCAGCAGCAGCGATAATCTTCTGGAGCCGTTCGAGCGGCATAAAGAAATTCCAAATCTCAGTGGCAATTGAGTGCCGTGCTCGTGAAGAAAATAAGCTTCCGAGCCCGGAGGGGCCAAAACAATTTAGCTCAGCGCTTCAGCGCTGGATCGATGAACAAAAAGGAAGAGCAAGTCGCGGAAAGCCTGCCCTGAGCAAGCGAAGAGCGTCGAAGGGGACAACACAATAAGCCGTCAGCCCGCCTTCTCCTCTTCCGATACTTCGCTGCCTGACTCACCCTCTGATGCCTCACTCACGGTAGCCGGCTCTGCATCCTCGGCCGGCGCGCTCTCCGCCGGAATCAACTCCGCCTGAAACGACTCCGCCACCAGCTTCTCGAACTCCTCCATGCTGGGCAACTCGTTTACATCCTTCAGCCCAAACCGCATCAGGAATTCCTTGGTCGTCTTGTAAAGAATCGGACGCCCAATCACCTGCTTGCGCCCCGCCGTGGTAATCAGCTTGCGGTCGAGCAGCGTCCCAATCACCCCCCCGGAATCTACCCCGCGAATCTCGTTAATCTCCGGCACGGTCACCGGCTGCTTGTAAGCTATCACCGCGAGAGTTTCCAGCGCTGGCAGAGACAGCCGGATCGGCGGCTTGAGGCTCCTCGCGAACGAGCGCACCACCTCGTGCTGCTCTGGCTTGGTTGACATGCGGTATCCGCCGGCAACCTGCCGAATCTCAATGCCGTGATCGCGCCCGCCATATTCGCAGACAAGCTCTTCCAGGCACGACCGGACGCGCGACTTCACCTCGTCCGCCGCACCCGCGGCTATGACGCTCTCCATCACTAGCTGTGTCATCTGCTCCAGCGTAATCGGCGTTTCCGCCGCATAGATAATGGCTTCGAGTTGAGCTTTAAGACTCATAGCAAGGTACGATTCATCTCCAGTCGTCGCGCACTGCCGACTGTTCTTTCATGATCTCGTCGAAGTGCGTGTGCTTGCGGACCGCGATCTCGCCGAACATTTTCTCCTGTCGCACTTGTATCGCCTGCAACCGCACCATCTCTAGCAGCGCCAGGAACATGCACACCAGCGCCGGCCGCGACGGAACCCGCATCAGCAACTGCTTCAGCCGGATCGGCCGCTCCTCCAGATCGAGTCGGCGCCGAAGATAATCGATCATCTGCCCCACCGTGACCGTTTCCTCATCGACGTTGAGCACCGGGCGCGTTCTCACCCGCTCCAGCACCTGCTGAAATGTCTTGACCAGATCGATCACGTCGGCGGCAATTTCGGGCTCGGTGCCCTCCGCCTCCAGGAATTCTTTCAGCGACGGATTGGACAGTACCGCATCTTCAATCTGCTGCTTCTGCAAAAGCATCTGCGCCGCTGACTTGAATTTCTCATGCTCCAGCAACCGGTTGACCAGCTCGCTGCGCGGATCTTCCTGTTCTTCCGGCTTCGCATCCGGATCGCGCGGCAGCAGCATCTTCGACTTGATGTGAATCAGCACCGCGGCCATGTATATAAATTCCGCCGCCGCGTTCACGTCCAGTTCGCGAATCTTCTCGACATACGCCAGATACTGCGCCGTAATCTTCGCGATCGGAATATCGTAAATATCGATGTCCTGCTTGCGGATCAGGTCGAGCAGCAGGTCGAGAGGCCCTTCGTAGACGTCGGTCACCGCAACCGCAAACGGCGAGTCGCTCTCTTCCTTCTTCGCCGCATCCTTGCGAGCATTGACCCCGGCAACAACCGCCGGCGCAGTCGCGACCTGCCCGTTCACCGCTTCGAGTTTTGCATTGTCCGTCATTAACTCTTAAGCCTTGTCATCCTGAGCGAAGCGAAGGACCCATGCACTTTGGCTCGGGTACCCCATTTCTCGTCCTTTGCGAGAAGTGGAGGTTTGGGCCCACTACTTCGGCCCCTGATGCCCCAGCGACATCCCCATCGCCGCCCTAACATCGTCCATGGTCTTGCCCGCCGCCTCCTGCGCGCGCTCCGTGCCAGACTCCAGAATATCCCAGGCCAGCCGCGGATTCTCCTCAAATTTCTTGCGCCGCTCCTGCATCGGGTTCAGCAATTGCACGAGAGCATCAGCGGCCCAGCCCTTGCACTCGATGCACCCAATCCCCGCCGACCGGCAGCCGTCATTTACCTTGGCCATCGTGGCTTTGTCGCTGAAGATCTTGTGCAGGCTCCCCACCGGACACACATCCGGATTGCCCGGATCCGACCGCCGCACCCGCGCCGGATCGGTTACCATCGTCTTCAACTTCTGCCGCACGACAGGCTCCGGATCGGTCAGCATCACCGTATTCCCGTACGACTTCGACATCTTGCGCCCGTCGGTCCCCGGCAACTTCGCCGCCGGAGTCAGCAGCGCCTGCGGCTCAGGAAATACGTTTCGTGGACCGACTGCCGGAAGGCTGCCTGGCATGACAGGATAAGCTGCAGAGTGCTCCACGGGGCTGTAGAACTGATTGAACCGCCGCGCAACCTCCCGCGTCAGTTCCACGTGCGCGACCTGATCCTCGCCCACCGGAACACAATCGGCCTTATAAACCAGAATGTCCGCCGCCTGTAGCACCGGATATCCCAAGAATCCGTACGTCCCCAGATCCTTGTCCTTGATATTCTCCCGCTGCTCTTTATACGTCGGCACGCGCTCCAACCACCCCAAGGGCGTGATCATGGAAAATAGCAGATGCAGCTCCGCATGCGCCGGAATGTGCGACTGGATGAAAATCACCGACTTCTCCGGATCGAGGCCCGCCGCCAGCCAGTCCAGCGTGACCTCGAGCGAATTCTCTTTTATGCGAGACGTGTCGGCGTAATCGGTCGTGAGCGCATGCCAGTCAGCGACCATGAAGAAGCACTCGTACTCGTCCTGCATGCGCACCCAATTCTGCAGCGCGCCCACATAGTTGCCCAGGTGCAGCTTGCCAGTCGAGCGCATGCCGCTGAGCACGCGTTTGCGAGATTTGGCAGAAGATGTCATTTATCGATGGAAACCCCGCTCCGCGAAACAAGGCCAATCCGCAGGGCTGCCTGTCCAGATCAGGGGTTGAGGTGTCATGCAGGGCTGATTTCGATACTACCACGCAAAAAGCCGGTTCGGCGTCCGGTTCCCGCCATTCGGCTTCCGGCTTTCGACTGGAAAGAACGGTCTTCCGGAAGCCGGAGGCCGCGATGCTTTATAATTCGCGCCACTCCCACAACGGCCCTCGTGAACACTCTCGCCCGCCAACTCCGCGCCACCGACTACTTCACGCTCGGCTGGGGAACCATGGTCGGCGTCGGCTGGCTCGTCATCATGGACGACTGGCTGCTGCGCGGCGGCGCGCTCGGCGCTCTCCTCGGCTTCGTGATCGGCGGCGCGCTTCTGCTTCCCATTGGATGGGTCTACGGCAAGCTCGTGATCGCCATGCCCGATGCCGCCGGAGAAGTTGCTTACACCTCCGCCGTTTTTTCACGTCCCGTCAGCTTCGCCGCCGGCTGGATGATGACGCTTGCCTACTTCATCGTCTGCCCCTGGGAAGCCGTCGCCGTTGGCCGCATCGCCGGCTATATCGTCCCCGGACTCGATTCGATAGAACTTTACCGCATCGCCGGACGCCCCGTGTATCTTCTGCACCTCGTTATCGGCCTCGCCCTGACTGCGCTGCTCACGGTCTTGAATTTTCGCGGTATCCGCCTGAGCGCGACATTTCAAAATTGGACCAGCTTCGGTACCCTCGCTCTCTTCGTACTGTTCGTCGCGCTCGGCGTAAACCGCGGCTCAGCTGCGAACATCCGGCCCCTGTTCACGCACACGCCGTGGATGTCGATTCTGCTGGTGATCCAGATCGTCCCCTATTTCATGACGGGATTCGAATCGGTCGGCAAAGCCGCCGAGGAGGCCAGCCCCGATTTCCGCATTCGCGGATTCTTTCGCGCCATCTGGATGGCCATCGTCATCGGCATCCTCTTCTACGCCAGCATCGTCGCAGCGGTCTCATTCGTAGCTCCGTGGCGCCAACTGACCGGTGAAAAATTCATGACCGCAGTGGCCTTCCAGCAAGCGCTGGGCTCGCGCTGGATCGTTCAAATCATCCTCGCCGCGGCGCTGCTTTCACTGTTCAAATGCTTCAACGGAAATTTCGTCGCCGCCAGCCGCCTTCTCTTTGCCCTGGGACGCCGCGGCATGATCGATTCCCGCGTCGGCACGGTTCACGCGCGACACCAAACTCCGTCGGCAGCAGTTCTCTGCGTGGGTCTTGCGACCGCCGCGTGTATGCTGTTGGGCGACGCGATCCTGGTTCCTGTCACCGAAGTGGGATCGGTCGCCTGTGCCATCGGATGGTCGGCAACCTGCGCCGCATGCCTAGCCCTCGCGCGCGCCAAGTCCGCCGTGATCTCGCTCTCGGCCGCGGAACGCGCCGTCGCACGGTTCGGCCTCGGGGTCGGCATCGCCATGGCTCTGATGAAAGTAGTCCCGCTAGTCCCTGGCCACTTCACGCTCTACGAATGGTTGGCGCTGGGCATTTGGATTGCGCTCGGAATGGCCGCCGGTTCCACAGCGTGGAAGAGCG
>DATDGW010000728.1:0-14693 GCA_036521895.1 Candidatus Sulfotelmatobacter sp. | reverse complement strand
GGTAGGTTCGCCTTCGGCGTCATAGGTATCGGTGGCGAAACCGAAGCGGATGGTGCCTTCGTAGGTTTTCTCGGAGGCGGTGTAGAACTGGGCCAGGCGGGTCAGATTGCCGGTGACCAGCGGAAGAACCCCGGTGGCCATGGGGTCGAGGGTGCCGAGATGACCGATGGAGCGTTCGCGGAGAATGCGGCGGGCGCGGTTGACCACGTCGTGAGAGGTGAGTCCGGCGGGCTTGTCGATGATGAGGACGGAGTTCATGGGGGATTGGGTGATTTGGTGATTGACTAATTGTGTAATTGGACGATCCGGCCCGCCTTGTCGATTCAGACAGCGATGTGCGTCAACGAAGGCGCTGTCCGAACGAGATCGGTTGCGTGATTTTTTTTTCGCCCTTCCGGGGCTAGTTGTGCCAATTTCGATGGCCACCCACGACTTACGTCGTGGGCTGGATCCTTTCGCCGCTTCGCGGCTTTGCTCAGGGCCGGCGTTCGCGGCTGAGGCAGCCCGATTGCCGCCGAAAGTTGAACATCAAGAGCACAAGTCAAAACCTGGACCATCAGGAGTGTCCGTCCCACACGGGCGAAACGCTGTCCCTGACGGCGGCCAACAGAACTTGTTGTACTCTGTAGTACTAACTTATCAAATCTGCCATGTTTCCGATTAAAGACGACCAACCACGATACAGCACGCCGTATGTGAATTCATTGTTAATCGGGATCAATATTCTGATTTTCCTGCTGCAATGGATGCAGCAAGTGACGGATCCGCGGGGCGCCGAGTTGTTCGCGCGGCAGTATGGAGAAGTTCCGGCGCAGCTGGCGGCGTTTCTGTCGGGGTCGCATCGGTACACCCTGGAGCAGGTCGTGCTGCCGTTCTTCACATCGATGTTTCTGCACGCGGGGTGGATGCACGTGCTGGGCAACATGTGGTTCCTGTACATCTTCGGAGACAACATTGAGGACTACCTGGGGCACTTTGCGTATCTGGCGTTCTATGTGATGTGCGGGCTGTGCGCGATGACGACGCAGGTGGCGATCTATCCGAACTCGAACATTCCTACGGTGGGAGCGAGCGGCGCGATCGCCGGGGTGCTGGGGGCGTATTTCATTTTGTATCCGCGGGCTCGGGTGCTGACGTGGTTCTTTGTGTTTGTCTTTTATATTCCTGCGTGGATCATGCTGGGATACTGGTTTGTGCTGCAGTTTTTATCAGGGGCGGCTACGCTGTCGTTGGCGCAGGCGGGACGTGATGTGGGAGGCGTGGCCGTGTGGGCGCACGTGGGGGGATTTGTGGCAGGGATGGTGATGATTAAGCTGTTACCGGAGCGGAGGAGGCGGACGCCTTACGCGTACCGGTAGGGGGTTTGAAACGGTACGATTGCGTCGTGCCCTTCCCAGATTTCAATTGGGCTTCAGCGTTTTTGTCTTCGTGTTCCCGGATTTGAGTTCCTATTGCGTTGAGCTGCCTGGTCCTACATCCGCGCCACCTACGTCTAAGATCAAGAACCAGGTCAAAACCTGGACGGACAGGAGTGTCCATCCCACACGTGTTACGTCATTCTTCGATCCCGTGCTCAAGTCAGGGTCCCCACCCTCTTTCGCTCAGAACGCGAAAGAAAGGTGGGGCACCCCGACGGATTTATGTGCGGCAGGGATCCTTCGACTGCGGTTGCGCTTCGCATTCGCGAAGCTCAATCCTCGCTCAGGATGACAAATCACACTTCGTATCAGACAAAACATCAGAGGCTACAACATTACTTTTTCGGGCGTGATTCGGGTGGAACCAGACCGGCCAGGCGATAGTAGACGACCAGCTGTCCGTAGTGTTCGCCGCAGTGCTCGATGAAGCCGTAGGCTAGATCGCTGATTCGCACTTGCTGATGGGAAAAGGGCTCGACGATGAGGTCAGACATTCCCTTGTCACCTTTTACCTGGACGGCGGCATCGGCGTCAGCGAATGATTTCTTGACGAAGGTTACGATGTCGGCCTTCGTCTTGTATTGATCACGCTTCGGGTCTTCGCCGGCGGGGGGCTTTTGTCCGATCACAGGATCGGTGAAGTAATAGTTGGCTCCAGCGACGTGGAGCAGTTGCTCGGCGAAAGTGCGCTGGGCAGGCGTGGGTTTGAAGTCGTACTTGTCTTCGGGGAAATCTTCAGCCATGGCGATGAGCTTGCGGCCAATGTCGTTCCAGGAGTCGATGACGACCTTCGAGGGACTGTCGGCGGGTTTGACGGGAGTGTCTTTCTTGGCATCTTGAGCGAGTGCAGGGAGAGCGAGCGTCGCGGCAAACAGGGCGGCGACGAGGAAGGGTGATTTCAGCATAGAGAGTTCCTCCACGGGTGGATTAGCGGTCAGCATTGTAATTGGACTGGGGACCGGAGGAAAGGCTAGCGGTTTATAGGGTACCGACTGTGGGGAGGATTTCGAGAGATTCTACCGTAGCGTTGGCGGGCAGGAGGATCGCTTGCAGGGTGGCTTGGGCGATCGTTTCGGGAGACATCATTTTTTTGCGGGGGGCTTGGGGCCAGAGGGTGGTCCAGATGTCGGTGTCGGTGGCGCCGGGGAGCAGGGCGATGACGCGGATGCCACGAGGACGCAGTTCTTCGCGGAGCGTGTTGGTGAGGCCGAGGGCTCCGTGCTTGCTGGCGTTGTAGGCGGCGCATCCGGCGAAGACGCGGGTGGCGGCGATAGAGAGATTGTTCACGATGGTGCCCCCGCGCTTCATGATGGCGAGCGCGGCTTGGGTGACCAGGAACGTGCCGGTCAGGTTGGTTTCGACGACATCCTTCCAGACGGGGAACGGGAGGGTCTCGACCGAGAGGTTGGCGTGGGCGATGCCGGCGTTGTTGATCACGATGTCGAGGCGTTTGAATTGGCGGCGCGCGGCGCGGAAGAGAGCGTCGACGGAGTGAGGGTCGCGGACGTCGGACGCATGGGCGAGAACTTTGATTTTGGCGGAGGCCAGTTCCCTGCCGATGCGGGCTAGGGCTTTGTCGTCGCGGGCCGTCAAGATCAGATCGCAGTGGTTGGCGGCGAGGGCGCGGGCCAGGGCTAGGCCGATGCCGCGGGTGGCGCCGGTGATTAGAGCGACCTGACCGCGGAGGGCGGTTGATGTTTTATTTGAAGCTTGTTTTGTCACCATGAGCCGCCGGGGTCGGGCGTCATGATTTACATCACCGCATTCAGGGTGCGGGGTCGGTTCCGTAGTCGCGGATTCCCTGGTCCTATCCTGAGTGCGGCGACGAACCGGACCCGAGTTCCTGTGTCTTCGCGGATTTCCGCCATTCTTTCACCGGTCGCGGCGAACAGCCAGGTCGAGATCAAAGAATTCGCAATTCTCGAAGTCGCCGCCCCGACGCTGCGGTCATGTATTTCACCCGCGACATTGATTGCTACCGTTCGATACCAGCCGGGGGGCTCGCGGCCCTCCGAGGCTGGGGGAAAGGATGCTGTGTAGAAAGCTCTGGCGCGCACGTAAGAACTCGGCGATGGAGTCCGCACGCAACAACCCTTCCTACCAGCCTCGGGTTTGGAGCATTTGTGCTTCGTCTAAGCCTGCTACGGCCAGGCCTTTCATGGCGCCTTGGAGGTCTTCGCTGACTTCAAGTAACACTTTAGGGTCGTTGAAGTGGGTCGCGGCTTTCACGATGGCTCTCGCGCGCTTCTCGGCTTCGACGGGATCGGCGAACGTGGTGCTGTCTTTCATGAAGATGCCTGAGCCTACAAACACCGCTTCTGCTCCTAGCTGCATCACCAGGCTTGCGTCGGCGGGGGTGGCGATGCCTCCGGCGGAGAAGTTTGGGACTGGGAGCTTCCCTGCTTTGGCGACCATGCGAATCAACTCGTAGGGGGCCTGGTGCTCTTTGGCTTTGGCGTAGAGTTCTTCTTCGCCGAGGACGGTGAGGATTTTCATCTCCTGAACGATCTGGCGGATGTGCTTCACGGCGTGGACGACGTCGCCGGTGCCGGCTTCTCCCTTGGTGCGGATCATGCAAGCGCCTTCGGCGATACGGCGCAGGGCCTCGCCGAGGTTGCGGGCTCCGCAAACGAAGGGGACCTTGAAGGCGTGCTTGTCGACGTGGTGGGACTCGTCGGCGGGGGTGAGGACTTCGGATTCGTCGATGTAGTCGACGCCGAGTTCCTGCAAGATTTGCGCTTCGGCGAAGTGTCCGATGCGGCATTTGGCCATGACCGGGATGGACACGGCGGCCATGATTTCGCGGATCTTTTTGGGGCTCGCCATGCGGGCAACGCCGCCTTCGGCGCGGATTTGCGCGGGCACACGCTCGAGGGCCATGACGGCGACTGCGCCGGCTTGTTCGGCAATGGTGGCCTGTTCGGCGTTGGTGACGTCCATAATGACGCCGCCTTTGAGCATTTCGGCGAGGCCGGTCTTGAGCCGGAGCGAAGTGTTGGAACCGTTGTTCTGGGACATGGTTTGAACCCGTGGATACCTTTTCGCGATCGCGAAGGATGAGCCAGCAGCCCATGGCTGCTCGCTTCTCCTATTCTACAGCCCATTCACAATTCTCGGTAACACCGTATCGGCGCCGTTCGGTTGGGTCAGTGAGCTTTGCGTTTCTCGCGCTTCCGGCCGATACCCTCTTCCTCTGAGGCCGAGACTAGCTCTTCCGAATTGGCGACACATTTCCAGCCATCTGGCAGATTGCGAAATCCGTAGAAGATCACTTTGTTCTCGGGCTGCCAGAGAGTATGGACTGCTTGTTAGTGTCGTTTGGTTCTCGATGGAATCGCGATTCGCACGACCAATTTCTTCTTCCCTGCAAACCTCGCGACCGGTTGCCACTTGCCTCTCGTCAACTGAAAGGTCACCGACCAATCGAACTCAGGCAACCCGTTATGGAAAAATTCTTGGCACCGATGGGCCAGGCGAATCTGCCAGCCGCCGTCCATCGAGATTGGTGCGGACGGAAACCAGTGAGAACATGCGCCGAGATCAAGGAAGCATTCTCTTCCCTTTTCGATCGTCGCATGACGAAAACGGAATCATCGAGAAGAACTGCGATGCGGGACTTCCAGAGCAGTGGGTCGTCTTCTTCCTTCAGCATGGCTGGAAGGCCGATAAACATTTTGTCTAGCTCGCTCATTTTTGCACCTTCGAATTTCTATTCGGCTCACAGCCTATGAACGCAAAGTCAAAGGCAGCGGGGCGGGGGCGCCCGCTCCACATAAACCAAGTTCGACTGCTCGGGTGACACGGAAACGCGGGGTCAAAGTCCCCACCCTCTTTCGCAAAGGACGCGAAAGAAGAGTGGGGCACCCGCTATCTTTCTACGAATTTGCCGAACATTTTTTCGGCGTCGATGGCGATGAAAAGGCCGCGGCTGCGGGCGAGGACTTCTCCTTTTTCGTTGAGGATCTCGGCCTGGTTGATGTGCTCGCGGCCTTGAACGCTGACTTCCCTGCCCTCGACGTGCAGCGGTTTGTGCAGGGGGACGGGCTTGAGGTATTCGACGGTCATTTCCTTCGTCAACGCGATTACGTGATGGAGCTTGTTCACTTTCCCCATCGCATCATCAAGAATGGTCGCGATGATGCCGCCGTGGCAGTGGCCGGGAGGTCCGGTGTAGCGCTTGCCCAGACGGAATTTGCAGACGAAGGTTTGGCGTTCTTCGTCGAGGGTGAATTTGAGGCGCATGCCCTCGGGGTTGTTCTGGCCGCAGGCGAAGCAGTAGTTCTTCTGCATTTTGGCGTATCGGGTGTCGTGGCCGTGGATCTTGCCGGGCATGCAGGGATTCTATCCTGAGCCGACAAAAACCAAGTTAAAAGACTGGGGACACAGAGTCTCCGTAAAAACGCTTCTTAGTTCGATTCAAATCCTGTATACATATCGGTTTTGGATTCTGGGCCGCGAATTGCATAGATCCTTCGGCGGGAAAAGTACGCCCGCCTCAGGACGTTATGACTTTTGGATTGGAGCGTTTCATGAAATCAGTCGCTACGTTCGTTCTCCTTTTGTCCGTGACATTCATCGCGCCACTCGCGGGTCAACAGACGCCGGATAAAGACTCCGACAAGAGACCGGCATCTGCGGCCGCTGCACCTGCATTGAGCAAGAAGGAAGCCAAGAAGGATCAGAAGAAGGACGAGAAGAACGAGGAGCCGAAGGAGGAGAAGAAGGGCGGGATGACCGCCGAGACGTTCTCCGGCCTGAAGTTCCGGCTGATTGGGCCGGCGGTCGCGTCTGGGCGCGTGATGTCGATTGCGGTGAATCCGAAGAACAAGTTTGAGTACTACGTAGGGGTGGCTTCGGGCGGAGTTTGGAAGACCGTCAACGATGGGACGACGTGGACGCCGGTGTTCGATGGCGAGGGATCGTATGCGATTGGGTGGGTGGCGCTCGATCCGAATGATGCGTCGGTGGTGTGGGTGGGGACGGGAGAAAGTAATTCGCAGCGCAGTGTGGGGTATGGGGATGGGATTTACCGGTCGGATGATGGCGGGAAGAGTTGGCAGAATCTGGGGCTGAAAAAGTCGGAGCACATGGGGCGGGTGGTGATCGATCCGCGAGATTCGAAGGTGGTGTATGTGGCGGCCGAGGGGCCGCTGTGGGGAGCGGACGGGGATCGCGGCCTCTACAAGTCGGGGGATGGAGGGAAGACCTGGAAGGCCGTGTTGACGATCAGTGAGAACACGGGCGTGGCGGATGTGGCGATCGATCCTTCGAATCCGGACATTGTGTATGCGGCGGCGTATCAGCGGCGGCGGCATGTGTTCACACTGATCGATGGCGGGCCGGAGAGCGCGATTTATAAGTCGACCGACGCGGGGGCGACGTGGAACAAGTTGAAGTCGGGGCTGCCTTCGGTGGATATGGGGAGGATTGGGCTGGCGGTTTCTCCGGCGGATCCGAATGTGGTGTATGCGACCGTCGAGGCGGCGGATGGGAAGGGCGGAATTTTCCGGTCGAGCGACAAGGGCGCGACCTGGGAGAAGCGGAACGACTTCGATCAAGGGGCGATGTATTACGCGCGGGTGGTGACGGATCCGAAGAACGTGGACCGCATTTTTGTGATGGCGGTGCAACTGCGCGAGTCGCTCGATGGAGGCAAGACGCTGCAGAAGGTGAGCGAGACGAATCATCACGGGGACAATCACGCGATGTGGATCGATCCGGACGATACCGCACACTGGCTGTTCGGATCGGATGGCGGGATGTATGAGACCTGGGACAACGCGAAGACGTGGGAATTCAAGGCGAATCTGCCGACGGTGCAGTTTTATGACGTGGCGGTGGACAATGCACTTCCCTTCTACAACGTGTGCGGAGGCACGCAGGATAACTTCTCGTGGTGTGGGCCTTCGCGGACGAGGAATTTGAATGGGATTGTGAATGGCGACTGGTATGTGACGACCGGGGGGGATGGGTTCCGGTCGCAAGTGGATCCGGTGGATTCTAATACCGTGTATTCGGAATCGCAGTACGGCGTGCTGGTGCGGTACGACAAGCCAACGGGGCAGGAGTTGGTGCTGCAACCGCTGGAGGGTAAGGGTGAGCCTCCGCTGCGATGGAACTGGGATTCGCCGATCATTGTGAGTCCGCATGCGCATACGCGACTTTATTTTGCGGCGAATAAATTGTTTCGCAGCGATGATCGTGGGGACACGTGGAAGGCGATCAGCGGAGATTTGACGCGGCAGATCGATCGCAACAAGCTGCCGGTGATGGGCAAGGTGTGGGGTCCGGATGCGGTGGCCAAAAATCAATCGACGTCCTTCTACGGAAATATTGTGGCGCTGGCGGAGTCTCCGAAAAAAGAAGGGCTTCTGTATGTCGGGACCGATGACGGGTTGATTCAAGTCTCGGGTGATGGCGGGTCGAGTTGGACCAAGTATGAAAAGTTTGCGGGCGTGCCGGAGATGACGTATGTGAGCCGGCTGGCGGCGTCGAATTTCGACGTGAATACGGTGTATGCCGCTTTTGACAATCACAAGAATTCGGACTTTAAACCGTATCTGCTGAAATCTTCCGATGCGGGAAAGACGTGGACTTCGATTGCCGGCGATCTGCCTGCGAACGGGCCGGTGCTGGCGTTTGTGGAAGATACGGTGAATCCGAATCTGTTGTTTGCGGGGACGGAGTTTGGGGCGTTGTTCACGATTGATGGCGGGCAGCACTGGGTGCAACTGAAGGGCGGGCTGCCGACCGTGGCGGTGTGCGACATGGTGATTCAGGCGCGCGAGAGCGATCTGGTGATCGCGACCTTCGGGCGGGGATTTTATGTGCTCGATGACATCACGCCACTGCGACAGATGAAGGCTGGCTCGACCGAGCAGGCAGTAGCTGTGTTTCCGGTGAAGGGTGCGCTGCTTTATGTGGAGCGGCATCCGCTGGGCGGGCCGAAGAAAGGGTTCCAGGGGGATGCGTTTTATACGGCGGAGAATCCACCCTATGGTGCGGTGTTTACGGCTTACATGAAGGAGAAGATCAAGACCAAGAAGGAAAAGCGGCAGGACGCGGAGAAGGACGCGGCGAAGAAAAATCAGACGGCTCCCTATCCGACGAAGGACGAGCTGCGTGCAGAGGCGGAGGAGGCGAAGCCGGAAGTTTATTTTGTGGTGTACGACGAGAGTGGAGCGGCGATCCGGCGAGTGGATGCGGGTGCGGATGCGGGGTTCCAACGCGCGGCGTGGGATCTGCGGTATTCGCCTCCGCAGGTTCCTAAGCATTCTGACGACGGCGAGGAGGATTTTCCGGATTCAGGGGATCTTGGACCTCTTGTGCTTTCGGGGACGTATTCTGTGCGGATGTTCCAGAAAGTCGGCGGCGCGGTGACGGAACTAGCCGGGCCACAGACGTTTAAGGTGGTCACTGAGGGCTCGGCCTCGATGAATGCGGCAGACCGTGCGGCGCAGGAACAGTTCATGAGCAAGGTGACCCGGCTGTATCGGGCGGTGTCAGGGGCGCTGCATACGGCTGAGGATGTGGAGTCACGGGTGAAGGCGATTCGGACGGCGTTGCGGGAGGCCCCGGCGGTGGAAAAGCAACTGGGAGCCGTCGCGGATGGCATCGAGCAGCGGGATCGCGAAATCTTGCGGGCGCTGCGCGGGGATGTGGAGATGGCGAAGAGGAGTGAGCCGATTGCGTCGTCGGTCAGCGATCGGGTGAGTTCGGTGATGGACGGGGAGCGGTTCTCGCTGGCGAAGCCGACGCAGTCGCATGTTGATTCGTACAACATTGCGGCGGCGGAGTTTGCGGAACAGTTGGGCAAGCTTCATACGCTGGTCGAGGTGGATTTGACCAAGCTGGAGAAGGATATGGAGGTGGCTGGGGCTCCGTGGACTCCGGGGAGAGTGCCGGAGTGGTCGGAGAAGTAGAAACCTTCAACCACTAAGGACACTAAGGTTCACGAAGGAAGGGCTGGGGCTTCGCGCTTCTGGGGAGAATTGCAAACGCCCACTTCTCGCGCAAAGAACGCGCGAGACATGGGGCACCCGGCTTTTGCTCTTGAGATCTTCTGGGGGGTAGGGATCCTTCGACTGCGTTGTCGTCCGCTTCGCGGGCGACAACTTCGCTCAGGATGACAACCTGTTATGGTGCGCGCTAGATTTCTACGCCTTGTTCGCGGAGGAGGACGATGAGGCGACTGGGCGGGAGCGCTGTCCCGAGGTTGTAGCTTCCGGCGATGCGGTCGGCGAAGAGCAGGACTGCATCATTTTCGAAGGCGCCGGCGTAGCTGAGGACATCGTATTTGCGGACGTCGTATTCGATTTCGCGGTCGAGCAGCGGACGGAACGAGATATCGAGCGTTTCGACCGCCGAGAGCATGCGGCGAGTTTGCGCGTTGAGGACGGCGATGGAAGTCACGAATTGGAACGTGCTTCCAGAAAATTCTCGCAGAAATTCGGCGGCTTCCCCTCGGGTGCGCGGCTTTTCGAAAATCCTGGAGCCTTTGGCCGCAACCGCATCCCCGGAAACGATGATGGCGTCGGGACATTCGGCGGCGATGTTGTGCGCCTTGGCTTCGGCGAGTTTGCGAGTCAGTCGCGCGGGATCGTCGTCGCGGATGGCCTTTTCGTCGATGTGGCTGGGGCGGGTTTCGTAGGGCAGGCCGAGCAAGTCCATGGCCCGCCTGCGAAACGGGGATTCCGAGGCGAGAACAATCCTCATTTCGAAATTCTCCTATGTGTAGAAAAAATTAACACAGCACGGGAATGGGGCCGCGAAGTCCTTCCGGGGATTTCTTCCTCAAGAACATCTTGCATTCTTCGCGCATGGCTGTGTTACACTCGCCGCCGACTGGTGCTTGCGTTGTGGGACGCGGCAACGGCCGTGGGAAATCGTTTCATGCCCGGAGGGCTGGGGAATGGGCCTCGCGTTAATGGTGTTGATCTGGCTGATCACTCTGACCAGCACGTATTTTTTTGTCGCCAAAACCTGGTGGCTGCCTGTAGGCGCTTCTGCCGCAACGGGTTTCATCGACGGACAATTCACTCTCACGTTCATCCTCATGGGGATCGTGTTTCTGGCGGCGCAGCTGGGGCTGGGCTACATCGTGTGGAAGTACAAGGAGACTCCCTCTTCTCCTCCGGTTTCGTATTCTCACGGCAGCACCACGCTGGAAGTGACCTGGACGCTGCTGACGACGGTGTTGTTCATCGGGCTGAACCTGATGGGCAGCAGGGTGTGGGCAAGCCAGCGCTTTGACGCGGCTGAGGCTGGCGCGGTGCAGGTGGAGGTTACCGGCATGCAGTTTGCGTGGTACTTCCGCTATCCGGGGCCGGATGGAAAGTACGGCTCGACGAGTCCGAAGTTGATGGATCCATCGGCGGGCGGCGAGGCCGCGGTCGGACTCAGCCAGACGGATCCGGCGGCGAAAGATGACGTCGTGACCGGGACGATGTATCTGCCGGTCAATCGCGAAGTGGATGTGAGTTTGCGGGCCGTGGATGTGATCCACAGTTTCTTTGTGCCGAACCTGCGCTTCAAGCAGGACGCGGTGCCGGGGCTGAACATTCACATGCACTTCAAGCCCACGGCGATGGGCGAGTACGAGATTGCCTGCGCGGAACTCTGCGGGCTGGGACATTACAAAATGCACGGCATGGTGCACGTTGTCAGCCAGGAAGATTTCGACAAGTGGCTGGCGGCTCGGGAGGCGGAGAAACAATAACATGGTCGCAATGGAGAACCCGCACGCGCACGCTCCTCAGGGTTTTATTCGGAAATACATTTTCAGCGTCGATCACAAAGTCATTGGCCTTCAGTATTTCTTCCTGGCACTGACAGCGGTTTTTGTCGGGATGTTTTTGTCGTTACTGATGCGTATTCACTTGGTCTGGCCGACCGCGGTGTTGCCTTTGGTGGGGACGATCCAACCGGAGGCGTATCTCAGTCTGCTGACCATGCACGGCACCATCATGGTGTTTTTCGTGCTGACGACGGCGCCGCAGGGCGGGTTCGGAAATTACTTCCTACCCATTCAGATTGGGGCGCCGGACATGGCCTTCCCTGTTCTGAACATGCTTTCGTTCTGGACGACGTTCGTGGGATTCGTAGTGATCATAGCGGCTTTTTTCGTAACCGGAGGAGCGCCGCTGCACGGATGGACTGGATACGCTCCGCTCAGCGCGCTGCCTTCTGCCGGACCCGGTGAGCAACTGGGCGCCGACCTTTGGATCACAAGCATTGCGATTTTCTGCGTCGCTTCGCTGATGGGGGCGCTGAACTTCATCACGACGACGCTCGACCTGCGCGCCAAGGGCATGACGCTGATGCGCATGCCGCTGACCGTGTGGTCGTGGTTCATCACCGCGATTCTTGGACTGCTGGCGTTCGGCGTGCTGCTCTCGGCAGGAATTCTGTTGCTGATGGACCGCAATCTGGGCACAAGCTTTTACGTGCCGCTGGTGGTGGTGAACGGGCAGATCATGGGCCATAAGGGCGGGTCACCGCTGCTGTGGCAGCATCTGTTCTGGTTCTTCGGGCATCCTGAGGTGTACATCGCGATTCTGCCTGGCATGGGCGTGGCCTCGCAGGTCGTTTCGACGTTCTCGCGCAAACCCATCTTCGGCTACCGGGCGATGGTTTACGCCATGTTGTCGATTGGGTTCTTCGGGTTCATGGTGTGGGGCCACCACATGTTCATGAGCGGGATGAGCCCGTACTCGGCCTTTGCGTTTTCGATCCTGACGATGTGCATCGGCGTGCCGTCTGCCATCAAGACGTTTAACTGGCTGGGGACGATGTATAAGGGCCGCATTCGGTTCCAAACGCCAATGCTTTATGCCATCGGATTCGTCTCGTTGTTTGTTTCGGGAGGGCTGAGCGGGCCGTTCCTGGCGCAGCCGGTGCTCGATATTCAGCTGCACGATACTTATTTTGTGGTCGGGCACTTCCACCTGATCATGGGCGTAGCGGCCATCTTCGGAATGTTTGCGGCGACCTATTACTGGTTTCCGAAAATGTTCGGGCGGATGATGAATGAAACATGGGGAAAGGTCCACTTCTTCCTCACCCTGGCCGGGACCTATGCCATCTTCATGCCCATGCACTATTTGGGCCTGGCGGGTGGAACGCGCCGGTACTCGCAATATACGGAAGTGGCGTACCTGCAAAAGCTGATGCCGCTTCACCAGTTCATGACCTATGCGGCGATCATTACGATCGCGGCACAGTTCATTTTTGTAGCGAACCTATTCTGGAGCATGTTCAAGGGGCCGATGGCCAGCGACAATCCGTGGGAAGCGACGACGCTGGAGTGGACGACGGCGACTCCGCCACCGCACGACAATTTTGGCGGCGTGACTCCGGTGGTGAATCATGGTCCGTATGAGTATGGCGTGCCGGGGGCACCGAAGGATTACGTGATGCAGACGGACCCGGCAACTGTTACGACGCACTAAGGCGAGGAATTCCCCACTTCTCGCGCAAACGACGCGCGAGAAATGGGGTACCCGCTGGGGAGACTGCGGAGAGCGAGAAGAGGAGCGGCAACGGGTGAGGCTACGTTGGAAGCAGATGTAGTTATGGCGACTTATACTCCGACTCCGGTTGATCACATAGGGCACGGGCACAAGCCTCCGGTGCCGCCTGCGGGTGGCGGCGACGACGGACGCGGCGCTGGGAACGTCCCGAATTACGGGGCGCGGTTACGACGGGCGCGGTTGGGCTTGGCGTGCGGGATCGTCACCGTATGCATGGTGTTCATCTCGCTGACCAGCGCATACATCGTGCGGCAGGGGCTGCCGACGTTTGATGGCGCGTCGAACACCTACGTGCGCGACTGGGGTCGGGTAGATTTGCCCTGGCTGCTGCTGGCCATTAATACCGCTGTGCTACTCGTCAGTACTGCAACCATGGAGCTGGCGCGGAGGAAGGCGGCGCTGCAGGCGGCGTTGGCTCCAGTGAAATCGATTCCTGGAGTTTCGGTGGGAGATGAGAACTCCCTTCCGTGGCTGGGGATAACGGTTCTGCTGGGGATCACATTTCTTGCCGGACAGTGGCTGGCGTGGGGAGAGTTGCACGCGCGCGGGTTCTTTGTGGATACGAACCCGAACAGTTCGTTTGTGTTTCTGCTGACCATTGCACACGCGCTACACCTAGCGGGGGGAATGATCGCTCTGATTTGGGCGGCGAGCGCTTCCCTGCTCGACAAACCGGTGGAGGCGCGGCGGATCGTGGTGGATATCACGGCCTGGTATTGGCATTTCATGGGCGTGCTGTGGATTTATGTGTTCGCGTTGTTGGGATTTGCGAGATGACACGTCGTCGAGTGATTCGACGCTGCGGGCGAGTTGCATAAATCCTTCGGCGGGCAAAAGGCGCCTGCCTCAGGATGACAGAAAGGGGAACTTCAGGAATGGCTGACGCCACGCTTCAGCATGATGTCGTGCACGCGGTGCCGGGAGCTTATGAGGCGCCTTTGTTTGGTGCGTATTCGAAGAAGGTCGGAATGTGGCTGTTTCTAGCCTCGGACTCGCTGACGTTCGGAGCGCTGCTCTTCGCCTTCAGCTACAACCGGATTTATACGCAGTGGCCCTCACCCTTTCACGTGCAGAGCATCATCAACTCCACCATCATGACCGCGTGCCTGCTGTCGAGTTCGCTGACCATGGTGATGGCTGTGTTTGCGGCGCAGCGCAGCGACCGCACATGGACGCGTTACTGGCTGTTGGCCACCATGGCGTTCGGCACGGCGTTCATCGTGCTGCATGGTATGGAGTGGAGCAAGCTGATCAGCGAAGGGCTGACGATCCCGTGGTTTCTCAAGCTGTCGGGTGCGGGCGCGGCAACCGGAGAACTGGCGGACATTTCGAAGAACACGCCGCAGTTCCCTGCTACGTTCTTCGGGCTGACGGCGATGCACATGCTGCACGTGACCATCGGCGTGATCTATCTGGGAGTGGTGGCGTTTCGGAAGTGGTTCCTGCCGGTGCTGGTTGTGCTTTGGGCTGCGGGATATTTTCTGATTCCGGCGGATAACGTTTTTCACTACGGGATTCATGCACTGGGGCTGGGGCTGATTGTAGCGTCGATCATCCTGTTTCTGAAGCCGAAGGACTATGACGCGCAGGATGTGGAAGTGTCGGGTCTGTACTGGCACTTTGTCGATCTGGTGTGGATGTTTATTTTTCCACTGGTGTATTTGCTGTCGACCAAGATTACGCAATGATCTATGTACATCAGGGGCTAAAGCCCTGATAGAGGGAAAGGCAATACCGCAGCGCT
>DATDGW010000727.1:0-3662 GCA_036521895.1 Candidatus Sulfotelmatobacter sp. | reverse complement strand
CAGAGGGGATAGCGCCCGGCCGTGGCTACTGATCCTGAAGGATAGTTTCGAGAGCCTGCCTGTCGCCCCCCTCCAGGGCAGCCTCCACGGAGAGGCTGATGTGATCCCGCCCGATGGTCGCTACCGCGGCAATCCTGCCATTTCGCCGATAAATGACGCAGACGTTCCGTGCGGCGAAGTCTCCGCGGACGTCGCAACTCTCCCATGAGGGGGCATTCCCGACATAGGAGATCACCACATCATAGTGCTGGCTCCAGAAGAAGGGCACATCGCGAAAGGGTCCGCCGATACCCAGCATGGACCGGGCGACCGCCTGTCCCTGACGTTCCGCAACAACCCAGTGTTCGATCCTTACCTTTTCACGTGTGATATGGTCGGGGTATCGCGCCACATCGCCCGCCGCGTAAATGTCGGGAATGCTGGATTGCAGAGTTTCGTCGACCAAGATCCCGTTATCGACGCTCAGACCCGCGCGTTCGGCCAGTTCTGTCCTGGGCGTCACACCTACCCCCAGCACAACCAAATCGGCCTTGACAGATCGTCCGTCGCTGATTTCAATCCCACCCTCGCGGATGATAAGCGGTCTCGCACCAAGGCAGAAGCGAACGCCATGCTGCTCGTGCAAGAGCTGGATGAACCGGCCCACATCCGGGCCGAGAATGCGCGCCAGCGGGACCGAATCCGGTCCGACCACAGTCACGTCCAGCCCGCGCTGGCGCAACGAGGCTGCCACCTCAAGACCGATGAAACTGCATCCTATCACCGCGCAGGTCCTGGCGCGCGCCGCGGCGGTGATGATGGCCTTACTGTCCGTGAAGGATCTGAGAAGATGAACGTGCGGTAGGTTAGCGCCCGCGATTTGAAGCGTGCGGGGTTCGGCCCCGGTTGCCAACAGGAGCGCGCCATAGCCGAGCTTTCGGCCGCTCGCGAGAGTGACTTCGTGAGCGGGCGGACTGATCGCCACGGCTGGATCGTCCGTAACCAGATCCACCTGAATGGATTCGTAGTAGTCCCGCGTACGCAAAGAAATCCAGTCTTCGGAAGCGGTGCCGGCCAGGAAATCCTTTGAGAGATTCGGACGATCGACAGGACCGGGCTCCTCGTTTCCAACCAGCGTTATAGGTCCTACATATCCCTTTGCGCGCAGCATATCAGCGCAGGCCGCGCCGGAAGCGCCGGCGCCTACAATGACGACCGACGAGGGATTCAGTGGACAAGAGACGCGAAAATCCTGGGCTTGTTTTCCAGCGATCATGACCAGATCACCCTGTCGCCGGACGGTGAAGCAGGACACCGAATTGAGCGCCGGCGCCGCGATCGCTTCGCCCGTGCGAAGGTCGAACCGGGCATGATGCCACGGACACCGTATTGTCTCACCCACTACTAGGCCTTCCGCCAGTGGGCCTCCATAGTGAGAGCAGACTGCGCCCGTCGCAAATACTTGATCTCCCTGACGCACCAGGACAGCAGGCTCACCATCGAAGTGGCCCAGAAGCGGCTTATGGTCGGTGAGTTCGCTGAACTTTGTACCAGCTCTGAAATCGGGACCCGATAACGGTTGCGCTTTGTCTTCTGCCATTCTTGCTTCCTCAAACCAACAGCCGTTTATTCATGCTGGTACATGTGGGTTGTCCTGCTGCTTCTTGCTGATTGCCTCCAGCACACGATCATAGGCCGCGGCGAACGTCGCCACCCCGTCGACCTGCAACTTGTCGGTGATCGCATTCAAATCGATGCCCAGGCTGGACAGAGCGCGAAGCTGCTTTTCAGACTCGCCCTCATGTTCAAGGACCGTGTCACCCCGGACGCGGCCATGATTGCGAAACGCCGCGAGTGTATCCGGGGGCAGCGTAGTCACAGTATCTGGCCCGATTAGTTCCTCGACATAAAGGACATCGCTGTAAGCGGGGTTCTTGGTCCCGGTGCTGGCCCACAAGGGCCTTTGTACCCTTGCACCTTTTTGGCGCATAGCGGTGAATGGATCGCCCTGGAAGATTTCCCTGAAGCGATGGTACATCGCCTTTGCATTCGCGATCGCGATCTTGCCGCGCAACGCCAAGGCGTCCGGCGATCCAATTTGATCGAGCGCCTTGTCCACCTGAGTATCCACCCGGCTAACAAAAAACGACGCTACTGAAGCCACTTTGTCGGGCGATTTGCAACGCTGCAATCCGCGAACATACGCGCCCGCGACGGCCTCATAATGCCGCAGTGAGAAAATCAGGGTGATGTTAACATTCACGCCTTCCGCGATGAGCGCCTCTACCGCCGCCACGCCATCTTTGGTCGCGACCACCTTGACCATCAGATTGGGCCGGCTCACGAGCTCGTGCAATCTTTGCGCTTCCTGAACCGTTCCCTTCGTATCGGCGGTGAGCTGCGGCGGCGGCTCGATGCTAACAAAGCCGTCGGCGCCCCCGGTCGCGTCGTAGATGGGACGCAGAACGTCAGCGGCATTCCGGACGTCCTCTATCGCGATTTCGTCGTAGATAATGCGCGGTGCGGTTGACGAATCGCGCGCGGATGAAGTGCGGAGCGCCTCATCATATTGCGTGCCGCCATCAATCGCCTTTTCGAAGATGGTCGGGTTGCTGGTAACGCCCCCCAGCCCATCCTGCTCCACCAGTCGTTTCAATTCCCCGCCGAGGATGAGGTCCCGCCGGATATAGTCGAGCCAAACCGACTGCTTGTGTTTTTTCAGTTCCAGGAGCGCATTCATCGGTTCCCTTTCGCGGGTCGCGCAAGAGACGCTTCGGAACACGAGGCGACCCAACATCCGGATTGTGGCGGAGCCCGCTTCGCTCTCATTATCGCGCTGCTGGAGACCGTAGATAGACGAGATATTTACCGAAGATGGCGTGTTCCACGATTCTAAGGGAGGCGTCTACCGAGGCCGCGACGAGATCGATCGCATCGCGGGTGCGACCAAGGCTACTCACCCTGATTTTCGATATCAGCCGATTGCTGAGCCCGAGGAATCGCAGTCCGACGCAACGTACATCTTGTGCCGAACGGTTTTGGGGGCTTCGCGTCCGGTGAAACATGCAACGGTGCAAAACAGATTCGCGTCTTCTCACAGAGTCATCAAGTAGGCGATCAGTTCGGTTTCCTCGTCGGCAGAGAGGCCCAGGTTCAGCAAGCTGTTGTAGTGATCGATGACCGCCTGCAGAGTCGGGAAACGCCCGTCATGATAGAAGCCGCCCTTCGTATGGCTGAACAACCCTTTGAGAGGTGAGGTTCGATACATAAGGGTGGGCGACCGATTTGCCTGGAAGGCGTCGATCCCAAGCTCCTGCGGCGTGTGCATGTTGTATCCTGGCTCCGTAAAAAGCGGGGGCACATGGCACCTAGCACATTGCGCCTTGCCGTTGAAGAGCGCTGCGCCCTGAATAGCGGCTATGTTGGACTGGTCCGCCGCTGCTGGCGATTTCGGCGGCGGGATAGCGAGTTGATAGAAGTGAAGCGCGGCAAGCTTGGAAGTAATCACATCGGGCACGTTGCGTACGTTATTGAAACCAGCTTTGGCTGCGATGGGAAATTGTGTGGGGTTGCTCAAACGTGGATCGTAGAAAGTTCCTACGCCATGCATTTCCAGATTAGCGACAAAAGCGTTCCAATACGTCGTAGAACCGAAGCCGGTCCATGTCCCCAGGTTTACGCCA
>DATDGW010000726.1:0-4569 GCA_036521895.1 Candidatus Sulfotelmatobacter sp. | reverse complement strand
AAAGGAACTGAGGCGGAAGGGGTCGGATGCGTCGACGTTGCCCTCCGCGTAGGTCTGCTCAAGTGGTGCTTGGTTTTTCCGCAGTGAATCCCGATATCGCAGGCGCGACATTCGCATTCGCAGATGGGTGCGGGGGCGACGCAGTTGGGCGCGCGCGGTGATTTCCCCCCCGACCTCATTTTCAGAATATTTCATTAAACATTTCCTACCCAGAATGATTTGGGGAGCTTGCTAACCAAGGTTTGGGTAGGGTCGCAGATGTTGTGTGGCCGCTGGACGTGCGTGAGAGCGGTAGCGTCCTACGGGACTCGATTGCTTGCGCCACTCTCACCCGCCACTGCCGTGCCGGCCTTTCCCGTGCCTCCGTTCCGCTACTGCAGTCCGTTCGTTTCTTATCACAGCTATAAAATCCAGTGTTGAACGCGCACGCTCCGCTTCGCCACTTTTACCCACATCTCACTTCGGGCTTCGTCGGCGGAGGGAGACAAGCAGGTTGGCGGCGTGGTCCAGGTGGAACTTTGTGCCGGGCGGGATGACCGTGGTGGCACTGTATTCGCTGATAATGGCGGGGCCGGAGTGGTGCTGGCCGGGGAGGAGGGCGTCGCGGGAATAGATTTTCGTTTTTTGTTGTTTGCCTTCGAAAAGGACACGGGCTTTGAGCGAGGAGATCCTGCCGAGCGTTGCTCGGCCCGGACGGGCGAAGACGCCCGTCCCCGCATGGTCCGTTTTCCCCACACGAGTCGTTGCGATCCCCACCTGCCTGGATTTTACTACGGCGCGGAGGCGGAGGGTTACTAGTTCGACTTCGCGGTGGGGATGGGTGTAGCCATAGCGGCGGTGGTGTTCTTGTTCGAAATCGCGGAGGAGATTTTTCGTGAAGGGGATGTTGAGTTCGTATCCCTGGCCGCGGTAGCGGAGGTCGACGCTGCGGTGGTAGTGGAGGGTTCCCTGCCAATGCTCTTCTAGAAAGTCTTTGGCCGCAGATTTTTCCAGGGCGCTGAATTCACGATTCAATTTGTCGGCGGGAATTGTTCCTGCGTCGCGCCAGAGAACTGTACGGGAATAGTCTTTGGCGACATCGCTGGCCAGGATACCGAGCGCAGAGAGCGCGCCGGGGAGTGCTGGCACGATGACTTGGGGAATGCTGAGGGCTTCAGCAAGGGCGCAGGCGTGGAGGCCTCCGGCGCCACCGAAGGCGACGAGCGCGAAGTGGCGGGGGTCGCGGCCGCGCTCGATGGAGATGACGCGGATGGCTTTTTCGATGGTGGTGTTGACCACGCGGATGACTCCGGCAGCGAACTGGTCGAGGCTGAGGCGGCTTCCCTGCCGCTTGAGAAATTCTTGCGTGAGGCGGCGGGTGCGGTCGAGGTCGAGCGTGAAGTCTCCGCCGAGAAAGCGCGTGGGCTGGAGGCGGCCGAGGAGGAGGTTGGCGTCGGTGACGGTGGGCTGGGTGCCGCGTCCGTAGCAGATGGGGCCGGGATCGGCTCCGGCGGATTCGGGGCCGACGCGGAGCACTCCGGCGGCATCGAAGCGGGCGAGCGAGCCTCCGCCGGCGCCGACCGTGTGAATGTCGAGCATGGGGACGCTGACGGGGAGACCGGCGATCTGGGCGTCAGTGGCGGTTTTGATTTCTCCTTCGACGAGGGAGACGTCGGTGGAGGTGCCTCCCATGTCGAAGGCGATGATTCGGTCGAAGCCGCTGGCGCGGGCGGTGGTGGCGGCGCCGACGACGCCTCCGGCGGGGCCGGAGAGCACGGTGCGGACGGGTTCGCGGGCGGCGGTGGAGAGGGCGGTGATGCCTCCGGAGGATTGCATGACGAAAATGCGGGGGGGCAGGGGGGCTAAAGCCCGGTTCTTGGGCGGCTTTTTCGCGGCCCTGAGGGGCCGCTCTTCTACGGTTCCCCGGACGGCAACAAAGGGTCGACCGTCCACGTTTGTCTGGATGGCAGCACTTGGCGGCTCTTCCACAGTTGCCCGGATGGCCCGGAAGGTCTGATCTTCCACTTTCGCGCTTCTTGCAGCCCTGCAGCGCTGCGGGACCCCCTCCCCGATGAGGGTCGTTCCCCCAGCTTGCGCGGGCGAATCGCTCGCGGCCACATGGGGCTTACTCATGGCTAGAGCTCTCGTTTTCAGATTTTCTAAGTAACTTTGCATTACTCGTTGCAGGTAGGCGTTGATTACGACCGTGGAGGTGCGTTCGTATTCGCGGAATTCGGGGAGGATCTGGTGGGAGATGGAGAGCGGGACTGCCAGGCACTTCAACGCTTCCGCGACGGCTTCTTCGTTTTTTGGATTTGCGAATGAGAAGAGGAACGAGATCGCGATGGACTGCGGCTTGGCGGCGGCGAGCTGCTCTGCGAGTGAGTGCAACTCGTGCGGCGTGGGTTGGGTGAGGATTTCGCCGTCGCTGGCGGTGCGTTCGTTTACTCCGAAGCGGAGATCTCTCGGGACCAGAGGCTCGATGCGGTCGAAGAAGAAATCGTACAGTTTCGGGCGGGCCTGGCGTCCGATTTCGATGGCGTCTTCGAAGCCTGCGGTGGTGACGAGCGCGGTGCGGGCGCCTTTGCGTTCGAGCAGCGTGTTGGTGCCGACGGTCGTGCCGTGGAGGAGTACGAGGTCGTTTTCGTGCGTGATTTTTTTGAGCGCTTCGACGATAGCTTGCGAGGGATCAGCGGGGGTCGTGAAGACTTTGAGCATGCGGAGGCGGCCGGCTTCGATCCAGACGCAGTCGGTGAAGGTGCCGCCGGTGTCGATGGCGATGCGGAGGGGTTGAGGGCGGCGAGGCATGGGACACAAAAGAGTAACACCGGCGGCAGTGCGCGGGTGGAGCGCGCATCGCCACGTCTCGCAAAGGACGCGAGGCAGGGCAGCCTGCGCCACATAGAGCCGGGCTGTCCTAATTTTGTAACGGCGCGCATTTTTTCCTAGCCAGCGCGGACGCGGTCAAGTAGTGTTGCCTTCCGAAGCGAGCCGGGCGCCTTCCCCTGCCCGGACCTGGGCCAATCGAACAACTCAATGAGGAATCGCTTCCCTGCTTGGGGAGGCGGAAGGAGTCTTCTATGTTGACGCCTGCTTTGCAATTTGCGGTCAGTTTAGTTTTTGTGTATTTGCTGTTGAGCGCGCTAAGTTCCGCGATCCAGGAGATTGTCGCGAACCTGGCGAAGTGGCGAGCCAATACGTTGGAGGTCGGGATCGAGCAGTTGCTGCAGGACACTAATCTTAAGAATGAGATTTACAAGCATCCGCTGCTGAGAGGGGTATGGAGGCCGAACTGGCTGTTCAAGGCGGCAAGCAAGGTCCATAAACCGGCGTACATTTCGTCGAGCATGTTCGCGCAGGTATTGCAGGACCTGCGCACAACGCCAGGAAGCATACCCGCTTCCACGCAAAGAATTCTGGATGCTGTTTTAAAAGGCGCGGCGAACGCAGACGAGGAAAAGAAGAAGATCGAGCACTGGTTCGACGACGCCATGGACGGTGTGTCCGGGTGGTACAAACGAAAGGCGAACGCGTGGCTCTGGGTGATTTCGGCTCTGGTTTGTATCGCGCTGAATGCGGACACGATTTCCGTCGGCAAGATTCTGTGGAATGATCCGACGGCGCGGGCGGCCGTGTCGGAGGCGGCGAAGAATTATGCGACCCATAAAGCTGGGAATGATGCGGGGGCGGGTGCCCCCACCCTTCCCGAAGTCAAAGATGAACTCAGCCGGGTAACGAACGCACGAGACGATCTGGAAAAGCTCCCCGTGCCTCTGGGATGGTGCGAAGAGGATTGTCTGCCCGACGATCCGCGCCGGCCACCGACGGCGTTTTATCCGCTGCTGCTGAAATGCATTGGGATTCTGATCAGTGTTTTGGCGGTTTCGCAAGGCGCGCCCTTCTGGTTTGACTTGCTGCAGAAGGCGGTCAATCTAAGGTTGGCGGGGGATTTGCCACCGGATAGCCGGGCACAGAATTGAAGGCTGGGCGCCTTCGAATGCTTCCCAAGCAATGTTGCGGATGTGGAGTAACATTTTCGGCTATGAGATATGCATTTCTGGTGGAAACGTACGCAACCGAGCGAGTGAAGGTGGTGAGCGTGTGGAGTGAGTTCCGCGATGACGATCTGCGGGTGCGTCCGCGGGAGGGGGATCCACGAGGGCGCAGCCTGCTGGAGCAGATGGTGCATCAGTGTGTCAGCGAGGACTTGTGGTTTCGCAACATGCTGGGGATTGATGTGGGGGCTCCGCCGCTGCCGGCTGCGGAGACGCGGATGGAATTCATGAAGCGGTACGCAGAGGACAGCGGGAAGCGGCTGGCGGCGTTGCAGTCGAAGGAGGAGGGCTGGTGGGAGGCGAACACGAATTTTTTTGAGGTGCAGCGGCCGCGGGCGTGGGTGATGGTGCGGCGGATGACGCACACGTCGCATCATCGCGGGCAGTTGATGGAGATGCTGCGGATGCTCGGGCGCGAGGTGCACAGCAATTATGGGCCGACGGCCGATACGGGCGGGTTGATGGCGAATCATGCGCCAACGATTTATTCGTATGAGAGCTTGGAGGCAGCGCTGGCGGGTGGGGCAAAGACCGA
>DATDGW010000725.1:0-3112 GCA_036521895.1 Candidatus Sulfotelmatobacter sp. | reverse complement strand
CGCGCCGGGAACACCGGAATATGCGGCAGCTATGCAGAAAGTCCACCAGCAGGTTGATTACGAACCTCTTGGGCCTCCGCCCTTCGGCAAGCCCGGACCTTCGGCTCACTAAATGGACGGCAAACCTTACCCCGAACTTGCCCCTAGCGAGACGGTGGTTTTTCGAGGATCGAATATCTCCATTGCCAACTCGCGATTGCGGTTCCGCTGGGTAGGCGACGAGTCGGAGAGACATACTTGTGCATCCAAATCCAGTGTTTCTGGAAGGAGATCAGAATGGACAACACAATTTCGACCAAAGACCTGAAATCCAAACTTGACCAGAAGCAAGTCACGGTTGTTGAGACTCTCGCACCCGAACGCTACCGCGAGGCGCACATCCCCGGTGCCTTGAACATCCCGCCAGAGAAGATCAAGGAACTCGCTCCGCAGTTGTTGCCCAACAAGGACGCCGAGATCATCACCTACTGTACGAATAATCATTGACACGCCAGCGAATACGCCGCCCGTGAATTGGCGGTGATGGGCTACACCAACGTGGCGCACTATCCCGAAGGCAAGCAGGGGTGGATGGAAGCAGGTCTTCCCGTGGAAAAGGCTGCATAAGAAATCACTGCAACCGCGAAGCTTGAGGGTCAACCATCCAAATCAATTCGAATCGTGAGGAGTTGCGTTCCGAAGAGCCGCACTGCCCGTGCATTCCCGGCACTGCTCGGCAATTGAGTTGCCAGCCAGCGTTGGCGCTCACGCGGGTCGTCGTCCGAAAGCAGCTTGTGCAGTGCCCGTGTGCCAGTGATACCGAAGCCCCTCACGCAGCTTCAGACGCACGTGCGGATCACGCTCAATGTTGCGCACGTATCCTGCCTTCATGCCATGCTCTGCTACTAGCCAGAACTGATTCCCAATCCGTCCATCGCCCACTGGTGTGCGCCGTGGTTTCCCCGTCTTCCGTCCTTTCGTTTCGAGCAGCGCATATCCGGGCAGCGGCAGCCCCACCGCAAGCGCGAGCTTGATTGGCGGGTTAAGAAAGTATTTCTGAAGCGCGTGAACGATCCGATGCTTCATTTACCAACCGCCATCTCCGTCAGTTTCGTCGGCTACGAGTGCATCGCACCCACCTCTCGCCTCAACGGGTAGTCAACAATAATGACGCGACCATCGGTCAGTGCCTTGACGGAGTGGCGGACATTACTCGGTACGATCCCCACCAGCCCCGGTCGAGCAACCTGCTTCACGCCGTCGATAGTCAGTTCGAGTTCGCCCTCGATGACCTCGTAGACCTCTTCCTGCGGATGGAAATGTTCGTGGATCAAGGAACCACTTTTGAAATCGTAGTGGGCGAACGTCATGCTGGGCGACTGAAAATAGCGACCGTACCAACCGGGCAGACGCTCAATGACTTCGAGGGCGCTGGTATCAATGAATGGCATCGGAGTGCTCCCCGGCGAGGATTCTAGCACCGCTCCCGGAGCTATTCGCTTCGAGGAAGCCTAACAGCCCGTGGTGCAAGTCCAGGTTCGTAAGACAAAAACTTTCGTGGTATCCACAGACTTTGTTCGTAGAATCGGCGCATGGCGATGGGAACGCGTAAGCAGCGGGAGAAGCAAGAGGACATCTGGATCGCGCACGCCGAGTTGGCGTCGGCTCCAGGGCATCCGTTTTATCAGCGTTTGAATGAGTTGCTGGAGGCCGAGCGCTTCGACGAGTTTGTTGAGAAGCGGTGCGCGAAGTTCTATGCGGCCAAGTACGGGCGTCCGTCGCTCACGCCAGGGATTTACTTTCGGTCGCTGCTGATCGGGTATTTCGAGGGCATCGGGGCGGAGCGCGGGATTGCCTGGCGGCTGGCGGACTCGCTGGCGCTGCGGCGTTTCGTGGGCATCGCGCTGGACGAGTACACGCCGGATCACTCGACCATCTCGCGCACGCGAAGATTGATCGACCTCGATACACATCGCGAAGTGTTCAGTTGGGTGTTGGGGGTGCTGGCCGATCGCGGGTTGTTGAAGGGCCAGCGGATCGCGATTGATGCGACGACACTGGAGGCGAACGCGGCCATGCGCTCGATTGTGCGGCGCGACACCGGGGCGAGTTACGAGGAGTTTCTGCGCGGGCTGGCGAAAGCCTCGGGCATCGCGACGCCGACGCGCGAAGACTTGGCGCGGTTGGATCGCAAGCGCAAGAAGCGGACGTCGAACCAGGAGTGGAAGAGTCCGGCGGACGAAGACGCGCGGATTGCGAAGATGAAGGATGGGCGCACGCATCTGGCGCACAAGGCGGAGCATGCGGTGGATTTGGACACGGGTGCGGTGCTGGCGGTCACGCTGCAAAACGCCGACAAGGGCGACACGACCACGCTGGATGAAACGTTGTGCGAAGCCGGAATGGCAGTCGCGGAGCAGGTCGGGCGCGAAGCGGAGTTGCGGCCCGACGATAAGCCGAACGTGAACCTGGACGGGATCGAAGAGGCAGTTACGGACAAGGGTTATCACAGCGGCGCGGTGGTGAAGCGGATGAAGGCGTACGGGGTGCGCAGTTACATTCCGGAGAAGAAACCGAAGGGGCGGCGGAACTGGGCGGGCAAGCCGGCCGAGCAGCAAGCGGTGTACGCCAACCGGCGGAGGGTGCGGGGCGCGTACGGCAAGAGTTTGCTGAGGCGGCGCGGCGGGTTGGTCGAGCGCAGCTTCGCGCACTGCTACGAGACGGGCGCGATGCGGCGTTGCCATCTGCGCGGACACGACAACATTCTGAAACGGCAGTTGGTGCATGTGGGCGCGTTCAATCTGAGCCTGATCCTGCGCAAGTTACTGGGTGCGGGCACGCCGCGGGAACTGAGAAACCGCTTTTGCCGGCTCGTCGTACGCATTCGTTTGCTGTTCTCGAACCAGAATCATCAGCAGCGACTTCGTTGCCGCCGTATCTCCAGGTCGGTTGCCAAGTGCGCCGCCAGATCGCGCACCCGGCTATGTCGCCCGCTTTGTAGAAAATCAGATACATGCACCACGGACTGTTAGGTGAGAAGATCTAGCCACTACCGCTTCGGAGCACGCTTCTTCT
Organism: Candidatus Sulfotelmatobacter sp.; assembly: GCA_036521895.1. Taxonomy (GTDB): domain Bacteria; phylum Acidobacteriota; class Terriglobia; order Terriglobales; family Acidobacteriaceae; genus Sulfotelmatobacter. The sequence goes on along the minus strand of DATDGW010000725.1, from coordinate 58 downwards.
TCGTCTTCGTATTGCTTTCCACCCGAAGCATCCATGCCGCGCGAAGCGCGCCGGCCAG
>DATDGW010000724.1:0-4048 GCA_036521895.1 Candidatus Sulfotelmatobacter sp. | reverse complement strand
GTGCCGTTGAAACTGAATCGTTTAACTCTCCTTCGGTGAAAAGCAAGTCCACAGCTTCCGATTCGCAAATTCCGCACCGGCCATGTTTGTCTAATCCAACCTCTGCCTGACATTCCATGCACCACCAATGCTTCATGATCGTAAGCCTCCCGAGAGTTATTTGAATCGGTGTATGAATAGAGTCTGGAGCAGGGCAGTAATTTTGGCGATAGGAGCTTGGGGTCAATTTGCGGGTACGGGAGTACTGGAGTATTTTTTACCCAATCCTACCAACGCCGAGATGCCGCCAGGATTACATCGCAGGCCTTTGCTCCTGATATAGCCTTTATTTACAGATGGCTGCAGAGAATGCCATTTCCCGGCAAAAACAAGGGCCTGAATTCAACTCGTACTAGAGGCCGAAGAGGTCTTAGGATCAAGTTCTAATTAGTTCCCGTTCCCCGGAGTGTAATGGGCGGGGTCGGGTGCATTGGATCATCTGGGATTGGGCCGTGCAAGGACCTCGGGTTTAGTTTCCCGCAGCGTACAAGTGGAGCTTACATAGACTACCCCGGAAGGACGAGAATCAGCTCCCCCCCTTGGCCCACTGGCTTTGCCGCTCAGTAGCGACGCTACCCCACCTAGAATAGAAATACATCCCCAGCACTCGTCGCTGGAGAGAACTGGGGATTCCGATGAAGGTGATCGGGGTTCCGGGCTGATGGTGATCAGCATTCCGGGATCGATGTGATCAGTCGTCGGAGCGAAGCGACGCTGGCAGTTGGATTCTCTGAAAAATGATCACGGTCGTCAAGGGAAAGGTTGTCGTCGCCGGAGCTGTGGGAAAGTGGAAATCGCTCCTGCGATTTCCAAGGGCGCCTTTGGCCCGGCTTTTCCACAGCTTTTCGCCCGCCAATGGTTTTTCATTTTTCTCCTTTCTCTCCCGGTTTTTTGCGCATCGATTCGCCGCGCATTTCGATGCGATGAGCGTTGTGCACCAACCGGTCGAGGATGCCGTCGGCCAGTGTGGGATCGCCGATCTGCTCGTGCCAGCGGGACACCGGCAGTTGCGAGGTCAGGATCATCGAACGCGTCTGGTAGCGATCTTCAGCGATCTCCCAGAAGTCTCTGCGTTCCGATTCCACCAGCGGCGCCATGGCCCAGTCATCGATCACCAGAATGTCGATCCGGTTCAGGCGTTTCAACAGTGGCCCAAGACTGCCATCGGCTCGTGCTAGGTTCAGATCGCGGAACAGTGCTGCGGCCTTGGTGTAGTAAACCGCATAGCCGTCTCGGCAGGCTTTCTGCGCCAGTGCCGACGCTACGTAACTCTTCCCGACACCGGTTGGTCCGAGCACGAAAATGTGTTCGTGGTTCTTTACCCACAGCGACTCTTGGGTCAACGCACGGATCACACTCTTGTTTAATCCCCGTTCGGCGCGATAGTTGATGTCCTCCACGCAAGCACCTCCCCGCAAGTGCGAGGCTTTTACCCGCCGGGTCAACGCCTGGTTCTCTCGCCAGCTCCATTGCTGGTCGATGAGCAGTGCGAGGCGATCCAGGAAACTCAACTCCCGCGCCGCCTCATCCTGTTCCTGCCGCTCGATGGCTTCGATCATCCCCTGGAGCTTGAGAGCATAGAGTTTTTCTTTCATCGGTTGTTGGAGCATCGGTTAGACCTCCTCACTGAAGTACCCGGCGCCTCGAATGTTGTCATGGGGCGGAGGGGGAGGAAGAGTCGGCGGTTCGGCCAGTGGTTGCTGGTCGAGCGAGTTCTTCAGGATCGATTTCACGCTCTGGTATCGGCAGGCTCCGGTCCGCAACGCTCGATCCGCTGCGGCTTCCATCCTTGCGGCCGAGTACTGTTCCGCGAGCCGGATGATCCCCAGACACGATCGATAGCCCATCTCCGGATGCGGCTTCTCGGCCAGGATGCGCTCCAAAAGCCGTGCCGTATGCGGCCCGGTCTGCTCGGCCCACTTCACCATGCGCGAAGGCGTCCACTCCAGATGCGCTTGGTGACTCTTCGGCCGGTGCTCGTTCTCAGTGATGGCTTGGCCGCGTGTGCGACTGCGGAGATGCGAAGCCACGCGCTGCCCTTGATGAAAAATCTCCACGGTGGCCAGCGTGGAGCGGACTTCCACCGGTTCCTGGACCAGCGTGTACGGCACGCTGTAGAAGTTGCCCTCGAAGGCGATGTGGTAGTCGATGTTCACCCGCGCTCGCGACCACTGGCTCATGTCGAACCGTTCGGCGGGCAACGGCCGCAGGGCGCTGCGTTCCAGCGCAGCAAACACGCCGGCACGCGATCCCTCGCGCTTGCGGAAGGGCCGCTGGTTCAAGCGCTCCAGCAGTTCCCGGACCGCGCGGTTTACCTCCTCCAACCGGAAAAACTTCCGATGACGCAGGGCCGCGATGATCCAGCGCTCGACGACTTGTACGCCGACTTCCACCTTGGCCTTATCTCTGGGCCGGTAGGGACGCGCCGGCACCACGCCCACGCCGTAATGCATGGCCATCTCTTGGTAGGTAGGGTTGAGATCGGGATCGTAGCGGCACGCGCGGCTCACTCCGGTGCGCAGGTTATCCGGCACCAGCAACCGCGGAACACCGCCAAAATATTCAAAGGCGTGAATGTGCGCGCTGAGCCAGGCGGTCAACTGCTGGTCGCGTGTGGCTTCGGCGTAGGTGTAGGAACTGGCGCCCAGCACCATCACGAACAGCGACGCGGGCCAGACCTCGCCGGTCACCGCATCGTGCACCGGAATGGTCGCGCCCGCCCAGTCGATGAAACCCTTCTCCCCGGGTGGGTGCTCCTGGCGCAACACCACATTCTGCTTGCCACGCCAGCGCTGATACAGCTCGCAGAAGCGGCTGTAACCGTATCCTTCCGGATGCGCCTGCCGGTACTCTTCCCAGACCAACTGCCGCGTGAGATGACGATGCTGCTGCAACTGCTGGTGCAGAGCGGCAAAGTCGGGAAGGAATCTTTCGCGGGATCGTTCGATGGGGCGCTGCTCTCCGAACAGTGCTTGTTCTACGCGCGGTTCCTCCCAGCCTTCCGGCAACGGCCAGCAAACCCCGGCCGCCGCTGCTTTCTTCAGGTAGCTATGCACCGCTCCCTGACTGATCGAACAAGCTCGGGCGATCTCCCGTTGCCCCAGCCCCAGCTCGAAGCGGAGGCGGAGTACTTCCTTGATCTTGCGCATGGACAATCTCCTGGTTGGCACGCTGTCTCTCCCTAAGTTTCCTGCGGAGAACAGCTTGCCCTCTGTGATGTCCAGCGCTTCCTCGCCCCTGTGCAAAACGTTCCGGGATCATGGTAATCACCGTTCCGAAAATCGCGATCCACGGATCACGATCAGCCCGGAATCGGTGATCATCTTCCCCCGGAATCCTGATCACGATCACCCCGGAATCGCGATCACGATCGCCCGGAACCGCCGATCACCATCCCCCGGAATCCCCACAACCGGCCGCGAAAGCACAACAAGGTACTGCGGGCAACCATTTCAGTCAATAATAACTTATATTTATTTATGATAAATATTATATTGAGGAATTATAACGGCCAGATTATATCCCTGCGTGTTAGCCGGTAATCCTTGAACGTGTATTTCGCAGGAACAGTTGCAGCGTTCCACGCGTGGACCACATTCATTTTGCGATTTATGGCATGCGGGCTGCAAGCAAATTCAGATTTCCAAACCGCCAGAAGTATTCTTGCGCTGACTCTTCCGGCTCAGAACTCGACATGCAGGCGGAGGGCTGGCGCAAACACGGGGCCGCGGTCGCGGTTGTAGCCGGGGTTGGTAATGTACTGCGCGTCGAGCGGCGTGAAGATGCCGCCCCAGAATTGCAGAGCGCGGTCGCCTTCTTCAATATTCTCAGGGAATTATATACTTGACTCCCTGATTCCACGTTAATTTAAAATTGCCAGTGAAACCTTACACCGAAAACAGAAGTCGGACCCCGGTCATGATTGAACGCCGGATTATCAACAAACTCATAATCGATGGTCGCGTGAACGGATTTCCAAATTTGGAAATTGTAGTAGGCTTCTAGAACC
>DATDGW010000723.1:0-2223 GCA_036521895.1 Candidatus Sulfotelmatobacter sp. | reverse complement strand
CTGCCTGCACGTCCGGTAATAGCAATAGAGATTGAGGCGCGTGGGAAAAGGTGGTCCGGGGTCTTCCGGGGCATAGATTATTCGCTTCGCGAGGACAGATCGAGCGCCTGCTAGCCGAAGTTCGTCACGACTCTCCCGGTTTGACCGATTTTTGACTTCGTATTCAGACAAGTACCTTTGATGGCAACGGAGGATTTTGAAAAGTCGATGTAGTGCAGACCTACCCTCTTGAAGCGCACACGATCCCGTGACAAGATCAGGCGAGAATGTTTCTGCGCTCTCATCGCCGCGACAAGGACGGCAAAGACCACACTTATTGGTCGCTGGTGGAAACGGTGCGGACGGCGGATGGCCCGCGTCAGAGAACGCTGTGCTCTCTCGGTGAACGGAACAGCTCCACGCAGGCACGCTGGCTGAAGACGATCGAAGTCTTCAATGAGCAGGGCGAGGCGCAGCAACTGAAGCTGTTTCCGTCGCAGGTGGAACCGCCGCCGGATGATCCTCAAGTAGCGCGGGTGCTGCTGAACAAGGTACGTCTGGAGCGGACACGGCAGTTTGGCTCCTGCTGGCTAGGACTGGAACTTGGGAAGCGTCTCGAGCTGGACCGCTTCTTCGAACAGATGGTTGACCAGCACGAGACCGATGTGCCGTGGTCGCGCGTAGCGGCCGTGTTGGCGATCAATCGACTGTGCGCGCCGGGCAGTGAACTGGCGATTGAAGAGCGCTGGTACCCATCCACGGCGCTGGATGATCTGCTGGGAATCGAAGAAGGCAAGAGCAACGACACTCGGCTGTACCGTTGTCTGGATCGGATTCTGCCACACAAGACCAAGCTGGAGCGGCATCTCAAGCAAAGATAGGGCGAGTTGTTCGGGGCCGAATTCGACGTGCTGCTCTACGATCTGACGAGCACGTAGGTGGAAGGCGCGGCGGAAAAGAATCCAATGATGCGCCGCGGCTACTCGCGCGATCACCGGTCCGACTGCGAGCAGATGGTGATTGCGCTGATCGTCAACAGCGAAGGTTTCCCGTTTAGCTACGAGACCTTCGACGGCAACCGAGCCGACGTTTCGACGATGGAAACGATTCTGCGAATGGTGGAGCGCAAGTACGGCCAGGCGCGGCGCATCTGGGTGTTCGATCGCGGCATGGTGAGCGAGGCGAACCTGCAGGCGATTCGAAAGCGTGGCGGCCACTATTTGGTGGGTACGCCGCGCAGCCAGATGAAGCGGTTTGAAGAGGAACTGCTGCAGGACGACTGGACACAGGTCCGGCCCGAGGTGGAAGTGAAGAAGGTCGCCCTTGCACAGGGTGAGGAAACTTATATCCTGTGCCGCACGGCGGGCCGGAAGGAAAAAGAGAAAGCCATTCGGAACCGGTTCTCCACCCGCATGGAAGACGCTCTGCAGGGCTTGGCCAGAACCATCGAGACCGGCCGCTTAAAGGACCGCAACAAAATGGAGCGGCGTCTGGGACGCATTCAGGCCAGCCATTCCCAGGTGAACGATCTGTACGACATCGCTCTGCGGGACACGCCCGAGGGCATTCGTCTGTTCTGGGAGATCAAAGAAGATCGCAAGATCTGGCGCGGGCTGCGGGAAGGCGCCTACCTGCTGCGCACCAATCTGCAGGCCGGCACAGCCGAAGAACTCTGGTTCCGGTACATGCAGTTGACCGAGGCCGAAGCATCGTTTCGCGCCCTGAAAAGCGAGCTGTCCATTCGGCCCTTGTTCCATCAGAAGGAGCCGCGCGTCAAGGCGCATGTGATGGTGGCTTTTCTCGGCTACGCCCTGTGGGTCACCCTGAAGCATCTGCTGAAGCGCCGGCCCGCGATCGCGCCACAGCCTTCGACCAGCGGAGTCAACAACGTGCAACCACTATCGGCAAGGAAGGCTCTCGCACTGCTTTCCACGCTGCAGAGCGCCGACATTGTCCTGCCAACCACCGACGGTCATGAGATTCGCCTCCGCCGGATCACCGAACCCACTGCCGAGCAGAGATCACTCCTGCAGCAGCTCGGCATCACCCCCCCTGAACGGTTCGAACTCAATCGCAAATGTAGTGCAGACTCAGCGATAGCTTGAATTGATTCTGAACGGCTTAGCTGATTTTTGCCCTCAGTCGTGACGAACTTCGGCTAGCCCACGGCTAGCCCGCCCAGAACCTCTGCAGTCTACACAAGTTTACTCCTCGTTTCGCATCATGGTAGTGGGTCTTCAAACT
>DATDGW010000722.1:0-5914 GCA_036521895.1 Candidatus Sulfotelmatobacter sp. | reverse complement strand
TGGCCTTACTAAAGTATCTGACCGCGAGTCCGTTTCCAAGCCTTATTAGATCGATGCGATCGACCTATCTTGCGATCGCGATTCGATTTTCTTCATGGAGGGAAGTAACAATAAGCAGTGCAGACGCTAGCACTCGCCGTTTCCAGAAAAATCCGCACTGCACCACTGGCCCATACCGCTCACCAGAAGTCGCGCGAACCGGGGACCGACACCTCCTCCGGTGCGCCCGAAAGCGCCGGGAAACACGCGCGACAACGCGGCGGCTTCACGGCCGACCTGGCACTCCAACCCGCGAGGCCACCACGCCCCGCCCCGTGACCTCGCAAATGACGCTTACTGCACTTCGTTCAGCTTTTGGTAGATCAGCATTGCAACCAGCACCAACAAAAAGACTCCGGACCCTATGCTGAAAACCCGGACCGGGATCGTCAGCCGGTTGACCTTGCTCAATAGTTCCGTCTGCTCTTCCTGCATGTGTGAATTGTGGTCATCCAGAAACAACTGGTCATCCTCGTGCATGGTGAGTGTGCTCTTGTAAATCAGGAGGATGATCAAACCAATGGCGAACACTCCGAATACAACGGACACGACAGTCAGCGTCATAAGCCACCTCGGCAGATTCCGAAACCAAGTGCAGCGGCTTTCCACTGATGGAAGCAGGGTGCGCAGAACCCAGCGTCCAGTCCCGGGGAAGGCCCTAATGGGGATGATTATAGCCCCGTTGGCAAGTCCCGGCGCCGAATTAATCCCTTTGTTCGGAGTCTGTTACAGGAACGGGAAGAATGCGACTTCCCGCCCCCGGGCGCATCCAAGAGGTGAGTGGGTTTTTAAGACCGTCCTAACCTGAACGCTTGTCTCGGAAACCACATTTGCTATAATCAAACAGCTTTAAAGCCAAGGAGATACGAATGGCCACCACAACCGTCCCCGAAGTGACCAAGAAGGCTGCCCCGGTTACTCTAACTTCCAATGCTGTTGCCAAGGTGAAAGAGATCATGGGCCAGCAGAACCCCGTTCCCGCCGGCTTGCGCATTGGAGTTGTGGGTGGCGGATGCTCCGGCTTCTCCTATTCCATGCAGTTTGAAAACGGCGCTGGAATGATGGACAAGACTTTCGAGATGGACGGCCTGAAGGTATTCGTCGATGCGACGTCGGTCATGTATCTGAACGGTTGCATCGTCGACTACGTCGAGACGCTCGAAGGCGCAGGCTTCAAGTTCGAGAACCCGAATGTGAAGAGCACCTGCGGCTGCGGATCCTCGTTCAGCGTGTAAGACCTAGCGAAGGACGCGTTCGTCCGTCCGCCGTGCGCAGCACGGCAGTTTGTCCGGAATCAGAACGGCCTTATCCTGAGTGATGAGGCCGTTTCTATTTTCAGCCGTGCGTGAATTAGGTAGGGAGCTGAATGATGTGGAGACACCCGCCTTCCGCTGCCCGCCGTAAGCAGCAAGGCGAGTGTGTCCCACACTTACTGTTGCTGGGGCGGATTGCTCGGCGGATTTGGCTGACCGAACCCTCCACTCGACGGCGAACTCGGACTGTTAACCATTCCCGAAGAAGACGAACCGAAGCCGCCGCTCGAGCCAAACCCGCCGGGTTGCCCGTTGCTGCCGTTCTGCCCGTTGAGGTTGGGCGCCTGGCCGAAGCCCGGCAGTTGAGGCTGGTACGGAGTCGTGATCAACCGTCCCTGCTCCTGCGCCGGATCGTACACGAATACCCAGTCTTTGTATTTCTTCTTGTGATTGAATTCGCGGAACGTCGGATCTTTGATGGGACTCGCGCTGGCGACTCCGACGATCGGTGCGCCGATGATTTGTCCCGAGCCAAGCTGATTGCTTCCCGGACTGCCGCTCCCCGGTCCTGTCGGATTCGTGCCCGTTGCGTCCGGAGAAGTCGGTGATCCCGCCTGGGCAGGATCCGTTCCGGTCGACGGCGCGCCGGTCGTCGACTGATTCAGTCCGTACGGCGAATTGGGGCTCGCCCCAATTGAAGGATTCGCGCCGAACGTAGAAGGCTGTGAAAGTACGCCGGGGCCGCCGTTCAATCCACCAGCATTCGCGCCGATGGGATTCGCCCCGGGAATCGTCCCGCCTCCCATTCCGCTGAGCGACATCTGGACTTCGCCGAAGTGCAGCAATTTGAAATCCGCGCAGGTGCCGTTCTTGCAGTTCAGGGGATCCTTGTACCGCTTGCGCAGAAACCGCATGTTGTTGGAGCTTTCGAGATCCTCAATCTTGGTGGGATAGCGTCCGAATTTCTTGTAGTAGGCGCGGATCGCTCGCGAATACTGCACCCCTCGATGAATCATCTCCTCCTCGCGGTCGTGCTTGATTTCGAACGTGATGGAAGGGACCATCACTCCCGCAAAGATGACCATCAGGGCCATCGCCAGCAGCAGCGTCAGCATGATGTAGCCGTGATCGCCGCGCTGGGAAGGGTTGGGTCGAATTGGTGAGTTCACTTTCATCGAAAGAGTGCAGGTTTCAAGTTTCAAAGTTTCAAGGTTTCAAGCCCTGGAACAATAGCGTCTGGAAACCTTGAAACCTTGAATTTCTCACCCCTGCGTCAGGGGAATATTCTGCGGCGGGCCGCTGTACACCATGTCCTGAATGGAAACCGATGTCGGCGTAATGTGAATCACTTTGTAGCGCCGGTCCACGATCTCGCCCTCGCCTGCCACGAACACATCCTCGCCTTTCTTCAGAAATATCTTCTTCGGCTCTCCGGCTGAGCTTGCGAAGCCATAAAACTTCAGCGGAATCGGCGGCGGCGGTGCAGGAGTCGGGGTCTGATACTGGATTGCCTCGGCCTTCTGCGCGTCGGTTACTCCGGGTGCGCCCGGTTTCGGAATGACCACATCTTCCGCCTGTGAAACAAAAATGTTTCTTCCGCGGCCTTCATACACCGTCTGCTCGCTTGAGGCCAACAGATCCAGTCGCAGGGTCGGATCCAGGTTCTCCACGCGCGGTTTCTTCCCGGGCTTTCCTCCCGGACGCACTGTCACACGCGGAGCTATCGGCGCCGCAGCCTGCGCGCTCGATGCGGGTGCCGACGAATCTGACAACATCGGGATGATCTCGTACGCCATCGCCAAAACCGCGATGACGCCGAGCACCGCTGCCCACATCGTCTGCTTCTTGTTTTCGAATCCCAGTTGCACTTACGATCCTGCCTTCAAATACGTTTCCAGCTTCATGCTCAACTTGACCGGACCCTGCTGCTGGCCGCCCAAGGTTACACCGTCAATGATGAAAAACATATCGTCGCGTTCCAGTGCATTGATGAACTTTGCCAGGGAAGTGTAGCTGCCCGCGAAGTCGGCCTCGATCTCCACCGGTTGCAGACCGCCCGCCTCCGCGTCGTGCACCTTGTATTTTTCCTGATCGAGCACCACGCCATTAGCCGCGCAGAGCTTTCCCAGTTCCGTCGGAATCTGCGATTGCTGGGAAGGGAAGCGCTTCTTGTAGAAATCGCTGATCTGATGACCGGCGAGCACAACCTTCTGTGGAAGATCCTTCAGCGGCGCCACCTGGCGCGTTTTCGTAATCAACTCCGTCTGCAGCGTGTTCAATTCCTGCCGGCGCGTTTCGGCGGAGCCGACCAGAGGCGAGAAGTAGACAATCGCTGCCAGCAGATCCACTCCCGCCATGATCGCGATGGCCGTCTTCAAGTTTTTCCGGGTTCGCCGCAGGTCTGGCATCAGTGCTTACCTCCTGACGGCATCGGAGTCTTCGGTTGCACTGGTGTTTTCGGTTTCGTCTCCGCCTTGGGCGCCGCTGTGGCAGCAGTAGGGACGATCGCTTCCGGAATGTAAACCGCAACAATGTCAAAGCGCTCGGTGTCGCCAGTCTGCGACTGTTCGGCGTGTCCGGCTTCGACCCGCGTTTGCGCGAAGCGTCGCGAGTCTTCCATGCGGCGCGCCAGCTCCAGGGCCCGATCGCGCGAATCGCCCGCCACCGTCATCTTCAACCCGAGCTGATTGTCCTCATCCAGCTGCGGACTGATCGACTCCAGGTGCACGTGCGGAGGCATCACCTTCTCCAGATTCTCCAACACGCGTGTCCACGAGAATGCTTTGCGCTCGATCAGTTGGTTCAAGAACTGCGATTCATCGCGGGTGGTGCGGTTCTCCGGCCGGTTCAGGATTCTCTCCGCTTCGGCCCGTAGCCGGTCGCGGTCGGCAATCATCGCGCGCTTTTCCGCGATTGCAGCCCGGTCCCGGCGGGCGTTGACCCATCCTGTAATGTCGAGCGTCAGCAGGATCAGCGTGAGCAGCGCCACCGCGCCCACGGCGGTGCCCCAGCGCATCCAGAACTGCCGCGAATCTTCGTACGGCTGGCTCGCGAGATTGATATCTAAACGCATAAATTACGAGATCAGTGCTCCCACCACGCCTGCCATTCTCCACCGCGGCACGGAACCTCCCATGCTCGCTCCCAGTTGCGCCGACGATACGAGTTCCTGCACCTCGGCTCCGGTCTGCGCGCGCAGCGCCGGCGCCGCGCCCCCCGCCTCCGGCAGTCCCGCAACAAAAATCTTCTCAATATTCAGATGGTACGTGTCCTGAAAAAACACCACCGAAGGATACACTTCCTCTGCCAGTTGCTCTCCCGTGATCGTCACGCCGCGTGTATTTTCCAGCGTGCGGAACAGTTGCAGCTGATCTTCATTCAAGATTGCAATGCTGGTCGTGTGCGCGTCCACCTTGATGACCAGTGTCGGCTTTTTCCCATCGGCGGCGCCGATCGCCGCCAGGGTGGAAGGCAGCACCACTCCCGGATTGAATCCCGCATCGCGAAACGCGGCCTCGTAGTCATCGATGACGCTGGCCATGGCCACGGCCGCCACCACCCGCACCTCATTGTTGACCTTCTGCGCGTGATAGGAAACTTTGGCTTTGTCGACGTCAAACGGAAGCGACTTTTTGAGCCGGAACCGCACCACGCCCAGCGCCTCTTCGTGATCGGAGGGCAGGGTATCGAATTCCACCAGCATCACACGCACGGCGGCGTCCGGTACGATCGCAATCACATCTTTCGAGCGTTGCGCCACGCCGCCCAGTGCTGCCTCAATTCCTTCGCGCACCGCGCCGCGCTGCCGCAGATTGTTTTCCACCAGGTCGGGAATCACGCTGCCCGGTGCCAGTTCGCGCGCCGCCGACGCCTCCAGACCGCCTCCGTGGTCGGTAAGGCGTCCGGCGAGCACGCGGTCCGCCGCGATTTCGCAGGCCAGTTTCGGCTTGGGTGTGCTAGAAGTTGTACTCATTTCCCGAAAATGCCCCTGAGAGAAACTCCTCTATAAATCAGAACCCGAATCCACCACAAATGCAATAGCTGAGCGGGCACTGGAGAAGGTTTCAAAGTTGCAAAGCTGGTTTCAAAGTTGCGGACTTGGCCGGGAAATCTTGAAACTCTTAAAACCTTGAAACCTGAACTCTCTACCTCATCGCCTCGATGAACGTGACCTTGTTGATCTCTTTCAGCGTGGTCATGCCCAGCCGGACCTTGTCCAGCGCCGACTCGCGCAGGAAGCGCATGCCCTCTTCGCGGGCGGCGCGCCGGATCTCCGACGTCGGCTTCTTGGCCAGAATCATCTCCCGGATGCGGTCGCTCAAATCCAGCAGTTCGTGAATGGCGGTTCGCCCGCGGAATCCCGTGCCCGCGCACTCAATGCAGCCCGGCCCTTCATACAGTGGAACGCTGCCCCACTGCGCGGGATCCAGCCCGCTGGCTTCCAGAACGTCGGGCGCATAGTGCACTTCCGTGCGGCACGATTCGCAAATCAAACGCACCAGGCGCTGCGCCAGAATGCAGTTCAAGGCCGAAACAAAGTTGTAAGGCTCGACACCCATGTTCAGGAAGCGCCCGATCACGTCGACCACGTTGTTGGCGTGGACGGTGGTGAAGACCAGGTG
>DATDGW010000721.1:0-5793 GCA_036521895.1 Candidatus Sulfotelmatobacter sp. | reverse complement strand
TCGCAGGACTTCCAGAGCTCAGACACAACGACTCTTCCAGTTGCACCGTAGCCACCAACTATTCCGAAAGTGAAGGTTCGATTCATTGTTCAACCTCGCAGAATCCCATCGGCCAGGGGTGGGAAGGTGTTCAGCTTGGTTCTTCATTGTGTCCACGCGAGCTCAACCGCCATGATAGCCCGGCGTGGCGAATTGCGGTTCTGTAAAACCCTCTCCATGCACGGCAAAAAGCTTCTATGTCCTAGTGTTGTATCGGAAGCGCGAGTAGGCAAGGCGCACGCACGAGCACGGTGTGTTCGCGCGCTTTCGATACAACGACTTGAAGGAAGCCGGCCGCGGTTGCGGCGGACGCGGGCCCTATGCAAATCCAATAGTGTGAAAGAGGGGTGTGGAGGTGCGCCGGGACTGTGCCGCAGCGCGCCATACATAACATCGTGCGCTAATAGGTTGGCTACGACCGAAAAAACACCTCGAAGAGCGTAGTTGAAGGCGCTGAAAGATGAGATCTGTTCGGTGGTAAGGCGCAGAAGTCCGGAGCGTTTGAGACACGAGAAAGTTTCGAGTTAGAGAGAGTCGTTTCATGCCACAGCTGTAACCACGGGTGGGGAACGAAGTTGAATTTCGGCAGCCGTGAGCCTTTCGATGACCTTCATGGGTCCACCGCATTTCGGACAGCGCCAAAGATCCGGGGAGTCTTCGGTGGAGGAAGCGTGTTGTTCGGCTTGCGGCTCTTGTACTGAGCCGAGCAACTGAAAGCAAAGCGGGAGAAGATTGGCACGCTTGCGGTTGGCGAGGAATCCAAAGTTACGGATGCGCACGAAACCTTGGGGGAGCAGATGCAACAGGAAGCGGCGCAAGAACTCGTCGAGCGATAGGGTGAGCAACTTCTGTTCGTTGCGGTGAGCGGAATCGCGCCAGCGAAAAGTGACTTGGCCATCGGCAAAGGAAACCAGGCGATGGTTGGAGATGGCCACGCGATGGGTGTAGCGGCCCAGATATTGCAGCACGTATGCGGGGCCGCCGAAGGGGCGTTTCAAATAGACCACCCAGTCTTGTCGGTGGAGTGGACGTAACCAGGCGGCGAAGGTCTTGGGCTGAGCAAGGAGTTTCAGATCTCCCTGGAAGTTGAGCTGACCATTTTGAAAAGCCTGCTTGAGCGCGTCGACGAACTTGCCGCGAAAGACTGCACTCAGCACCTCCTCGGGAAGGAAGTAGTTCTCTCGTGAGCGAACCCAGCGGTTGTGATCGAGCGAGAGGCCGCCGGCGGGAACGACACAATGGACATGGGGATGAGCGTTGAGCTTTTGACTCCAAGTGTGCAACACGCTGAAGAAACCAATTTCCGCACCGAGGTGCCTCGGATCGCGAGCGACTTCCAGAAGTGTTTCAGCACTGGTACGGAACAGGAGATCGTAGAGGACGTTCTTGTTCTGCAGAACCACTGGCACCAACCTGTGGGGCAGTGTGAAGACGACATGGAGGTAGCGCGTCGGGAGGAGTTCTCGTCGACGCGCAGCGATCCACCGTTCCCGAGCACCCGCCTGACACCTTGGGCAGTGGCGATTTCTGCACGAATTATAAGAGATGGCACGATGCCCGCAGCGGGTGCACTCGTCGAGATGACCGCCGAGGGCGGCGGTACGACACCGCGCAACGGCCAACAGTACTTTGACATGCATCCAACGGAGCCAATTGCGGTTTCGTTCGATGAAGGCATCTCCCGCAGCGTGGACGATATCGGCCACCTCGAGCGGTGGCCGGCTCATCTACTCTTCCTGCGGTGACTCGCTTCTCAGTGACAGTGAGTCCAGTGGGCTCGCTGTCGCGTTCAGGCGAAGTTCAGAAACATGGAGGTAGATGGTGGTCTGTTCCAGGTCGTTGTGACCTAACAGCATCTGGATGTTGCGTAGATCTGCACCCTGTTCCAGCAGATGCGTGGCGAAGCAGTGCCTCAGCGTATGGGGGTGCACCTGTTTATTGATTCCGGCTCGCTTGGCGGCATTCCGGCACGCATGCCAAACCGCTTTCGTAGAAATGGGCCGATCATTGGTATGCTGCCGGTTGCCTGGAAACAACCACTTGCTTGGCTTTCGCCTTAACCGCCGCCAGTGCTCACGCAGTTCCTTGAGCAGCTTGGGGCTAAGCATCACGTCCCGATCTTTGCGCCCCTTGCCACCCTGGACGTGAATCACCATGCGCTGGCTGTCGACGTCCGAAATTTTCAGATGGGTTAACTCGGCGCGTCGCACTCCGGTGGCGTAGAGCGTCATCAGCAGCGTGCGATGGAAGGAAGTGTCAGCCGCAGCGATGAGTCGCGCCACTTCTTGCTGGCTCAGAATCGATGGAACGTGCTCGGCTTTTTTCGGATAGGGGGTCTCGGCTGCGCTCCAACTTTTCTTGAGCGTTTTGGTATAGAAGAACCGCAGAGCCGCAAGATATACCGTAACCGTGCTCGCCGCCAACTTTCGCTTCTTGAATAACTCTGCTTGGTATTCGCGAATGTGCTTGGGGCCCAGACAGTCTGGAGGACGCTGGAAGCGTCGTGAGAAATCTTCCACTATGCGGATGTAACTGCTTATGGTAGTTTCAGCGTAATTACGACGTTGGAGTTCCTCCAACATCATTTTTCTGAGATGGGTCACAGGGACCTCCTTGTGACCCAAACTTATCTCAACCAATAAGCAACCACTGCTCCACTACCTCACGCGAAGCGTCCGCCGCCGGGCGGCTGCGTTCAAGTCCTTTTGTAGGAAGTTAAGAGGCGGGCAGGCGCTTGCTCCTGATTTTGGGAGGATGACGGGCAAACAGGAAAGAACCGGATCACTTCTTGTTTGCCGACGACTCGCCAACAATCGGTTCACTGTGTTTTCCACCAAGTGAATTCGGTCCATTTTCGACGGACAATTTCACGAAAGGATTCGGTCTCAGGTTTAGAAAGTACACCTGCCTCGCATCGAAGTCGATTTTTTGGGCGCCTGCATTTGCCATGCAGATTGGACAAACATCTGTACCGGTTCGGACGGGTTTCGAGTTCTGGTTCAATCTTTCAACGCACCAGCAAGAAGGTGCTTTGATTGTCCTCTGCGTCCTGCAGACCGTAATCGCCCGCAACTAGCCCGTATTCTTTCGCCAGGCGTTTACAGGAAATGGTTGCGACATGTTGTCCAAGTTTCTTTGCGGCGATAGCCGCTGCGACGCTGGCGGGTTCCATGAATTCCCCTGCTCCTTCTATAATCTCAACCCCGGGGTACTTGAGCGCCAACTTGATCCGGCACTGTTTCAAGACTTCCTTATGCGTGATGATTTTGTTGACCTCATCGCGGCGAATGTCTGGATGATGAATCAAGCAGTGCACGATTGGGATTTTATAATTTGCGACTACCTCGAAGATATTTTGCGACACGGCCTGCAAGCTCTCTGAGTAAAACCCGGCAGAACTGTTGAAAATGGCAAATTGCCCAAGATTGACTTCGTTCGCCCGCAAAGCCAAGAAGAGCGCGGCCGTGCTGTCGAAGCAATGGAGCTCATATTGAGCAATGCCGCATTTCGGCAGCCATTGATCGGCCGCCATGTGATTGAAACTCCCGAGTCCTCCTTGAATTCCCACAATCGGAACTCCACTCAGTCCCGATCCGATTTGCACCGTCTCCCCCTTGCTCACGATTTGAGACTCAGACGCTCCTATTTTGAGAAAGTGAATCTCCAACACGAAACCTAAGAAAAGATTGCCCGAAGAGCCAGCAGAGCATTGCGCGGCGATTCCCCGATCCTTCGATTGACGTATCCCCACCAGTCCGAGCCGCAAGGAACATAGATTCGCACCCGAAACCCTCGGGAAGAGAGGCGCGCGGCGAGTTCTGGTTGAACTCCGAATAGCATTTCAAACTCGTATCGATGCAAAGCCAGGTGCTGAGCTTGCGCCAAGGTAGCGATTTCTTCCTGTAGATCGGCATTATGAGTGGCGAAGATCGGGTAGAACTCCGAGGAACGGATTGCTCCCTTTAACATAATCTGGACAAGGGCAAGATAGTGCCTCGTGATTTCAGTCTGGCCCTGGAAAGCAATACTTCGTTCCGCTGCGAACGCCCCTTTTACCAATCGGACTGCGCCCCCTCGTTCGATTTGACGCCTGAGATCTTCCTGAGTTCGGAGAAGATAGGCTTGCAGAGTGAGTGCAGTTGGCAGGCCTGCGCCACGTAGTTCGTCATGGAGGCTAATGGTGTAGTCCACCAAGCTTTCGTCTTCCATGTCGAGCATCAAGCAGTGAAATCCTTCGCTATCCTTTTTCTGGGAGTCTATCGCCTGAGCGATGCGAAACGCGTTCGCTTTGCACGAGGACGGCGACTGGAGATAGCCGATTGCGGTCGGATCTACGGAAATGTGAACGTCCAGGTCTGCCGAGACCATCAGCGGAATCATTTTCAAAATCGAATCGACAATATGCGAAACCTTTTGCTCGTGTTTTACGTACTCGCCCAAATAAAACATGGAACACCGGAACCCTCCATGATTTAAACCAGCCCCGCGAGACACGCCGCCACTTGTTGTTGGGCCGCCGACATATCGTTGTATGAGGTCGGCCACTTTGGAGGATGACTGGAATGTCTTTCTTAGCCGCTCATTCTGACCAGTCCAAATGAATGCTTTCTGCCAGGTACGACGAAGTCCATCGAGCATCATTGAGTCCTTAGGCCGCTGTCCAGCACGGTGGCTGTAATTCTCACTCCGGAAGGTCGAATACCTGCGTCTTCAGAGATAGCTCAAATGCCGAAGATATGCTTGAACAAAAGGAGCAGACTTGTAAGCGATCACCGTTTTTTTGTGAGCCGGCGATATTCGGAAGGAGTCAGGCCGAGGACGCGGCGGAAGTAATTCGTCATGTGCGAATGATCCGCAAAACCCGATTCGACTGCGATATCAGTCAGCCGTGAAGCACTGTAATGAATCATTCTCGCGGCATAGTCCAGGCGACAGTTGCGAATGTGTTCGCCGATAGATAGTCCATAGTGAGCGCGAAATGTACGCATCAGGTGCGTGGGATGCACTCCTCCCAGCTCTGCATATTCCGCGAGGCTGCGGGGAGCCGCGAATTCACTTGAAATAGTCGAATGTACCTGCTTTAACCATGTGGGCTCACGTGGCCTAGAGATAGGAGGTCTGCATCGCCCGATCTCACCGATGAGTTCAAGAAGAAGCCCTTCCGTGACGAGTAAGGATGCCGGGTCCAGGCAACCTCCCTCTCCTGTGATTCGAGTTGCCAGAGCAAGGCATCTGGGTGAACGGACACTCAGAGCGCGCTTCGGCAAAACACCGGCCTGAGAGAGGCTTTCTGCGGCCTCGGGAAGCAGCTCAATGGTAATGGACCGCATTCCCGACGGGCCGAATTGAATCGGATTGCGGACATCCGCGGGGCGATACAGGACATCTCCCCGTGAAAAGATTACATTGCGGTCAAGTTGCTCGCTGAACTGTCCATCCATCACCACACAGACTCGAGCCACATTTTTATCTGGCCACCGGAGTTTTTGATTGGCCGGAAACCTTCGGTTAAAGATCTTCGCCACTTCTCTCACTCGATTGAGTCCGTCCAAAACAAACAACAGCGAGCGACGCTCCGTCTCTCATGGTACGAGCATCGGAGATACCAGTCAACGCGCTGGCTCGCTATGATGAATTGCTCCGGGCCAGACGTGTAGGTGGCACCCCGCAGGATGATTCTCTCAGATAGGCGTGAAATCCATTTGCGTGAAATGCGAAGCCTCGGTGACGCTTGCCGTGGATGGATTTCGGTCG
>DATDGW010000720.1:0-3962 GCA_036521895.1 Candidatus Sulfotelmatobacter sp. | reverse complement strand
GGATGTGCGGCGCCCGTGTTGGTGCCGGGCGCCATGGCGGCGATGTCAGCGGACTCAAGGATGAAGAAGCCGGCCGAGGCGGCACGGCTCCCACTGGGCGTTACATAAATGATGACGGGAACGGCTGAGGTCGTGATGTGTTCGATGATCTGGCGTGTCGAGTCGACCAGGCCGCCAGGTGTATTGATCTCTATCAGTACCGCTGGATCTCCGCGGCGGCGGGCTTCTTCAATGGCGCGGGCGATGTACTCCTCGCTGATGGGCTGGATCGTGTCGTTGACGACAACTTTCAGGATTTCGGCTTGGCCGGGGAAGGAGAAGAGAACGATCGCGGCAAGGCTGATACTTAGGTGCAGCTTCGAGTTTCTTGTGATCGACGAGGAGTGCATAGATCCTTCGCTTTGCTCAGGATGACAATGCTTCTATTGTCCCTCTATTTGGCTGCACCGGCATTTATTTCTTGTGGGGTGGGCTGCTCCGTCTGGGCCGGACCATATCGATCCGCGGTCCATCCCGGCAGGTAGGTGCTGCCGGTGATTAAGCGCGCGCCGCGTTCGTAGGTGACATACGACCAAGCCCATTGGATGAAAACCAGCAGCCGGTTGCGGAAACCGATCAGGAACAGAATGTGGACGAACAACCAGGACAGCCAAGCGATGAATCCGGAGATGTGGATGCGGCCGAACTCGGCGACCGCCGCTGCGCGGCCGATCGTGGCCAGGCTGCCTTTGTCCCAGTAGTGGAACCGAGGGCGGACGTCAAAGTCCCCACCCTCTCGCAAAGGACGCGAGAAGGGTGGGGCACCCGCGTGCGATTCCAGTTCTTCGCGAATGACTTTAGCAACGAAGCGGCCTTCCTGGATCGCGACCGGGGCCACGCCCGGCAGCATTTTGCCCTGCTCGTCTTTCAGAGCGGCGAGATCGCCAATGACGAAGACCTCTGGGTGGCCGGGGATGCTGAGATCGGGCTGCACCAGCACGCGTCCGGCGCGGTCAACCTGTACGCCCAAACACTTGCCGAGCGGTGAGGCTGCGACTCCCGCCGCCCACAGCACCACCGTCGCGGGCAGACGCGTATCTCCGGCATAGACCGCGCCCGGCTCAATCTGTGTGACGACAGTCGAGGTGCGGACTTCAACGCCCAGACGATTGAGTTGTTCCTGCGCACTGCGTGAAAGATCCTCCGCGTAGGCAGGGAGCACGCGCGCACCGCCTTCGATCAGCAAAATGCGAGTGCGCGCGGGGTCGATCGAACGGAACTCATGGGCCAGAGCGTGACGGGAGATTTCGGCGAGGGTGCCGGCGAGTTCGACTCCCGTGGGCCCGCCGCCCACCACCACGAAGTTAAGGGGCATGGCGGTTTCTCCGCCGGCAGCGTGCCGCTCCGCCAACTCGAAGGCAAGGAGTACGCGACGGCGGATTTCGAGAGCGTCTTCAATCGTCTTGAGGCCGGGAGCGTAGGGCTCCCAGCTATCGTGTCCGAAGTAGGAGTGGCCTGCGCCTGCGGCGACGACCAGGTAGTCGTAGGGGACGGCAGTATCTGAGGTTTCGACGATGTGGCGATCCAGATCGAACCCCGTGACTTCCGCCATCAGCACTTCGATGTTCTTGTGAGAGCGCAGAATGGAGCGGATTGGCGCGGCGATCTCTCCCGGCGAGAGTCCGGCGGTGGCCACCTGGTATAGAAGCGGCTGGAACGTATGGAAATTCTTGCGATCGATGATCGTGATCTTCACGGACGCTTTGGCCAAGGCCTGTGCGGCATTCAACCCGCCAAAGCCCGCGCCCACGATCACGACCCGAGGTGTCCCCTTGCTAGTCATCTTGCCGTTCCAGCCCCACGTCTATAAGATTCACCCCGATGGCAGACGATTCCAGAAGTTCTTCGCTGCGGAATCCTCCGATAACCCCTGGATGGCTCCGCTGGGTCATGCCATCGGTCGCTGACCTGATTTACATTGGCCTGCTGGGCGCGCTGGTGTTTACGCCTCTTTCGATGAAGCTTTTAGGCGACGCGGGAATCGGATGGCACATCCGCAACGGCCAGCAGATTCTCGCCCAGCACGCGATCCCGCGGTTCGATCCGTTCTCCTTCCGTTGCGGGCAGCCCTGGTTTGCATGGGAATGGCTGTATGACATCGCGGTGGGGAAGTTGGAAGCGTGGTGCGGGTTGAATGGCGTGGTGTGGCTCACCGCGGTTGTGATCGCCACAGCGTTTTCCTGGACGTTTCGGTTGGCAGTGGCGCGCGGCACCAACCTGCTGCTTGCGTTAGTGCTGACGCTGCTGGCGATGTCGGCGGCGATGATTCACTTTCTGGCTCGGCCGCACGTGTTGAGCTGGCTGTTCGCTCTTGGATGGTTCTGGGTTCTCGATTCCAAGGAACGCAGCGGTCTGCAGGGTCAACGCGCTCGATGGGTATGGGTATTGCCGCTGTCGATGGTGCTGTGGGTCAATGTGCATGGCGGATTTCTGCTCGGATTTGTTTGGTTGGGGATTTATTGGCTCGCGTCGCTCTGGACATGGATTACTACCCAGGAGACTCGCCTCGAGGATTCGCTCGAAAGGATCGCGTCAGGCAAGCGCGTGCGCCAGTTCACCGGCGTGGGGCTGCTCTCGGTCGCAGCCAGTGTTATCAATCCGTATGGATGGAAGCTGCACGCTCACATTTTTTCTTATCTCTCCAACCGGTTTCTGATGGATCACATCGAGGAGTTCCAGTCGCCCAATTTCCATGGTGTTGCCCAAAGATGCTTTCTCGCGCTGTTGCTGATCGCGATTGCGGCTCTGGCGGCTCGTGGCCGCAAGCTGAGACTGAGCGAGATTCTGATCCTGCTATTCGCGCTGTATGCGGGACTGTATGCCTCGCGGAACATTCCCGTGTCTTCGGTTTTGTTGGTTCTGATTGTGGGGCCGTTGTTGCCTTCGCTCAACTCCTGGGGCTTTGTGCACAGGATGAGTGCGGTCGATTCCCGCTTAAAGCAGCACCTCTGGCCGATCTTTGCGACTGCAGCGGTACTTCTGATCGCTGCCAACGGCGGGCGCTTGGGCTCAACGCTTTGGATGAATGCGCATTTCGACCCAGGGAGAATGCCCGTCGAGGCTGTGAACTTTCTCGAGCATCGGGGCGTGAAGGCTCCGGTGCTCAGTCCGGATTACTGGGGCGGCTATCTGATTTACAGGCTCTATCCTCCGAACCGGGTTGTGATCGACGACCGGCATGACTTTTATGGTGAGCCCTTCCTGAGATCGTATTTGGCGCTGGTGCACGTGGAACCGGGCTGGAATGAGTTTTTTAAATGGCACCCGATTGGTTACCTGCTTCTGCCGAGAAGCGCCGTGCTTACGACGGTCATCGGCGCGATTCCGGAATGGGAACAGATCTACTCCGATGAAGTGGCGATCGTGTTCATGAGGACCGGCCTTAACCTGGAAGATGCAGATCGAACTCCCAGCCGATGAATTCGATTGCGTAGACGTTCGATTCCGAAGATGATGAGGATGGTCACAGAAGCCTCACACTTCACCGCATGATCCGATCACATGATTAAAGAATTCGGGCCTTCTGTTCAGGGGTGGCCTCTGTGTGCCATCTTTATCCTCACGCTCGCTCTCGCCGGCTGTTCAGGGTCACCCTCCACCACTTCAACCACCACGGAGCCGCCCGGGAATCCCGTGGGGCCGAACCTCACGCAGGTCAGTTCCGATCCATACACGGTAGGACCGGGGCAGCATGCGACGGAGGTTGAGCCCCATATGCTGGCGAACGGCAACACTCTGGTGGCGGCGTTTCAGAGCGGACGCATCAAGCCTGGAGGCTCGACTGACATCGGATGGGCGACGTCGACCGATGGCGGCACGACATGGAGCCGCGGATTTCTGCCCGGCCTGACGACGGGTGAGGGAACCGGACCATATGACGCCGCTAGTGATCCCGCCGTGGCCTACGACGCGAAGCACGGAGT
>DATDGW010000719.1:0-4481 GCA_036521895.1 Candidatus Sulfotelmatobacter sp. | reverse complement strand
GGCGATCTCAACGTCGGATCGTGCATGTTGGATCAGTTCGCGTTGAAAGCAGGGGGTTGATTCCAGTTTCGCCAGGCCTGCAATTAGCTCATCGAATGAGTGATTGAGTTCGGTTATTTGCTGGAAAAGATGGAGCTTCATACCCAGAGCCCTCCATCACCAGTGGGAGCGGTATCGTCTGGACGAACGGGTAAGGGGTAAAGCAAATGTGGTGGAGAGCCGGGGGGCGACGCAGTGGAGTCGCGAAAGGCGTCCGCCTGAATCGTCGCTCCACGGTTAAGTTGCACGCAAACCGGGAAGTGGATAACTTCTGTTGCAGCCATCGTTGCACCTCAGACGTGCACTTTGGTTAGGGGTGCGCTCGTGTTACAGCACAAGCGCGCCCCGCAATTCTACTTACTGGGCCTATTTCTCTTTTTACGGCCGCCCTTTCCCCAGTAATGCTCTGCTTTGTATTTCTTTGCCTCGACCAGATGCTCTTCCGACCAAAGACGAACCTTCATACCAGCAAGAGTTTGCAGCGGAGGAGTGGGGATTTTTCCTTCGTGCATCCACCGATATAGCGTCTCTGCACCAATCCCAAGAATCTTGATGACCTTGGCAATCGAGTACGTCTTCATTTATAGAATCGAATACCCTATTCGGTTTGACAAAAAAAACGAAACCCGGACGGCATTGCTCACCGGTCCGGGCCTTGAAGAGTATCTCATTTTGTGTGAAAGCGAATCGCGAGTTATGCGTTGACCGCGAACAATGATCTTGTGAAAGTTCGGCGCGGTCGTCGTGATGTTGATTTCATGCATGCGATCAGTGTGCCTGGACTGTCACAAAATCCAATTCACTGTTTGATTCTTTCACGGCTTCCAAATTAGGGAAGAGTTGCCGACGACACGTCCAGAATCGGCGGAAACAACAAGAAAAAGAGATGCCTACCCGTCGGTGTCTGGGGCATCACTGAAGAGCAGACCGAAGCTTTGCAGAAGGATAGGAACTCGCAGCAGAGTGATCGAACATTTTTTCAGGGCTTGATTCGATAGCCCGTCTTTCGCACGGTGATGATATGACGGGGAGAAGCAGGATCCTCCTCAAGCTTACGGCGCAGCTCCGCGATATGCGTATCCACGGTGCGGCTGACGACCGCTGCGGAGTATCCCCAAACCTCCCTCATTAATTGCAGACGAGAGACTACGGCGCCGCCAGCGCGAAGCAGAGCAAGCAACAAACTGAACTCTTTCGGAGCGAGTTCGACCGACTCGGAAGCGCGTCGGACGGTGCGGGCAGCAGCATCCACTTCGACATTTCCGAAACGATGGACTTCATGCGCGTCATTGGCAAGTGCGAGCGGTGGCTGAGTACGCCGGAGGAGAGCTTCGACGCGTGCGAGAAGTTCGAGGAGGCTGAAAGGCTTGGTGACGTAGTCGTCGGCACCCAGGCGCAGGCCGCGGACCTTATCGAATTCTTCGCCTTTGGCGGTGAGCAGGAGAACAGGCGCCGCACGGTCTTTCTGGCGCAGCGTTTTCAGGACGCGGAAACCATCAAGTTGGGGCAGCATGATATCGAGAATAGTCAGGTCTGGATTGACGTTCGAAAACATCCTCAGGCCGGCGACACCGTCATGCGCGACTTCCACGTCGTAGCCCTCAATCTCAAGGTTATTTCGAAGACCGTAGGCGAGGTCACGATTATCTTCGATGAGAAGGATACGGGTCATAAGGTGGCTCTGGGATAAGACTGAGAGTCGGGCAATTGCGGCGAAGACAATGGAAGCTCGACGATAAATCTCGCGCCGCCGCGTTCACCGCTCGTGACGGAACAAGTGCCGCCGTGCCTGGTGACAAGATCGCGGACGACCGATAGGCCGATGCCCGTGCCGGCGATGGAGGACTGCCGATCGCGGTCCAAGCGCTGAAAGCGCTGGAAGATGCGCTCGCGGTCCGTAGGAGGAACACCGGGGCCTTCGTCCTCGACATACAAGCAGGCGGCTGCGCCGCGAGGCTCGAGGCCGACAATGATTTGCTGGGGCTTCCCTCCATACTTCACGGCGTTGTCCAGAAGATTGATGAGGATTTGCCGCAGACTACGGGGATCGACGTCTGCGAAGAGGCGCGGCTGCAGACGCGTTTCGATGCGGCTTTCGCCGCCGTTCATCATGGAAGTGAAGTCTTCAACAGTTTCGTGGAGGAGGGGAGCAAGTTCGCGATTTTCTTTCGCAAGCGTGTCCAGTTTCTTTTCCATGCGGGAGAACTGCAGGACATTTTCGACCAACTGACTGAGCCGCCGGGCCTCGCGATCGATGATTTCGAGAGAGCGCCGCTGTTCCTCGATGGAGCGAACGCGTTCGAGAAGAAGCGTTTCGGCAAACATGCGGATTTGCGTCAACGGCGTGCGAAGCTCGTGCGACACGCTAGAAACAAATTCGTCACGAAGCCTTTGGAACACCATTTCGCGGTGGAGCTGCAAAATGGCCATAACGATGAGGGCGGCGTTCAAGGAGAGCAAGGTGAGAAAGAGCCATAGCCTAGAACGTGGAAGACCGCCGACAACGATCTGCCGCGCGACTTGCGGATCTATGGAAGCTTCCACTTCAAAACCGGACAAGACTCCCTGATAAGTGTCGCCAAAGGGTTTCGTGACGGCGAAGCCCGCGCGAGGCGTATTGCCCAAACTATAGAGTGGCGCTCCACTTTGATCGCGGATGATGACGTGAACAAATTCGTTGGTGACCTTGCCGTGGCCCAGGGACCCCGGGACAAGCGGTTGGCGGTTGAGCGAGGCGCCAATCCAGGAGCCAAGTTTTGCGAAGTCCACTTCGAATCCAACAATGGACCCGCCCATCTGGGCGCTACTCGCAAGGGCAGTAACGAAGATCCTTACAGGCTTACCGGGTTGTGAATGGATGACCTGAAAGGGTGCCTCGCTGCGTTGCGCAGACACCTCTACAAGCTTTTCTCGAAGCCAAGTCGGCGTTTCCTCCAAATCGGCATCGCCGACAAATGCAAGGGGATGCGTTGCGGTATCCCACTGAAAATAGTTCTTTGCCAGAGTGGCGGCACGCTTTACGCGCGCGTCTTGCGCAGAGAGAAGTTTGGCGGAAATGTGTGGTGAAAGACGGCGGGTTTTTTGGAATTCGCTGACAAGCGCGGCGCTCAATGTGGAATAACCGTAGTACCCCACTTCGACAGCAGAACGGCGGATGACCTCGTCGGCTACGAGACTGGAGTAGTCACGCAAGACCCCCTCAGCGGCGGCCCTCTGTGCGGAGGAAGAATACTGTGCCTGGATTACGATTATGGCGGCGGTAGCCAGGCTGACCAGGAGCAGCACGACAATAAGAGCCGTACGGGAACTTCGGGAACGCCAAAAGGAAAGACCTGCCATTCTGGGCCGAGTATATCACCGGCAGATTTCTCCTATAGCCCACGCCGGCGGAGTTTGCAGACCGCGAACAAAGACCTGACGGATTCCTGACAAAGAAATGACCGGTTGACTGCCAAAGGGTTCAGGCGATGGGTTAGAGTGTCCACCCTTGTGCCAGACCCAGGATCGACGGAGGCGAGAGATGCATCCCAGAATTCACAATACCGGTATCATAGTGAGTGCGACTCTTCTGACCCTATGCTTCACGGTGAAGGGAGCCGGACAGCAGGCCGACGAGAAACCGAAGAATCTGCAATATTTTCCGAAAGACACCACGCGGCAGGCGCTCATTCAAACGATGCGAGGATTCTCGTTCGCGCTGGGGACGCGCTGCGAACATTGCCACGTGGAAAAGACGCCGGGCTCACACGATTTGGATTTTGCCGCCGACGATAAGCAGGAAAAGAAAACGGCGCGGGCGATGTTAAAGATGGTGGAAGCAATCAATCAGGAATACATCGCGAAGATGGGCCGAACAGCGCCGATACGCGTGGAGTGCGTGACGTGCCACCGCGGGCTGGTAATTCCCAGAACCATGAACGCGCTTCTCGCGGAGACAATCGAGAAGAAAGACGTGGAGGCAGCGGTTGCGCTCTATCACGATCTGCGGAAAAAGGCTCTCGGGGACGGCCAGTACGATTTTGGGGAAACGTCGTTGAATATTCTGACGGAAAGTTTGCTCCACCAAGGCAAAGGCAAAGAGGCGGCGGCGATCATGGAGCTGAACGTCGAGGTCAACATTCCTCCCTCGCTCTGGAGCTACAACCTTCTAGCGATGTCCCACGTGGCAAACAAGGAGACTGAGAAAGCGAAAGCGGATTACCAGAAAATTCTGGAGTTGAATCCTCAGGACGCGTGGGCCAAAAAGCAGCTTGAGGAATTGAACCGTAGCAAGCAATAGATTCTAGGAAGAGCAAGGCGGGCGGACCGTGGGTCAAGCTTCCGTTTAACTCGGCGGTTCTGCCTGGAATACGGGCAACTCTGAAGTTATGGGGTCAGATTCTCAATTTCTTGTTTGCCGACAACGCGCCAGGAATAAGCAATGTGAGAACTGCTGTTTAACT
>DATDGW010000718.1:0-2657 GCA_036521895.1 Candidatus Sulfotelmatobacter sp. | reverse complement strand
AGCGGCGCGTGCAGCGTGTCGTGCTCATTGAAATCGCGGCCGGCGATCAATGGCGTTTCCATGGTGACGAAGAATCCGGGGCTGATCGAATTGGTCCACACGACCATATCCTTCCGCGATTTCGGCACATACCCTTCGACATGGACGATCTGGTTCGAGAAACTTCCGCTGACGGGGGTGATATCGGCGAAGCTCGCGGAGCGGACGCCGGGAATGGCGCCGAGACGTTGCTGCAACTCCTGGTAAAGCGGCAGGCGGCGGTCCAGTGGCACGCTCGCGTAGCGAGGGTCGATACGGATGAGCAGAACCTGGTTCTTATCGAAGCCTGTATCGAGCGTGGCGAGCTTCGCGAACGTTTTGAGCATGAGTCCGGCGCCGACCAGAAGGACCAGCGACAGGGCGACTTGCACCGTGACCAGCATCTTCCCGAGGCCGAACCGCGCGTGCGATTCCACCACGCCGCGCGCAGTGGCCTTCATGGCGGAGTGCGGGTCCACGTGCGTACCCTGCCAGGCCGGCGCGAGTCCGAACAGGATACCCGTGGCGACAGCCACCCCCATGGTGAACGCGAGTACGCGGAGGTCAATCGACAGATCGAGAACGACGGTCGAGTTGCTGGTGTCGAGGAACCGCACGAGCATTCGGCTCGCCCACTCAGCGAATAAGACGCCGAAGACCGCGCCCATCGACGAAAGAAGCAGGCTTTCAGTAAGCAACTGCCGAATCAGCCGGGCCCGTCCTGCGCCGATTGCCATCCGAATCGCGATTTCCTTCCGGCGCGCGGAAGCGCGGGAGATGAGGAGGTTAGCGACATTGGCACAGGCGATCAGCAGCACCACGCCAACGGCGGCCATCAGCGCGTAAAGGGCGGCCGTGTAATCGCGGCGGATGCTCGAGTATCCAGCGGCCCCGGGGAGCAGTTTAAACCGCCGGTCCAGATGGAATTTCTGCGCTTCGGGCGGGTACCCGGCGGGCATGGTCGCGGCGAAGAGCTGCGGGGCAAGCATATTCATGCGCGCCAAGGCCTGTTGCTCGCCGATACCCGGCTTGAGCCGCGCAAAAACCCATAGCCACCAGTTCGCGCGCTTATCAAGTGCGGAGTTTTCACGAACGAGAGTCCCCTCCGCGCAAAGAGGTAGATAGATCTCAACGGCTTCGCCAACTTGGATGCCGTTGAATCCGGGCGGAGCGACGCCGACGATCCGGACCGGATGGCTGCTGAGCGTCAACCGCCGCTCGAAGACATCGGCCGCGCCCCCGTATTCCCTCTGCCAAAAGTCGTGACTGAGCACGGCGATCGCCGGACAACCGCGCTTATCGTCGGCCGCGGTGAACGTTCGCCCAAGAAGCGGCTGCACCCCAAGCGTGCTGAAAAAATCCCCGCTGACCCAGCTGGCGCTCGCGTTGCGAACCTCGCCGCCCCCAGCCAGATTGAGTTGAATGGGGCTGTAGGCGAAGGCTCCCGAGAAGACATCCTGGCGGTCACGCACCTGCTCCCAAATGGGGTTCGTAAACGTCGTGCCATTTTCGGTCTTCATGACGAGTTGGACGAGCTGTTCGAGATGGCTCACCGGCAACGTTTTTAGAATGACGGCATTGATTAGACTGAAGATAGCCGTATTGGCGCCAATGCCGAGAGCCAGCGACAGAATCGCGATTGCGGAAAACCCAGGACTGGAGCACAAGGCACGGAGCGCGTAGCGGACATCCTGAAGCACGTCGTCGAACATGTATTGTTCCTCCGACGGCATTCATCGGGTCGAACCGCGCACGCCGGGAAGGCGAGTCTCCGGCGCAGAATGCCGCTAAGGGTAAATACTGCTGAGGCGAGCGAAAGTTACACCGGATCTCTTCCTTAAATTCCATAGAGGAAGCTCTCGACGAACGGGGTGGTTCCAAGCGTGGAGGGGAGCCCCCGATCCAGCCCGGCGTCGATAATCAGAGGTTGCGCTGGTTGGCCAATCTTGGCAGCCCTTAGCGTACGTAAGATTCCCTCTCTTGAGGCGTCTCCCAAGATCTCCGGCCCGCCCGCAACATTTTCGCTGATCTGCGTGCCTGGCCAAAAATGTGGTGGGCTCTTGGTTTCTGAGAGGCCCGTTTTCTGGGCATTTTACGAGAACTCGTATAGCCAAAATACTCGAATGCACTGATGGGCCGTGGTTTACTACGATGGAGTTTGAAGCCAAACATCTCCAGCGTCGCTCGTCTTCTGGCCTTCGTGACGGGTCTCGTCAACCAGGAACTGCTCCTGAAGAATGAGTACCTGTTGGCTGAGAACCGCATCCTGAAAGCCCATCTGCAGCCAGGCTTCCGACTGTCCTGTCCAGAGCGAACCGCGCTCGCCGAAATCGGCAGACGGCTGGGCCGGAAACTGCTGCAGCAAGTCGCCAGCGTCGCCAACCCTGACACGATTCTCGGCTGGTATCGCCAGTTGGTCGCCGCGAAGTTCGACGGCTCCAGACAGCGTCGGCTGCCCGGCCGGCCGCGGATCGCCGCGGAGATCGAGCGTCTGGTGGTTCGGCTAGCGCGAGAGAATTCCGGCTGGGGCTATGACCGGATCGCGGGAGCGTTAGCCAATCTGGGGCATACGGTGAGCGATCAGACGGTCGGCAACATCCTGCGCCGCCAGGGCATCGCGCCGGCGCGGGAGCGGAAAC
>DATDGW010000717.1:0-2838 GCA_036521895.1 Candidatus Sulfotelmatobacter sp. | reverse complement strand
GTAGCGGGTGGCAGAACGAAAGCTTGCACCATCGACACGAACGGACACGAAAACTGTCCCGGTGGTTACACGTCCACGGTCGCAGTGGACTCCGGCGCGCGCCAGGTAGCCCTCTACGGCATGCAATCGCCGCAGAATTGGTTCGAGGACTTCGGCAGCGGGAAACTCGCGAGCGGAACCACAACCATAGTTCTGGACCACACCTTCGCTCAGACGATCGACGCGGCTTCGGAATATCACGTATTTCTAACACCCGCCGACGACTGTCGCGGACTTTACGTCAGCCACAAAACAGCAACCGGTTTCGAGGTGCGCGAGTTGGGAGGGGGGCAGTCGAGTGTGGCCTTCGACTATCGCATCGTCGGCCTGCGCCGCGGTTTTGAAAACTTGCGCATGGCGGAGGTGAACGAGCGTTGGAAGACGGTGAGCGCGCCTCAGCCGAAGGCCGGCACAGGCTCGCGGTTCGCGCTCCCGACTCGGCCGACAGTTCCTCATGTACCTGTAAGAACCGGTGCCGGTGTATCGGCGAACCTCGGCACGCAACGGTAGCCGATGGATCGACGTGGGTGGCAAAAGGAGAACAACTTGAAAAGAACGATGTTATCGCTAGCAACTGCCATACTGATGGCCGTCACGGCTTCCGCTACGACCACCACGCAAAGCTGGGTCCTCGGTTGGGACAACTTTGGCGAACCTCTCAACCTCACGAAAAGCAAGGTGAGGTGGTCGGTGTCATCCACCCGCAAACTAACCGTCACGTTCGGCCTCGTCGGTGCGAGACCGAGCAAGCTCTACCAGGTCAGCATCAACTTCTTCTGCAGTACGTTTCCTGCAACCTTTGGACAATTTCCCACCGACGGTGGTGGCGGCCCCTGCCAGTCACTCACGCGACAGGGTGTGACCAAGGACTCTGCCGAGATCGAAGTCGGTGTGGTCACGACCGACATCCTCGGCAACGGAACGTTTACCGTCGTCATTGGCCCGGTGCCTGCGGGTACTTATGAGCTCGAATTCTTCGCGCGCGACGGCGCAGGATGCAATGTGAATGGCGGTGCCGGCAATGGTTCTGACTGTGCGGTGGACTTCCAGTCGCCGGGCTCATTCGGAACCGCAACTACGGTCACGGTGCCCTGACGCTGCTTGTCGCCGTGGATTGAATCGCGCGGCCCTAAGGTTGAGGGGGCTGGAGTCATGCTGCCAAAGGGTGACTCCCGTGATTCTCGATTTTGGTTGCGCATGCCCCTTTTTAGATTGGAGGAGAATTTGTCATGAGTCCAGCACAACTTGAGCAGCAGACGACACCACCGGTGCCAAGCGTGCACCCGGGTCCATCGCCCCAGAAACTTTTCGAGACGATGACTGCGTACCAACAAACCGCGGCGTTGAGGGCCGCTGTCGAGCTCGATCTGTTCACCGCGATTGGGGAGGGGCAGAATACTGTTCCGGCGTTGGCAAGAAGAATCAAGGGCGTAGAGCGGGCTGTGCGGATCCTTTGCGACTGTCTGGTCGTGATCGGATTTCTCACCAAGGATGAGGATCACTACGGTCTAACGGCAGACTCCGCCGTGTTCCTCGATAAGAGGTCGCACGCGTACTTTGGGTCCGCGAAGAACTTCCTCGCTTCGCCACTCATGATGGAGGCATTCAAAGACCTGGCGACGGTGGTGCGTTCGGGGCACCCGGTGACCGATCATCCTTTCTCAGGGATTGAGCACCCGATTTGGGTGGAGTTCGCGCGCAGCATGGCGCCTTTGATGTACTTGCCTGCTCAAGAAACCGCAAAGCTCGTGGATGGCGAATCGGAAATAAAAGCCCTCGACATCGCCGCAGGACATGGGGTGTACGGAATTGCCATTGCTCGTCGTAACCCGAAAGCGAGAATCGTTGCTCTGGACTTTCCCGCGGTGTTGACCGTTGCGAAGGAGAATGCGACCCGGTCCGGCGTGGCGGACCGCTACAGTCTGCTGGCGGGCAACGCCTTCGAGATGGATTGGGAGACCGGATTTGGCTTGGTGCTGGTTCCCAATTTGTTGCATTCGCTGGACCGGGCCACAAATGAGGTGCTCTTGAAGAAGGTGTACGGCGCGCTGGCTCCGAAAGGGCGCGTCATCGTGGTCGAGTTCGCTCCCAATGAAGATCGGGTCTCTCCGCGGATGCCAGCTTTGTTTGCCTTGATGATGTTGGCCAATAACACGGGAGGCGATGCCTACACGGTTTCCGAACATCGAGCGATGCTCAAAAGCGCCGGGTTTTCGAGTTGCGAGGTCCACCCGCTGGCAGGTTCACCATTTACTGCGATCGTCGCGGCAAAGGCATAGTTCACGCGGGGTTGCGCCGCGCGTCACCGCAGCTTTAAGGAGAATTTCTCAGATGTCGAATGAACCTGGACCATCTCACGGCGTCATGGAAGGGAAGGGCGCGTATAACAAGCACGCCAAGCTACCGGCGGATGGTGCCGCTCTAGCGCTCCCCCTCCTCGAAAAGGCGATCAGAGACCTAGAAATAGACTCGGGAAGCCAGCCAATCGTCATCGCTGACTACGGCTCGTCTCAGGGGAAGAACTCGCTGGCCCCGATGCAGGCTGCAATCCGATGGTTGAGAAAGCGCATCGGCCCAAGCCGCGCTATCTCTGTGTTCCACATCGACCAGCCGTCGAACGATTTCAACTCGCTGTTCGAAGTGGTTGGTGCGGGTGATGGCGTCCGACGGCCAGTTCGTGTTTGGCATGTACCGGCGTCACATGAAGACCATCGGCTACCTCGGCCAGGTTGACAAACTCTACGGCGCGCCCGCCACGACACGTAACTGGAACACGATCGCTGACATCCTGCGAATCTC
>DATDGW010000716.1:0-6205 GCA_036521895.1 Candidatus Sulfotelmatobacter sp. | reverse complement strand
GACCGATGTGCCGCTGGGGGAGGATTTATAGATTCTTCTGCCGAAGGGGTCGTATTTGAAGCTCACTGTCCAGCGAGCCAAGATGTAATGGGTATAGCGAACATGGACAGTAACACCGCTAGAACTGCATACATGAACTGCCACCCCGATCGCCATGCGCGTAACTCATCGGGATCGTCGGGTCGTGACTTCATCGAGAATAGCCGTGTTCTGCCCTCAGGGCCTAGCCCTAGCTTGCGTAAGGTTCGGTTGAGTTGGAACAGGGAGATAAGCAGCCATGCGAAAGAGAGGCAGAAGAGTGAGACAGCGATAGAGTTGGCTATCGCTGAGCGTTGTACCCATGCGAACCATAACGTGAGTGGTATAACCACCAGAAATCCTATCAGTATCGTTAGCCCGGTCGTGGCCTTAACAAGAATCCCAAGACCGTACTGAAATCTTCGCGTCGACTGTTTCTCCATGGCCGAACCTCCGTTCACTTCGAAGATGCTGGACACGATGGGCAGCTGTGATGTCTCCAGATCAACGTACAACTGCCACCAACAGCCACCAATCCGCCACCACCACCTACCCCCACGCCCCCCGAGGTGAAAATCGACACGCCCGTATTGCTAACAGAGGTGCCACCCCCTGCCGCCCCGGTCGCTCCTACGCCTCCGAAACCCTGCACCCCACCGAATGTGCCCTGCATATCACAAATAGATTTGCAGTCGGGGCAAACCACGCTTCCAGCTTGCACGCTCGCCGAGGCACCTGTCACTGCGCCAAGGCCGAAACCGCTGCAAGAAAGTATTCCCTGATTTCCTAGCGAGTCGCCGACGAAGTAAAACGCGCCTTCTCCTCCTCCGCCGAACCAAAACACGCCACCACCTGCTGAACCGACGATACCTCCGCCCCACGCAGACAAGCCTTTTGGATCGCGCAGGTCCAACGGGCGGTTGTGAACGTAAGAGTAAAAGTTAGGTCCTGCACGGAATCGCTTTGGGTCTTCCGAAATGAATCGGCCGACATTCTGATCGTAGTATCTGGCGCGATAGTAATATAGGCCAGTTTCGGTGTCCGATTCGCGCGCCGTGTACTGGAACGGATTGACGAGTGAACCCGTAGAGGCGGTCAGCTTGCCGAAGGAGTCGTACGTATATTTAGTTCGAGTCCGAGGCTCACTCATGGTGCGGTCCTCGTACGTTGAACAAGCTCGACATGGTGTCGCAGCAGTGCGCGCAAGGTCAGCACCGGCACCGATACTACTCTTCGAGTACCAAAGTGCCAAGCACTAACACGGTCATAGGAGTTCAAAGTGTTTTCTGGGCGCAGCGAATCATCACCGAATTTTTGGTTTTACTTAAAAGGGCTTTTTGTGAATGGTTATGCCAGGAGCTAGCTGCTATCCGCTGCCATAAATCGGGTGCGTCTTCTGGAATGGCAGTGGCCCAGCAGCAAACAGATGCTTGACGGTGTTGAGCAGTGAACTGATCGGATGACGCGCCGCCGCCGCGCGAAGGTCGTCCGCGGTGACATGCAAATAGACTTGCGTGCTGGTGATCAGCCGATGACCAAGCAGATCGCGAATGGTCACCAGGCCCACTCCGGCGCGCACCAAGTGGGTTGCAAAGGTATGCCGCAGGCGATGCGGTGAGAGCGGAAAACCGACGCGGCTGCGCTGGCCCCATGTGCGCACGCGTTCGTAGACGCTGCCGCGTGACAACAGGCGCCCGAAACGTGATCGAAAAAAAGGCGCGGTGGGAAGCGCGGGACCGCGGGCTTGCACATAGATGCGCAGCACCTCCGCGAGTTGCGGGTTCAGAGGGATGGCGCGTTCGTGGCCGCCTTTGCCTTGGACGGTGATGGTCAGTTGCACCAAATCCACCTGACCACTGCGAAGTGAAGCACACTCGGAAGCGCGGATGCCGGTGCCGTAAAGCAAGGCGAGCAACGCGCGATCGCGCAGACCGATGACCGTGCCGGTCTCGGGCTCCGCCAACAACCGACGGATCTGCTCAGCGGAGAGCACCGTCGGGAGCTTGCGCGGCACGGCCTTGATCGACGGGAAGGCGCTGAGCGGGTTGGCCGTGTGATCGAGATAGCCCATGGCCACCATGGCGCGATAAAAGCGCCGCAGGACAACGACGGCACGGTTCACGGCAGAATCCCCGTTGCCGCGCACCTCGCGCAAATGCTGCAGATAGGCGAGGACCTCGCGAGCGGTAAGCTGATCCGGGGCGCGATCCGCTTGCGTGACACGCACCCAGCCGTGGAACTGTTTCAGTGCGTCTTCATAGGCGGCCAGTGTGAGCGGACGTAAACCGCGCGCCACGCAGTGGGTACGAATGTAGAGCTCGATCCAATAGGACCATTTCATGAGTGGCCTCCGATCGGCAGGGTACGCACGGCGGCTTGCGGCCGCTCGGGCAAGACATGCAGGTACACACCGGTCTCCTGCGGACTGCGATGCCCCATCAGCGAGGCAATGATGGCGAGATCGACGCCGCGGTCCATCAAGTGAGTGGCGAAACTGTGCCGCAGCGTGCGGGGCGTGACGCCGGCGGGTAGAGCAGCGCGCTTTGCGGCGGCGGTCACAATCTCGCACACATCGTTAACTCGCAGGCGCCGTTTACGAGTGCTGGTTCGAAACAAGGGCCCGCGCTTTCCGTGTTCCAGCAGATAGGCGAGGAGTTCGGTATAGAGTGCGTCAGGGATGGGAATGACGCGCGGCCGATCGCCCTTGGCTTTAAGGATCATGAGTTCACGGCGCTCGCGGTTGACATGCGCAACGTCCAGCGCGCACAACTCGTTGGTGCGCAGCCCACAACCATAAAGCAGCAAAATGATCAGGCGGTCGCGGCGTGCCGCAGGTCCGGGTGCGGCGGTGGCTTGCACGAGCCGTTCGGCTTCGTGGAAGTTGAGCGACTTCGGCACCGTGCGCCGCAAGGTATGCTGCAGACTGAATCCGTCGAGCACGTTGCGCTCGGCGCGGCCACTGCGCCAGGCGTATTCCAACAGCCCTCGCACGTGACTGAGATACTTCGCCAGGGTGCTTTCGGTCGAACCACACTGTCGCTCGGCCTCCAGCCAATGCAAATAATCTTCGAGCTGGAGGCGCCAGAGCGCAACGCCGGGACGCACTCGATCGAGTCCAGCGATCGCACGGCGCAGCGTGCAGCGCACGTCCACAATCGTGCGCGGCGTCTTGCGTCCCACTTTATCGAGGTAACGGAGGTAGCCTTCGATCAACGGATCCATCGTGAGGGTGTTCGATTTATTCATGCGCTCACCTGCTGTTGCGGCAACCAATCGTTGAGGGGATGGAGGGTCATCGCGGCACGGCGCTGCGGATCAGCGATGTGCACATAACGCACGGTGGTGGCGATGCCGCAATGTCCCAGGATGCGTTGCACTTGGGCCAAGTGCACGCCGGACTCCAGCAGATCGGAAGCGCAGCTATGGCGAAACTGATGCAGAGTGTGGATGGGCACTTGCGCGCGGCGCGAGATCGCGTGGATACCGTTGCTGATCGCGCCACCGGTGAGGCGCTTGCCGCTGCGGCTCACTAACAGGGCGCTCTCGCCGCAGAATCCGGCTTCTTCCAGCTGGTTGTGGCGAAGTGGCAGATACGCTTCGAGACACCGCAGCACCATCTCCGGCAGCGGCACACAGCGCTCGTGCCCCGTCTTGCGGCCATCGATGCGCAGAGTACCTTCGGTGCGATCAAAGGCCTCGAGGTTCAGCCGCTCCAGTTCGCCGCGGCGAAGACCGGTTCCGTAGAGCATCGCCAGCACCGTTACCCATAAATGCGAAGTGTATGCACCGTGGCGACTCGCCGCTTCGCGCCACAGCGCTTCCATGTGCGCGTGATCGATCCGTTTCGGCAGGCGGCTGTACGGAGTGACCTTCGGGCCTTTCATCCAGCGTATCGGGCTGATCTTCCACAGACCCTGGCGCACCAGGTACTCGCCGAAGCCGCGCATCGAACTCAGCGTCGCGGACACAGTGGCTTTGGCGCGAAAACTGGAGCAGCTCGCGATGTAGCGCGTGATCATCTCCGGATCAATGCGCTCGATCGCAACGCGTGGGCGACGACCCTTGAGCCAGCGCCCCCACCGAATCAGCCGGGCCTCGGTGTACGCCACCGACTGCGGGCTGACACCCCTCGCGCGGTACTCTTCGATATACGAATCCAGTAAGCGGTCCCATCTCCTCATCGCCGTCCTCCCAAACGTTGGCGAGGGCGAACTCACGTTGGCCCGCCGAAACGTTATAGATATAAACAATATGACCCCCAATATGACTTCCTTGGAGGCCGCGATGAGACCCGAACTGAACTAAAGTTAGCATAATTGCTACTCGCCAGACGTGGCTGCAAGGAGGGGGGCTATTCGTTGAACAGGCGGGGCTGGGATACGGCAGCGGCGGCGGCGGACTTGCGGCGGGCGATTCCTACAACGCCAAGGACGGTGACTTCCAATAGCGCGGCGCGGGGAACGAAGATTCGGTCGGTGGACGAATTCAGGTCGGGAGGAGTGATTTGCAAGCCGTTATCGAGGAGCGAAAGCAGATCGTTGGGGACGACGCCTTCGAGGGCCTCGCCGTCGGTGTAGCGCAAGCGAACCCAGAGACCGTCGAGTTTCGGCCGGCTGAGGAAGGCCTTGCGCTCTGGCTCGAATTCGTCGGAAAACTCGCGAACGAAATAAATGGAGCGGATTTTTCCCAAGGGAAGCTGGAGATGCTCGCCATCGGGAGTAAGAAGGTCGACGGGATCGGCTTGTCCGAGGCGCGCCGGGTTCAAGTACCCGCGAAGGGGCTTCTTGTCGGCGAGCACGACGATGACCTTCTTGTGCGTCGAGGCTGGGGCTTTAAGTTTCAAGATTCTGTGAATCCCGGTCCGGGATGCGTAGTGGGTTAGTTTGAGTCTCCGTAGTGGGTCCGTTGGAATTTCTGCTCTATGGTGTCACGGAACAAAAAATTCAAATAGACGCATCACCTGAATTGACCTATTGCGTCACGGATCAAGGAATTCAGGTAGTGGGTCGGTTTGAATTCTGCCCCCTATTGTCACGATCAAGAGAATTTCAAACAGACCCACTACTGAAATTCAAACTGGCTTACTACGCCCAAAAGGCGAAATTTGCCAATCGGCAAAATGTATGTTATGTTAAGCGCGTTTTTCCTGTCAACTCATTGTTTTCATTAGGGTTAGGGGCTCCGGAGTGCTGCCCGTTGACCGATAAAAAGCATATCCTCAAGTCGGCCTCGATCATCTCCTTGGTCACTATCGTCAGCCGGGTACTCGGCTACGTCAGGGATCAGCGCATTACCCTTCTGCTCGGAACAGGCGCTCCAGCTGACGCGTACGTCCTGGCTTACCGGATCCCGAACCTCTTCCGAAGGCTAGTAGCCGAAGGCTCGATGACGGCCTCGTTCATTCCGGTCTTTACTTCTTACATGCGGGAGAAGTCCAAAGAGGAAGTTTGGGACTTTGCCAATCGGCTGTTCTGGACCCTTGCACTCGTTGTTGCCATCATCACCGTTCTGGGAATGGTCTTTTCACCCACGGTGGTTCAATTGTTCTCCGGCCAGAATGTTGCGCGCGCGGAAGCGGTGGACCTAAACCGCATCATCTTTCCGTACCTGTTTTTTATCGCACTCGCGGCGCTGGCGATGGGGATTCTGAACTGCTTTCACATTTTCGGTTTGCCCGCTGCGACTCCCGTCCTTCTGAACGTCGCGACCATTCTCTTTTCGGTCGGGGTGGTCTGGCATTATGTGGGAGACCCCGCCAAATCTCTGGCGATCGGAGTTCTGGTCGGCGGGGTTCTGCAATTCCTTGTGCAAGTGCCTTCCCTGGTGCGGAAGGGAATGAAGTTCAATTTTGGGGTCTCCTTCGCGCATCCCGCAATTCGCGACGTGGCCCGCTTGATGATCCCGCGGCTCTTCGGCATCGGCATCGGTCAGATCAATCTATTGATTGACACCCGGTTTGCCACTGCGGCGCTTATGCCCGTCGGCAGCCTCGCGTCGCTCTATGTTGCCGACCGAGTTATGGAGCTGGTGCTCGGAGGGTACGCCATCGCGGTGGCGACGGCCATCCTGCCGATGATGTCTCACCAAGCGGCCACCAAGGATTTTGAATCGCTAAAAAAAACACTCTCGTTTTCCGTTCGAATTGTAGCGTTCATTACCATTCCGGCGGCACTTGGGCTGATGATCC
>DATDGW010000715.1:0-7218 GCA_036521895.1 Candidatus Sulfotelmatobacter sp. | reverse complement strand
GTCGGTTCCGCGGATGCGGCATTCGTCGCGCACCACGTTCGAATGCCAGCGGACGTCGACGAGGGCGCGAACGCCGCCGGGGTACTCGATCATGACGGTAGCGTTGTCTTCCACCGCGTAGTGATGCACAACGTTTGAGAGTTGGCCGCTGACCCGCAACGGCTGGCCGAACAGAAAATTCAAAACATCGATGCGGTGCGAGGCGACGTCGAACAGGGGGCCGCCTCCGGCCTTGGCCGGATCCACCAGCCAACTGCGGCTGCCCGCGCCGTCAAACCACATGTGGTTCGTGAGTTCAGCCAGAACCGGCTTGCCGATCGTCCCCGCTGCGAGCAGTCGTTTCGCACGCTGCACCTTCAGGTAAGAGCGGCGATAGTAGGCCACGCCAAAGGTCTTGCCGCTCTCTGCGGCAGTTTGAACCATGGTGCGGGCCTCGTCCTCGTTCATGGCCATGGGCTTTTCGCAGAGCACGTGCTTGCCCGCGCGCAGGGATTGAATCGTCTGCGGCGCGTGGAGAAAGACCGGCGTCCCGACGTAGACGGCGTGAACTTCGGGATCCGCCAGGGCCTCGTCGAGAGTTCCCCAAGAGCGGACGCCGTAGGGAACGGCCTTCGCGGGATCGCGAGTGACCAGGCCGTACAGGCGGCTGCGGGGTTCGGCCTGGATCGCGGGGATGACTCGTCGCGTCGCGATATCGCCGATGCCGATGACGATCCAGTTGTGGTGGTCGGGTTTCAAGGTTTCAAAGTTGCAAGGTTTCACAGCGCGAATCGCCGCCTGTCGAAACCTTGCAACTTTGAACCCCTGAAACTTTGAAACCTGTACTCCAGAAAACCAAAGGCCGGCTTGACGCCGGCCTTCGAATGATTTCACACAACAACTACTTCTTGGGAGCGATCGCGTCCTTTGCGGCTTTGGCGACGCGGAACTTCACGACGGTCTTAGCCTTGATCTGGATGGGTTCGCCGGTCTGCGGGTTACGCCCCACGCGGGCCTTGCGGTGCGCCTTCACCAGACGGCCGAGGCCGGGCACAACGAAAATGCCGTTCTTCTTGGTTTCTTTGATAGCGGTGTCGGCCAGGTGCTCCAGGAACGCCGCCGCGGTCTTGTTGGGAAGCTCGGTTTTCTCGGCGAGATGCCGAATGAGCTGTGTCTTTGTCAAACCTGCAGCCATGTAATTCCTCCTCAGAAAAATCGGTTTAATACCAGCGGGGCCTATCTTATACCCGCGGGCCTGTGGAAAACACCCTATTTTACAAGGGTTTTCTAATTTACGAATGCGGAAGAGGCCATTTCTACAGGCCTTTCTGCGTCTTCGCATGCTGGCAGGGGCCTGGTATGCGTACCCGCATGGTAACCTGCGAAGAGTGATCCTGCATCGAGGAGTCCGCGATTGAGTTGCGCGATCTGTGAAATCCGCAAGCAAAAACGCTTTTGCCCCGCTGTTCACGGGCGTATTTGCCCGCAGTGCTGCGGCGAGCAGCGTGAAGTGACGCTCGATTGTCCGAGCGATTGCGCGTATCTGCTGCAGGCCCGTGAGCACGAGAAGCCCCGCTTGGCGGACCAGATCGACCCGGCCGGGTTGTTTCTGCAGGTCGAGCTTTCCGACCAGTTCATGTATGAGAAAGAACATCTGCTCATGGGGCTGACCTATGCGCTGGCTCAAGCCGCGCGCGCAGACCGCAGCCTGCACGATCCAGATCTGATTGCCGCTCTTTCGATGTTGTCGACAAGCTATGAGCGCCGCGTAAACTCAGGCCTGCACTACGAGCCGCCGCTGACCAGTGATTCGCAGCGCAGGGTGGCGGCCGAGGTTGAAACCATGGCCACGGAGTACCGCGAGGCGGAGCAGAAACACACAGGGCATTCGAGCCTGCGGGATTCCGACGTGCTGAAGGCCCTGGTCTTTCTGGTGCGATTGGCAAACGGGCGGACATCGGGGCGTCCGAAGTCACGGGCCTTTGTGGAATTTCTGTTTGCGCAGTTTCCGGAGAAGGAATCGGCGGTGGTCACGCCCGCGGAAGCGGGGAGCCGGATCATCTTACCGTAAGACGTCTGCCACAGATTTCCCCGGATTCCTCCCGCAGATCCGCAGCTAGCTTCCTTGATACTTGCGCACCTGCTGCCCAACCGGCAACGCGTCGAGCAGCTCCTGGACGTTCTTTTTCCGGACCGGGTCTTTTGCGTCGGCCGCGATTTCCGCCAGGGGTTGCAGCACGAAGCGGCGCTCGTGCATTGCGGGATGAGGAATGGTCAACGCAGGCGATGCCACGACTGCATCGTCGAAAAGCAGGATGTCGATGTCGATGATGCGTGGGCCTTTTCTCTGGATGCGCCTCCGGCCCATCCGGTGTTCGATGCGGAGAATGGACGCCATCAGTTCCTCGGGAGACTCCGGCGTTTCGAGAGCGACCGCGCAGTTTAAGAACCACGCCTGATCGGTGAAGTCGACTGGCTCCGTCTCATAGAACGAAGAAACAGAAACGATTCGGCCGCTCGCTTCCAGGCGTGTCATGGCATCGCGTAGGTGCCCTCCCCGCTCCCCCATGTTCGATCCCAGCGAAAGATAGGCGAGGTGCGTCATGCGCGTGCTGTTTAGTTGTACGCTGCGGATTTTCGGAGCGCAATTCTCGGGATAGCCAGCTCGAAGATTTATCCCTGCGGCACTTGCGCGAGATTCACCACACTCCAGACCACGTAGGCAGCCATCATCCCGACGATGCCGGCCATCATCAGCGGACGATAACTCGTCTCCAGCAGGTCAGCCAGCACTCCCGAGACAAAGATGAAAAGGAACGGAACAGCGGCCAGCAGAAATCCCGCGCCCGCGAGGTGCGGATGCGCCATCCCCAGACCCAGGAACAACACCGCAACCAGCAGCGGTGCATGGTTGCCAAAGTACCGCGTGCGCGGCCACGCGGCGTAAGTCACCACCGCGACCGGAAGCCCCAACGCTAGCGCAGGACACGCGCGACCGATCCGCACCGCGACCTGCTTGTAGACACCCAGCACGGTGAAGCCACGCCAGGTCGCTCCCCAGAACTCGGCGTGTCGCATGCTCTCTGCGAAGGCATGCACATGAAAGCAGTACATCGCGAACAGCAAAATGAATCCCACAACGCACGCCGCGATCCAGATAACGACTCCTGCCTGTCGGCGAATCGGGGCGACATAGAGCAGAAATCCCAAAGCCATCGGAATCAGCACGATCAGAGAGAACTGCGATCCCACCGCAATGGCGAGTGAAATCCCCAGGAGCACGATGCGCCGCCAGTTCCACAGCACGACTTCGCGCGGAGCGTAAAGTGTATGCGCGACCGCAATGGCGGTAAAGATCGTCCCAAACGCTCCCCAGGCCGCGACGATCTCCGGTTCGGCGTGCCAGACCGCGCTTGCCTGAATGAGAGAAGGCGAGAAGCAGTAGAAGGTGAGTGCGATAAATCCCCCCGTGTTCCCGCAGAGCCGTCGCGCCACGTACCACAGCGACGCGCCCAAGAGTAGTCCACACGCAAGAAAGGGAATGCGTGGAAGCCATCGCCAGTATGCCGCGGAATCGGTTCCAAGACCCTGCGGCCACGCCAACAGCGGCGCGGCCGAAACCAGGTAGAGTAGGGGTGAATGCTCGGTGTCGAAGCCGCTGACGTCGGCACCGAGCGGGTCTCGCTCGGTCACGGCCCCGTCGAGCATCGGAGCCGCGGCGATCCCGTGTCCATGCCACTGCTTCCACCCTTCACCGATGCGGACCGCTTCCTGACCATCCGGATCGTGGGCCGTCCGCAACTCTGCGCGCACCAGCCACAAGGCCTGCGCCAGAAAACAAAGCAGCAGCAGTCCGGCGAGAAATTGCGGACGTCCGAAGCGTTCGCGTGTGAAATATGGACGCATAAGGTCGAGCCGAGTGTTTTACCATGGCGGAGGCGGTTTGGGGAAAGTTCCGCAATGAGTGAACTCGAAGTCAAAACAAATGGCAGTCCGCCGGTCGCTCCACCGACTTCGCCGTCAACGCCAGACTTTGCCATTGTCCACCAGCCTTCGTACGCGCGCACTCTGTTTCTAGGTCCGGAAGGACTGCGCGCCGGTTGGGGAATCACCTTCTATTTGGCCATGTTCCTGCCGCTGCAGAAATGGGCCGTGGAATTCGCATGGTCGCGGAATCTCGGCGCCAGCGGCCTGTGGTCGATGATGCTGGAGGCGTTCTGCAACCTTGTCGCGGCAGTGGTTCCAGCGTTGCTGTTGATGCGAGTCGAGGGTCGCCCGTGGAAAGCGTACGGGCTGCCGGGGAAGCAAGCGTTCGGCCATTTCTTCTGGATGGGAACATTGTGGGGATTTGCCGGAATCAGCCTGCTGATGTGCTCGCTCTATGGACTTCACGCCTTTTCGTTCGGTCATCTCCTGCTGCATGGCGTTCGCCTGGCGAGGTTCGCGGCCTACTGGACAGTGATGTTTCTGCTGGTGGGACTGTTCGAGGAATTTCTCCTACGCGGCTATATGCAATTTACGTTGACGCGTGGGATCGGCTTCTGGCCCGCGGCTTTGGTCCTGTCCTGTGCCTTCGGACTGATTCACCTGCGCAACGACCATGAGCAATGGCGAGGCCTTCTGGCTGCGGCGCTGATCGGCTTCTTCTTATGCCTGACCTTGCATCGCACCGGCACTCTTTGGTTTGCCGTGGGATTTCACGCGGCCTGGGATTGGGGCGAGACCTTCTTCTACTCCGTCCCTGATAGCGGATCGGTTTGGCCTGGTCACCTGCTAAGTTCGTCGCACCACGGGCCGGACTGGCTCAGTGGAGGATTCGTTGGACCGGAAGGCAGCGTGCTCTGCATCGTGGTGATTGCGGTGCTGTGGATTGCGTTCGAGAAGATGCATCGCAGAATGTGCCTTCGCGGCCTGTAGCGCCGCTTTCAACGCATCTCGGATAAAGGCTTGGGTCGCAGGTTCCGCTTGGGGAGTTGACTCCGCTAAAACTGCCGTGGAACATTCACCCACTTCCCGCACGCCCTATACTGACTGCATGACCTCAGAAGCCGACCTGCTGACCCCGTTGCGTCGCTACTGGGGGTACGGTTCGTTCCGGCCCTTGCAGGAGCGCATCGTGCGCAGCCTGCTCGCCGGACACGACACCTGCGTCGTGATGCCGACTGGAGGCGGAAAGTCTCTCTGCTACCAGTTACCCGCAGTCGTGTCGGAGCGAACCACGGTAGTGATTTCTCCTCTGATCGCGCTCATGCAGGATCAGGCAGCGCAGTTGGCGCAGATGGGGATCCCCGCTGCGGTTCTCAACAGCTCCGTCAGCAACGAAGGGCAGAACCGCGTGATGCGGCAGGCGCGCGAGGGAGCGTTCCGTCTGTTGTATCTTTCGCCGGAGCGGTTGCAGCGCGCCGACACGCTCAGCTGGCTGCAGCAGGTTCCGATCGCATTTTTTGCCATCGACGAGGCTCACTGCATTTCCGAGTGGGGACATGAGTTCCGCCCCGAGTACAGGCAGCTGAGCAGCCTGCGCGGAAAGTTCCCGGACCGTCCCATCGCGGCCTTCACGGCAAGCGCTACGCGCCACGTGCGGCACGACATTCTGGCGCAACTCCAGTT
This sequence comes from Candidatus Sulfotelmatobacter sp., assembly GCA_036521895.1. Lineage (GTDB taxonomy): Bacteria > Acidobacteriota > Terriglobia > Terriglobales > Acidobacteriaceae > Sulfotelmatobacter. The sequence goes on along the minus strand of DATDGW010000715.1, from coordinate 1,629 downwards.
GCGCAATCCCGACAAGTACATTGCCAGCTTCCATCGCCCGAACCTGCGCTATCTGGTGCGTCACTGTGACAGCGTGGAACACACTGCTTTGCTCGTGACTGCCCTGCGCCGCTACCGCGAAGGTAACGTGATCGTCTACTCGCCCACGATCAGCAAGGTGGAAGAGACCGTCGACTTTCTGCAAGATCAGGGAATCGCTGCCCTCGGTTATCACGCCAAAATGGACGCAGGCGACCGCCGCCGCAACCAGGAGCGTTGGATGTCGGACGAAGTGCGCGTGCTCGTCGGCACAATCGCCTTCGGGCTGGGGATCAACAAGGCAACGGTGCGCGCCGTCATCCATCTGGCACTGCCGAAGTCGGTAGAACAGTTTTATCAGGAGGCGGGTCGCGCGGGTCGCGATGGCAAGCCTGCAGACTGCATTCTGCTGTGGCGCAAGCAGGACGCTGGTCTGCTCGGATACTTCGCGAATCAGATTCTGGACGCTGCGGAGCGCAACCGTGCCTGGGATCGATATCGCACGATTCGTGCGTTTGCGGAGTCGGGGAAATGCCGTCACCGACAGATCTGCTCGCACTTTGGCGAAACGCCGAAGTGGACATCGTGTGGAGGCTGCGATGTTTGCGGCGCCGCGCCCGAATGGTTAACCGAACCGATGACCCCCGCGGTTGTGCGCCGGGCTGTTTCGAGCGCCCCGGCGGCTAATGCGGCGAGCGTGGTGGCTGACGCGGATCAGGGAATGCGCGAGTATTTGCGCGAGTGGCGCCGGACGACCGCCAAAGAAAAGGGAACCCCTGCCTACGTTGTGCTGCACGACACATCGCTCGATGAGATCTGCCGATCGAAGCCGAACTCGCTTACGGAGCTGTTGAACATCAGCGGAATCGGCGAGCGCAAGGCCGATCTCTACGGACAAGGAATTCTCTCCGCGCTGCGAAAGTATCGCGAAGGAGCGCGTGCGTCCGCGCCGCTGGAGATGAAGACGGCTCCAGCGCTGGAAACTTTGCAACTTCTTAGGCAAGGCAAGACCTTCGCGGAGATCGCCCAGATTCGCGGGCGGCAGATCTCGACCGTGGTGAATGCGGTCGCCAATCTGGTGGAGAACGGCGAGCTGGAATTTCGTCCCGAGTGGATCGACCGCAACAAGCTGGCGGTGATCGAAGCGGCCTGCGCGAAAATGGGTCTGGACAACCGGGCACGCCTGAAGCCGCTGAAGGAAGCCCTGCCAGCAGAAATCACCTATGACGAAATACGCCTAGTCTTGGCTTGCCTGCGCCGGGAAAAGATCCAGAATAGCGCAGGAATTCCCGCTTAGGGTTGACGCAAAAATAATTGCACAGATTGGGTGAGATAGTGTTAGTTCCACTTGGGCAGGGTTTGGTGAGGCTTGATGCGAAGTGCTTGAAGTTGTTGGGTGTGGGTTCGGTGCAGTGGGATAGTGGCGACGATCGAGGTGAGCGTTGACGGACAAGCCGGATCGAGTTGTGGTGGAGCGAATGAAGCGGAGGATCTTCGGATAGCGGTCGAGCGGTTCGCCAGCCCAGTTCTTGGAGATCTCAGAGAAGAGGCGATGCTCGATGGGGTTCCATTTGGAAGCACCCGTGGGATAGTGGGCGACGGTGAGGGTTA
>DATDGW010000714.1:0-9841 GCA_036521895.1 Candidatus Sulfotelmatobacter sp. | reverse complement strand
CTGTTCCCGAATCCTGTCCTTAAAGCGAGCGATGGCCTTGGGGGCGATGCGCCCGCCTAGGTTCCCGTTCGCCGGTGAAGCCGAATCCGAAAACTTTCTTTGCCCCGGTCGAGCCACGGCGCTCTTCGCCTGATTCACCTTGACCTTGAGTCGGTGCGTGATGAAGTGCGTAACACTCTCCATCACTCGCTGTCCCGCTCGTTCGCTGCCCACGTAAATGTTGCAGTCGTCGGCATAACGCACGAAGCGATGACCACGTCGCTCTAACTCCCGGTCCAGTTCGTCCAGCACCAGATTACTGAGCAACGGAGAGCGACGATGATTGACGAAACCAGATTACACAAGTGAGTAAGCATGAGGAAAACTCTTTTTGATTCCCGGCTGATGAGTGATATTGCGAGGTTGCATCAATTGGAGAAAAACACGGTTCCACGCGATCATCGCGACGGTTAAGATACACTGAAATGCCCATCACCCCAACCCAAGCGCAAGAAGCACGGCGAAATATTTCATCGGTTGCCCTGCATACGCCGCTGATCCGGTGCAACGCGGACGCGTCTGCGAACTTGTATCTGAAATTAGAAAACCTGCAACCGATCGGCTCGTTTAAAATCCGCGGGGCCGCTAACGTCATGGCTCGGACCCCGCGCGAGCGGCTCACGCGCGGAGTCTTAACCGCCTCCGCCGGCAACATGGCGCAAGGCGTGGCGTTCTGCGCCCAGCGAATCGGGATTTGCGCAACGATTATCGCTCCTGACACCGCTCCAGCTACCAAGATTCGCGCCGTCGAACGCATGGGCGGGCGTGTAATCAAAGTGCCTTTTGCCGACTGGTGGCGAACTTTCGAGACTCGTTCCTACCCGGGCATCGACGCCACGTTCATCCACGCTTTCGATGATCCAGACGTCATGGCGGGCAATGGCACAATCGCTCTGGAACTGTTAGAAGATCTGCCCGATCTGGACGCGGTCATAATTCCCTGGGGCGGTGGAGGATTGTCATGCGGCATCGCGGGCGTATTACGAGGGCTTGCGCCCCGAGTACGAATTTACGGCGCCGAGATTGAAACTGCGGCCCCGCTGGCTGCCTCGCTTGCTGCCGGCGAGCCGCGGCGGGTCGAATATCGGCCGTCGTTTGTCGACGGTATCGGCAGCAAGATGGTATTCCCCGGTATGTTCGAGTCCGCGCGCAAGCTACTGGATGGATCGTTGGTGGTCACTCTGACGGAAGCGGCGCAGGCCATGAAAGTGGCGGCAGAGCGGAACCGGATTATCATCGAAGGTGCTGCAGCTTGTGCGGTTGCTGCCGGTCTGTCGGGCCGTGCCGGCTCGGGCAAGGTCGTAGCCATCGTGTCTGGCGGCAACATCGACCTCGACAAGTTCGCTCAACTTGTCGACTAACGCTCTTCTTGCACGCACAGGAATCGGCTGAGGGTCTATAGGCGCCCGTAGCGCGTTTGCCGATAACTGCCGATAATAGGTCGATTACACTTCGTTGACTCTGGATGTTCGCGCTCGCGCGCTTTGCGGGGATTTGACGATCAGGGCCTCCAACGTGTGTTGGTCCACATCGGCGAGCTTCTGAATGTAGGGCAGCCCTTGCCGGTCGAATGCTTGCCAAGTTTTTTCCAGCAGCGCCGTAGCCTCACCAGACCCGGGGCGAACAACTCCAACTCGCTGAACAGGCTCTGGGCAGTGAACGACACTGCTCAGCGGGGTAAAGCCCATACCGATTTTCACGCCGCTTACGCGGCCCTAAATTGCCGCTCTTCCACTGAGAGCGGCACAAACCACTTCTTCGCGAACATACAATATCCGTATCCCCTCATTCGTCTACTGGAGTAGATGAACGAAGCGGCGAGCCCGAAGTACATGGCACTCGAGCGGATGGCACTCGAACAGGACCGGCGCATCTCGGACGTGGTTAAGCGGGAGCAGTCGCGGTTGCGCAACTTCATTCGCCGGCGCGTGCCCGATCCGCTGGATGCGGAGGACATTCTGCAGGACGTCTTCTACCGGCTGGTGGAGGCGAACCGGCTGCTGATGCCCATCGAGCACGTGACTGGGTGGCTGTTTCGAGTGGCGCGGAATCGCATCACCGACTTGTTTCGCAAGAAGGAGCCGGAGAACTTCAGCGAGATCGACTCCGCGGACGAGGAGGACGAGTCGCTGCTGTTCGAAGACCTGCTGCCCTCGCCCGATGCGGGACCGGAGGCGCTTTACGCACGCAACGTGTTGCTCGGTGAACTAGAGCGGGCTGTGGCTGAGCTTCCGAAAGAACAGCGCGAGGTGTTTGTGGCGCACGAATTCGATGGGCGCAGTTTCAAAGAGCAGTCGGCTGAGACGGGAGTGAGCGTGAATACGCTGCTGTCGCGCAAACGGTATGCGGTTTTGCATCTGCGGGAGCGGTTGCAGCGTGTGTATGACGAATTTACGAAATGACGACATACGAAAAGAGGAACGGACTATGAGAAGGAAATGGTTTTGGATTGCGCCGCTGGCGATTGTAGCAATTCCTCTATTTATCTTCGTGGGCGGCGAGGTGGTGATGCACCTGTGGAATTGGCTGCTGCCTCCGCTGTTCGGCTGGCGGACGCTTGGCTTCTGGCAAGCGCTGGGATTGCTGGCGCTGTGCAGAATCCTGTTCGGGGGATTAGGACATGGCGGGCCCGGGCGGCATGGCGGGCGCCGATTCGGACGTGGATGCAGGAAGATGAGTCCGGAGGAGCGGGAGAAATTTCGGCGGGCGATGAATGAAGGATACGGGTTCGGTGGTGGGGAGAGCGCGGGGGCGTAGTGAAGCGTCCGAGCTCACTCGCAGACAGAACGCGTACAGTCACTCTTTCAGCATCATTCCCGCCGGTACCCCATTCGTCCCTCCGGCGTATAGGCACCTTCAAACTGGCTCAGCTCCAACTGCCTGACATTTTCGCTAACTCACTCATTCCAATAGCCCCGCGGGGGGGACTCAACAGTAAACTTTCCACAACCAGAAAATTTGATCCCGCTACTGAGCGAAGGATTTGTACATCGGGAAGGAACATGCCCTAATGCCTGCGCCGAATTAACCTGAAATTGCTCAAATAGCGCGTATGATCGGAGAGATGCCATATATCTCGGAACACCTCTCCAGCCTTCGCCAGGAAATTGCTGATTTGCGCGACCTCAACGCTCGGCTGTCAGAAAAGGGCGGACACACCGCGGTCGACCAGACGGCGCTCGAGTTGCGCACTTCACGCCTGCGCGAAATCAAGCAGGAACTGTCGAAGATCCTCAACCGTCCCGACGACCCGAAGGTCTGGTGGGAGCAATCCCGCAGGCCGCAACAGCCGTAAGGCAAGCCAATCCAGGTTTGTTCCCACTTCCGCGACGCCCGCGTAGCGACGGACGCAATTGGTCCGTCTGGCGGACCTTACGCGGCCAGCGTCGCGGCAATCGAGCGGAGCGTGGCGTCGATTCCTTCGGCATTGGGAATGCCGCCTTGCGCCAGGTCTTTGCTGCCGCCACCGCGGCCGCCCAGCTTCGTCATCGTCTCTTTCATGAGCGCGCCCATGTCGAAGGGCTGGCCCGCGGACTGCGCGAAGATCAGCGAAGGTTGCGGCGAAGTCGTCGCCATTAGCGCGACGGCGTTGTTGGAGAGGCGCGTCAGTTTTTGAGCAAGCAGTTTGACGAAGTTCAGGTCGCGGTCGGAGGCCGAACGGACGATCAATTTGCGGCCGTTCACCTCAGAAGTTTCGGCTAGCAGCGCGGCGGCTTGCGCTGCGGCGAGTTCTTCCAGCGACTGCTCGCGCTGCTTGCGAAGCGAACGGAGCTCGTCGAGCGACTTGCGGGCTTGCTGCGGCACATCATGGATGTGCGCCGAGAAGAGTGCGGCAGTTTCGGTGAGCGTGGTGAAGTCGCGGCGCGCGGTCGAGACGGCGCGCTGCCCGGCGACGAATTCGACGCGCCATCCCTGACGAACCCTCTCCGCCTTCCTTAATAAGATGCTGGCGATCTGTCCCGTGTGCGCGACGTGCGTGCCGCCACAGGCCGTGAGGTCGAAGTCGCGGATGTCGATGAGGCGCAGTTCGTCGCGTTCCGTGGGAGGCAGTTTGCGCAGGCCTAGCTTCCCTGCCTCGTCGCGCGTCACGAAACGGATGTCGACGGCGCGGTTCTCGAGGATGATCTCGTTGGCCAGTCGCTCGGCCGATTCGATTTGCTCTTTGGTCAGCCCGGGCGTGCCGAGATCGATGGAGCAGGAATGGTCGGCCATGTGAAACGAGACCGTCGGCATGGTGTAGAGCCGCATGAAGGCTGCGGAGAGCACGTGCTGTCCGGAGTGCTGCTGCATGTGGTCGCGGCGGCGGGCGGCATCGATCTGGCCGTAGACGCGGGTTCCCGGCTTGACGACTTCTCTTTGCGAATCGTGTAGCGGTGCTTCCAGATAGTGCACGACCTTGCCGTCCTCCAGGTCGGCGACTTCGGCGACGCGAAACTTGGAGTCCGCGTTGGAGTTGAGCCAGCCGGTGTCAAAGACTTGTCCGCCACTCGTGGGATAGAAGGCGGTGCGGTCAAGAACTAGCGCCGGGCGCGGAGTGTCGAGCACTTCGCGGACTTCGGCGTCGAAGTCGTAGAGGAAGGAATCGTGGTAGTAGAGGCGTGTGGTCATGGAAGAATCATTTTAACCACAGAGGACGCGGCGGACACAGAGGAGTTGAGCGGGGGAGCATTCGTTGAGGTAGAGATCCTTCGACTGCGCGGTTACGTCGCTGCGCTGGCGCAACGCCTTCGCTCAGGATGACATTCATGATGATGGACCCGGTTTCTAGTATGGGCCGATGATTCCGCCGATTTGGCGCGCGGCTGGCTTCGGTTTTGCTGGCTGCGCGGGCGAGTCGCCCGCGCCCACACTGGCATCTAGGACATCCAGATATTTCAGGCCGCTGCCGGTGTTGAATAGGACTACCGTGTCTTCGGGCTTGAAGAATCGGTTGGCTCGCAGTTTGCGGTAGGCGGCCAGCGAGGCGGCGCCTTCGGGTGCCGCGAAGATGCCTTCGACTTTGGCCCAGTGGCGCGTGGCTTCGAGGATCTCCGCGTCGGTCGCGGCGACAGCTGTGCCCTTGCTCTTCTTTAATATGTCGAGAATCAGATAGTCGCCATAGGGCTTCGGAACGCGCAAGCCTAAAGCCATGGTCGCAGCGTTGGGCCACATTTCCGACGACTGCCTCCCTTCCTCCCAGGCTTTCACAATCGGCGCGCAGCCTGAGGATTGCACCGTGATCATCTTCGGGCGCTCGGAACCGATCCATCCCAGCGCCTCCATTTCTTCAAAGGCCTTCCACATGCCGAGCAGGCCCACGCCGCCTCCAGTCGGATAGATGATGCCCTGCGGCATTCTCCATCCCAGTTGTTCGGCGACTTCGTAGCCCATGGTTTTCTTGCCTTCAACGCGGTAAGGCTCCTTAGTGGTGCTGACGTCGAACCACCCTTCTTTGTCCCAAGCATTGGAACTCTTCAGTTCAGCGACTTTGCGGGCGCAGTCACTGATGAGACCGTCGACCAGAGTTACGTAAGCGCCGTAGTAGTCGCACTCAACGCGGTTGGCCATCGGCACATCCTTCGGCATAAAGATGTGCGCTTCTACTCCGGCAGCGGCAGAGTATGCGGCGAGCGCGCCCGCGGCATTGCCCGCCGAGGGGATCGCTAGTTTCTTCGAGCCGAAGTGGCGAGCCATGGTCACGCAGGCGGAGAGACCGCGAGCCTTGAACGATCCGGTGGGATTGAGGCCCTCGTCCTTGATGTAGACGTTGGGGTATTCCCGGCTAAGCAGCATTGGTGTGAAGCCTTCGCCAAGCGACACCGGATTCGCGTCAGGCAGCACAGCGTCATAGCGCCACATGGTGGGCGCGCGTCCGGCGAGGCGCGCAGGCGAGAAGGTGCGCCTGATCGTCGCGAGATCGTAACGCGCATAAAGGATGCCCGCATCTTTGGGGCAAACGGAGTGCGGACGGTCGGAAGGATAGTGTTCTCCGCAGCGGGTGCATTCGAGATGAGTCAACATGCCGATGCTGAGTTTAGCATCGGGAGGGGAATCGGTACTCAGTACGCAGCTGTCTGTCGTCGGTCCTCAGTGTTCGATGGATCGATTCGGAGTTGCCGCTTCCGCTTTCGGAGTTGGGGACTTCCCTTCTTCTTTGCCCGCCATTGCTGACTTGAAACCGCGGATGCCTTCGCCGATTCCTTTGCCGAGTTCGGGCAACTTCTTGGGACCAAAGATGAGCAGGGCGATGGCGAAAACAAAGATCACGTGCATGGGTTGAAATAGTCCTTCAAACATAAGTGCTCCTGACATTGAATCGTGGTGGGCATTCGGAGTGAAACGGGGCGCCGCGTGACGGTTGTCAGCACGGCGCCCGCAGGTGCGGCGACTAAGTTTATCGACTAGACCCCACGTTCGGCTGCATCGGCCGCCTCGGCAAGAGCCCGAAGCGCCTTGAAGAAGTCGAGCGATTGGCCCATAAACAGGCCGTCTTTGGTGAGACCCCTGACCGCTCCCATCGCCGCTCCCTTCGTGTTCGTCGGCCGGATGATCGAGCAGGGCGGAAACTTCCGGCTGAGGAAGGGGCACGGTTCGGGCATGATCAGGTTCGATTGCAGCGACTCGGGTTGATTGGTTGAGAGTTGCTGGAATGAGACTTTGGAGCCGGTCACTGGATCGACATCGGTTACGGTCAGCACGTTGCCTGCCTTGTCGTGCCACGTTTGGAAATGCGAGGTTTCCGTGGGGCCAATGCTGAGCAGGATGCGCAGCACATCCACGTTGGTGACCCGCTGTGCGAGCGATGGATATAGACTGCTTCCGCCCTGCTCGATAGCGCAGAAGTGGAAGCCAGCAGTGAAAGCGATGGCCTTCAAGTGATCGGGAATGTTGAAGGGCGCGATGCGAGCGGGGCCGGCGAGATCGTCATCGTTGCGGGGGATCGCGGTGCGGTTGACAATGTTTTCGGCCTGACCAAAGGCAAAAGCCGGATCGAGATCAGGGTTGTTGTTCGGGCTGCGGTAGCGCGTCCAGAAACTGGTGTCCACGTTCAGATTCATCAGATTCGTGAGGCGTCCCAGATCTCGCGCGCCCGTGGCCTTGCTGCTCGGCAGCATCGCGAATGGGGAGAGGTCGACGGGGTCCGCGCCCACGGATTCAAGAAATGAGTTGATGAAGGTGAAGTGGCTCTTCTCGTCGTCGGTATTGTCGTGGATGTACTGCGGCATGTCGGCGTCGAGAATCTGCAAGGCCGACATGTAGAGCGGGCTGCCGCTGTTCACTCCGGACTCTTCGTTGTCCTGCACGCCCCCGAGTTCGGTGTACTGCACCCACAGGTCGGTCTCGAGGATTTCTGCCGCGGCAAGGAAGCGCAAGATGGCGATGTCGCCCTTGGTGACCGCTGCTCCGTCGCTTTCGCTCGCGAAGGCGGGCAGTCCTTGGCCGAGAATTCCGGCTCCCACGGTGGCCGCGGCTCCGGCGACCATGGTGTTCTTTAGAAACGAACGGCGATTGAACGGGCCGGCAGGCACAGGAGTTGCGTCGGGCGCTGAAGATTGAGCGTTGTCTAATGCGAGTGAGCGGACTGCTTCGTTGCTCATGATTCCATACTCCAGAGTCTTTGCGTTGAATTCCGCGATTTCTGCAGGGATTCGAGTCACGGTGAAGGGAGATTAGGTCACCTGCGAAGTGTGCTTGTCACGCTGGCGTCGGAGGTTTGTAAAAATTTGTAGAGCAACCTCGACGCATGAAGTTGTGTGTCCAGCGGCGGGTTCGGAAGTTTTTGGGGTAGTATCAATGTCCAAGTACATTCACAGGAGAACGTGGAATGCGCAAATTTCTAGTTGGGCTGATCCTGGGGTTAATCCTGGTTCCGGCATGTGTCTATTTTTATTTTTCATCAGGGACTGCACCGGTGGCCACGGCAGCGCCGCCGATGCCGTTTGAAAAAACTCTGGCGCACATGGCACTGCACGCGCGCGTGGACAAAGAAATGCCGAAATCGGTGCCGATCACCGCAGACGAAGCCGCTTATGTGGCCGGCGCGCAGGTCTACAAAGAAAACTGCGCGGTCTGTCACGGCGTGGCCGGACAGCAGAAGAGTGCCATTGCGAAAGGAATGTTTCCCGATCCTCCCAAACTGATGGAAGGCACCGGAGTGACGGACGATCCTCCGGCAGAAAGCTATTGGAAGGTGGCGAACGGGATTCGAATGACGGGTATGCCTGGTTTTGACAAAACGCTCTCCACCACGCAGATGTGGCAAGTGAGCCTACTGGTCGCCAATGCGGATAAATTGCCGAAGCCTGCGCAGGATGTTCTGACTGGGGCGCCTGCACCGGTATCAGCACCAGTCTCCGCGATGAAGAAGTAAGCGCGGCCCCAACGGCTACGGGTCTACGCACGACTGGGGCGACTGGCTGTCGCGGCGGAGCGGCGTCTTCATCGGCACCAGACCCAAGTCGGTGTAGAGATACAAACTGATGGTGGTCGAATCGCCCTGGTCGGAATGGATTAACAGTTCCGCCCAGCCGTCCTGGTCGGCGTCGAATTGGTTCAGGATGGTCTGAAAGTCGAGGCTGTCGCCGAGCGCGCCGGTGGCGTCGCCTTCACGCAGCGCGGCCGACCAACTCGAGTCGGACGATAGCAGAACCGCCTGGGGCTCGGCGGGTTGGGACTCTGGCTTCATCGACACGGTCTTCAGCGATTCGGCTTTCTCTGATTCTGCTTTGAACCACGCCGTCATCAGGAATACCGGGGCGTTGGCGAGTTTCCAGCGGGCGCGGACGAAGAGACGCGGAACTGCGTCTGGTGTGAGATGGAAGGCACGGATGTCATAGTCGAGCGTGCCTTCGCCGCGAGTCAAGCCGTGGTCGGCGTGAATCCATTCTTTGAGTCGGGGGCGCGCGTACCCAGGTAACTCCCCTGCCGCTGCGCCGGGACTGGCTGCGTTGGAGAGCAGGCGCGTATCGATATTCGTCAGCTCCTGCTTCATGCGATCGTTCAGTCGTTGTTCGATTTGCCGCTTCATCGCAGGCGAGGGCCTCCAGTCTGCGAGTTCCACGATGTGCGATGGCACCGGCGTGCCTGCAGATTCGACCGCGTTACGTCGAACGGCAAAGTATTCTTGCGGTGACGCGGCGAAAGCCGCTTGCTGATCGGGGGGCAGCGACGCGAGGAATCCAAGGGCGAGTGAGCATCCCGTGGGCGCTATCACGGTGCGATCAATGACGACGGGGATCGCGGAGTCCGGCGATACGTTGAGCGACCACTGCTCGCCAGGCTGCGTCTTCTGGATAATCTCGGGAAAGAAATGAAGGGCCTGCGAATCGGGCTCCCACAATTCCTGGAAACCGGCGAGCGGAGCCGCGGGTTTTGCGGGCCCAGGAATCTTGGTGGGTCTTCGGCCGAACTGCGGACGAGCGGCAAATCGGGATTCAGTTTCCGCAACCACCATAAAGACCACATGGGTTGCGTCGTAGCGTGCGGCCACGTAGGCAGGCCCGGCAGCGACGAGGCGGGATTCGCCGGTCGGCTTGGGTTGCGCCGCGGCGACTCTCGCGGCCTCTTCGGCATTCTTCCGCTGGGCTTCGCGCTCGATGTGTTCGAAGATGTTACCGTCTGTGGGCCGCTGGGCCACGCCCCAGCGGTAGGCGGACCATACCACGAACAGGTACAGTGCGACAGCCATCGCCACCCATTTGCGGTTCTTGCGGCGCATCGTTTCTCCGTAAGGAGAAATGTAAATTGTCTGGCGCGGGCAGAGGAGTGACTTTGGTTTGCCCTACCGCCAGCATCCCTTCGCCTTCGCTCAGGGCGGGCCTTG
>DATDGW010000713.1:0-13992 GCA_036521895.1 Candidatus Sulfotelmatobacter sp. | reverse complement strand
AACAGCCCCGGCAGGTCAAAGACGTTACAGGCATACTTTTCAAATTGGTGCAGTTTGCCGCGGGAGTGCAGCAGCCAGAGCGGGAGCCCGACCGGGCGCAGTTGTCCCCGGATGATTTCGTCTTGCTCGGAACAGCAGCGTTTGTACTTGCGGCCGCTGCCGCAAGAGCAAGCCGCGTTGCGCCCGAGAGGTGGCGGAAGCGCCAACGCTCCCGCCGGGTTGGAGTCCGACCGGGAATCGCTTCTCGTTAGGCCCACGTCAGAAGGGGAGAGAATGTCTGGTCTTGAGTTCTGGCGGCCGACGCTTCATCGCGGCTTCCGCCTCTGGGGGGTGGATTGCTGCCGCCGGAGGGTCAGCAGTTGGGCGTTGGCGGCGAAGACTTCCGCTACGGCGTCTTTGAACTCGCGTCCTTGCTCGACCAGAGGGCGGATCTGTTCCACCCACTCGTCGGGAATACGCTCCACGCGTTTCTTACCGTTCACCATGAAAGTCAGCGACCAGAGCGGATGTCCCTCGTCGTGGGCGCAATGGCAGGTCGGGGTTCCACAGCGGCGGTGGGTGAGGGCCAGCGAGCCGGGCAGAGCGTCGCGAGGAATCTGGAAGCGGCGCAGGAGGGCGTACTTGCGCTGCCGCAAGCGAGAGGCGGCCCCACCCTGGGCGTTGAACCAGTCATCCATGCGTGTAATAATACACACAGTAGACACTTGGTTTCAATGCTGAAATGCGTTGGGGAATTTGCGTACCTTGATTCCCCCGGCATCCTCAGTTCCTACGCGGGGTTACAGAACTGAAGCGGAACTCCTGGGGGCGGACGCATTCGTCCGCCCCGCGACGCGAAGCGAGCAACGTTCACATTTCCAATTCCGAGGCGTCATCCCGAGCGGAGCCGCTTTTCAGGTGAAGCATCTCGCCCGTGCCGATTGGCGCGCAGCACGAGCCCCGAATTACAATGCCTTTCCTGATTTCTGAAGGAGTGCTCGTGAGCCTCAAGGTGGTGCGCGGTTATCTGTTCCTGGCTCTCCTCTCCACTCTCGCAGCGGCGCAAACTGCCGAGCAGAAAACAGCGCGGTATCTCGAGTCCGTCCGCCACCAGCCGCCTCTGTTGCTTGCTTTCGTGCGCGACGTGCCCAAGGGCGGAGACCTGCACAATCATCTTGACGGCGCCATCTACGCCGAGGACCTTATCGATTTCGCCGCCTCCGACAATTTCTGTGTCGACCGCACCACCTCGCGTTTGCTGGGCGCCCCCTGCGATTCCTGCGAGCACTACACGCCCAAGCCCGCCATCCGCTGCGCCTACGACGACCACATCCTCTACAACCAGATCATCGACGCGTGGTCCATGCGCAACTGGCGCCCTGGCGACGAGTCCGGCCACGACCATTTCTTCGCCACCTTCGATAAGTTCGAACTGGCGGCCGATAACCATGTCGCCGAGGCGGTCGCCACCGTCATCAACCGCGCCGCCCGCGAGCACGTGCAGTACGTGGAATTCATGCACACCGCCGACGGTGGCACTGCCGCTAGACTCGGCATGCAAATAGGATGGGACCGTAGCAATGACTTCGCCAAAATGCGCGACAAGTTACTCGCGGGCGGCCTGAAAGGAATCGCCGACGCCACGAGCCAGACGCTAGGCGAAGACGACGCCCGCGCCCGCACCGAACTGAAATGCGGCACCCCCGACGCCGAACCCGGATGCAGCGTCACCGTTCGCTACATTTATCAGGTGTTGCGTGGTCTGCCCCCTGAAGCCGTGTTCGCGCAAATCCTCCTTGGATTCGAACTTGCCTCCTCCGATCCTCGCTTCGTGGGACTGAACTTGGTCATGCCCGAAGACTGGTACGTCCCCATCCACGATTTCCACGAGCACATGGCCATGCTCGATTACCTGCACGGCGTCTACCCCAAGGTACACATCAGTCTGCATGCCGGCGAACTTGCCATGGGACTGGTGAAGCCCGAGGATCTCACCTACCACATCCGCGAGTCGGTCGAACGCGGCCATGCCGAGCGCATCGGTCACGGCGTCAGCATCATGCTGGAGAAAGATCCCATTGGCCGGATGAAGGAAATGGCCGCGCGCAACGTGCTGGTCGAAATCAATCTCACCTCGAACGACCAGATTCTCGGTGTCAGTGGCGACGACCACCCGTTGCCGGTTTATATGAAGTTCGGCGTGCCGGTTGCAATTTCCAGTGACGACGAAGGCGTAGCCCGCTCCGACATGACGCACGAATACCTGCGCGCCGTCGAAAGCTATCACCTGCCCTACACCGAACTGAAGCGCATGACGCGCCAGAGCCTCGAGCACAGCTTCCTGCCGGGACAGAGTTTGTGGGCGGAAACGAAAGGCAATTTCCGTCCGGTAGCCGCCTGCGCAGCGGATGTCGCAACCCAAGAAAAGCCGACGCCGAACTGCGAAAAGTTTCTCGCTGCGAACGAGCGCGCCCGTGAACAACGGAAGCTCGAAACCGCCTTTGCCAGATTCGAGAAAAAGTTCTAGTGCGAAATGGCCAGCTCCGGGGTGCCCCATTTCTCGCGCGCCGTTTGCGCGAGAAGTGGGGATTTTGGTCGACCTAATAAAATAGGCCTGATTGCAGATACCATGCCACGCAAACGAACCCTGATCCCGCCCCCTCTAGCGTGGTCGCCGACCGCGGCCCCAGTCGCACCTCCCGCCCTGCCGGTACTGGCCGAGCGTGGAGGCACGCAACTCCGCACTCCGCTCCCCGTGGCGATCATTGACACGCGCGAGCAGAACCCGCTCTCCTTCCGCCGCTTTCGAAAATGGTTCGCCGATATCGAGGAACGAGCCCTGCCCCTCGGCGACTATTCCGTCAGCGGCATGGAAGATTCCTGCGTGGTCGAGCGCAAAGATCTCGCCGACCTGATTCAATCGTTCACCACGAACCGGAAAGTCTTCATCAACCGTCTGCGCCGCATGAGCGAGCGCCCCCACAGCCTGCTGGTCGTCACCGCATCATTGAGCGACATCAAATCCGAATATCCCTACCGCGCCGCGAACCCCAACCGCATCACGCAATCGCTGATCGCAGTGCTCGCCGGCCTGCGCGTGCCCTTCATCTGCACCGAGACGCACGAACTCGGCGAAGAGATCGTCGCCTCCTACCTCTACCAGACATTTCTGTATGATTGGCTGGACCGCAACGGCCACGGCCGCCATCTGGCCGACGGCGATTTGTAAGTCGACTTCATTCATGCCCGACCAATTCGCACTTGCCGACTCCGCCGCGCAACTGATCCTGAACGGCACCACACTCCGCCCAAAAATCGGCCTCGTCCTCGGCTCCGGCCTCGGCGGATTCGCCGACTCTCTCACCGACGCCACGCGCGTTCCCTACGTCGAAATCCCCGCGTTCCCCCGTTCAACCGCAATCGGCCACGCCGGCCAGATGGTATTAGGCAAGGCCGGCGATGTCCCTGTCGCAGCCATGCAAGGCCGCGTCCATCTTTACGAAGGATATTCCCCGCAGGAAGTCACCTTCCCCATCCGCGTCTTCGGACGCATGGGCATTCGCGCCGTCATCCTCACCAACGCCGCCGGTGGCATCAACCTCAGCTACTCGCAAGGCGCGCTCGTCGTGATTCGCGACCACATCAATCTGCAAGTCGCGAATCCTCTGGTCGGCCCCAACGACGATCGCTTTGGCGTCCGCTTCCCCGACATGACGCAAGCCTATGCGAAGGAGTATTTCCAGATCGCGCGCGACGCAGCCCGCAATGTGGGCATTCCCAAGCACGAAGGCGTCTACGCCGGACTGCTCGGCCCGAGCTACGAAACGCCCGCGGAAATCGAGTACCTGCGCAGAATGGGCGCCGATCTGGTGGGAATGTCGACGGTGGCAGAAGTGATCGCCGCCCGCCACATGGGAATCAAGGTCCTCGCGATTTCCTGCGTCACCAACATGGCCGCAGGAATCCTCGACCAACCGCTCTCCCACGCAGAAGTCATGGAAACCGGCGAACGCGTTAAGACGACGTTCGAAGCATTGCTGCGCGCCGTCCTGCCCCGCCTGTCCCAAAATGTAGAAGAACGTTAAGCGAGGGTGCCCCAGCCTTGTCTTGACGCTTCTTGTCGCGACAGGGTGGGACTTTGACTGTCCTGCAAAGCTGTCTAGAACAGCAGCTTCACTCCCACCTGCACCACCCGCGGCCCGCCGCCGCCCAGTCCCGGATTCGTCTGCGCCTGATCCGGAGTTTGCGTAATCAACCCCTGATTCGGCGTCCCTGGACTGACAAAGAAATTCGGGAGCGCAAAATTCGGATGATTGAAGATGTTGAAGAACTCTGCCCTCAGTTGCAGGTTCACTCGATCCCCCAGCGGAGTGTTCTTCGTCACCGAAAAATCCACGTTGCGGAAGTGGGGTCCATAAATCACGTTGCGTCCCAGAGTTCCAAAGGTTCCGAGGGGCGGATCCGCGAACGCGTTGCCGTTGAAATAGCCAATCGTGTCCGGAGCCAACGCCCAGTTCGAATGAATGATCGCCTGCCCCGGAACCAGATTCGGGCGCTGGTGGAAATTCGACGGACTGGGGAACTGGTCGAAGTTCGCCCCGCTGGTGTCGTCCGCGTTGACGAGCGGTACCGGGCGGCCGCTTTGCAGCGTCACAATCGTATTCAACTGCCAGCCCTCGGCCAGTCCCTTCGGCCCACCGAGCCGCGGCAGATCGTATGTGAACGCCGCAGTAAAGCGCTGCCGCGTGTCGAAGTTCGATGGCCCGTGTTCTGCGGCAAGATTGTTGGAGTCCTGTGGTAAAGCCACGGTCGCGAAATTGAAGTCGATGCCGTCCGACGCATCGTCCAGCGACTTCGATAGTGTGTATCCGGTAAATCCGGAGAGCCCGTGCCAGTTGCGGCTCCGCAGCGTGGCCTGGAAGGCACTATAAGTGGAAGAACTGATCGTGGCGAACTCATCCATGAACCCGTAGTTCACGTTCGGCCGGTTCCCGAAAATATCCGGCTGGTTGGCGTCGCGCAACCGCACCAGCTTGGTCCCCTTGCCGCCGACATAGCCCATTTGCAAAACCAGGCTCCCGCTGAGTTCCCGTTCCACATTCAGGTTCCAATTCTGCGAGTACGGAGTCACGAGATTGCGCGGGGTAAAGAAAATGTCCGCTCCCGCTGGAGGATACGGCGGAGGAATCGGACTGACCACCGAATTCGCCGGGTTGATGCCGCTCCACGCGGTCGAGTCATAACTATTCGCCAGCGAAAGCACGGCCTGCGGCCCGATCGGATTCGTGGCCAGCCCGGCCGAGTTGGTGAAGTTCGCAATCAGCAGATCCTGCGGGATGTAGTCGAAGTAAATCCCATAGCCGCCGCGCACTACAGTCTTCGAGAACGCGTTCCAGGCAAATCCCACGCGCGGTCCAAAATTGTTCAGATCGCGATTGTAGGCGCCGTGCAGTCCGTCGGTACCGACCATGGCGAGATTGCCGTCTGCGCCAAGGTTCGATAGCAGATTGTTCTTTTCGCCCAGCGGACCGAAGTACTCCCAGCGCATTCCGTAGTTCAACGTGAACTTCGGCCAGACTCGAAAATCATCCTGCGCGAAGAACGCCAGGCCGTTGTTGAACGTGTTGCGCTGCGTATTGCCGGCATCGACGGAAGGAAACGTATTGCCGAGGTAATAGTTTGCGAGCGTCACCGCACCCGCATCGCTGCACTCCACCGGATCCGTCGGATTCCCCGGGCACAGCGCGAGCCCGCTCGAACTCGACCCGAAGGAAAACACTCCGCGCTCCAGATTGTCGTTGAAGCTGCTGATCGCCGCACGTCGGTACTCGCCGCCAAACTTAATGGTGTGGCGCCCCTTCAGCCACGTGAAGTTGTCGAGAATCTGGAAACTCTGGCTGGTGCGCCCGCGTGGAATGCTGAAGCCGCTCGCTCCCAGGTTCTCCAATGTGCCCCCGAAGTCGATCTCCGGTAGCCCCGTCTTACCGGTGCCCATGTCAAAGGGCACAGAGGCCGTGCCAAAGCTCGCGGGATCGAGGTTCGCGTCCAGCGAGCTGAAAGATGTGCGATAGCGGCTGTACCCGAAACGCACTTCGTTGATCTTTGTAGCGCTCAACGTCGACAGCAGACTGAACGACAACAACTGCACCCGCGTGGGCGAAGTCTGGGCAAATTCTGGAAGCCGCGAGCCCGCGCCGAATCCCAATCCGCCCAGCGGGAAAACCTGCTGGCTACGCGCGAACGCGTAACGTCCCGTCAGCGATTCCGCCCCAGTAATCTGTTGGTCGATCTTGGCGATAAAGCTGTCCACATCATTCTTGTCTTGCACACTACCGGCGAGCGTTCCGGCAATTCCATTGAAGCCAGTCGCATTCGGAAACGTCGAGGTCAGAATATTGGTAAGCGCCGGGCTCGGCGTAACCCCGTTGCCTTTGACCAGGGTCTGCGCCGCTACAATCTGATTCGGCAGCGCCGTGCCACTGGCGGGCAGCGCCGGATTATTTCCCGGCACCTGGAAAGCAAAATCTGACCCCACGCGCTCGCGCTGCCCCTCATAGGCGCCGAAAAAGAAGGTCCTATCTTTCACGATCGGTCCGCCCAGCGACGCGCCAAAGTTGTTATTTTGAAACGGACTCTTAACGGCCGGCGTGCGATTGAAATAGTTCCGCGCATCCATTGCGCTGTTGCGCAGAAACTCGAACACCGATCCGTGAAAATGATTGCTGCCCGACTTGGTCAGAATGTTTACTACCGAGCCGCTGTTGCGCCCGTACTCCGGCGGAAAATCCGACTGCAGATTGAACTCCTCGATCGAATCAATCGGCAGCAATGACGCCGGAGCGCCCCCGATCCCCGTCTGGTTGAACGCAGAGTTGTTAAAGAATGGATCGTTGTTGTCGGTGCCGTCGACCGTGTAGTTGTTCGACCGGTCGCGGTTGCCGTTGATGGAAAATTGGCCGAAGCCGCTCTGAATCGCAGCCACGCCCGCCGGCTCGACCGTCGCTCCCGGAACCAGTGCCACCAGCTTTCCGAAGTCACGCCCGTTCAGCGGCAGATCTGCAACGAGCCGCTGGTCCACTACTTCGCCCAGCACGTCTCGCGTGGCTTCCACCAGAGGAGCATCTTCGGTGACCGTTACGCTTTCCTGATGCTGCTCCACCTTGAGCATGGCGAAGTCGGCCGAGGTGTCGAGGCCAACACTCACCACCACATTCTGCGCGACCGGCGTGAATCCCGTCGCGTTCACGGTGACGGTATAAGTGCCCGCTGGCAATTCCGCGAGCACATACATCCCTTCTTCGTTGGTGACGCCGTCACGCGTCAGGCCGGTGTCCACATTTTTCGATGTGATTTTCGCTCCGGCAAGAAGCCCTCCGCTCGGATCGCTGACCTTCCCGCGGATCGACCCGCGGTAGCTCTGCCCCAGCACCATCCCTGGCAACAGCAGAAACACAACGAGCAACAGTTTCGCGGACACAGGCTTGCGAAATGAATGCCAAGCAGCGCATTTCATGACGACAAACTCCTCCTGAACGTAAGCACTAGATAAACAATGGACGTATAAAGACGCAGTATGGTGCGCTTCTTCTGCGCTTATTTTCCCGCCGGCGGGATCAACAGCATCGCGGGTGGCTTGATCCCATACGTCGCGGCAAAACTATTCTGGTTCACCGCCAGACCGAGATGCCCGCGCGAGTCGATGTACAGCAGGGGTTGGTTCAACGGCACATCGGCGAATGTCTTCACAAACTTCAACTTCATTTCTTTGTCCCCGACCTTGACCGGAACCTCCTGGCCGCGCTCGTATCCCAGCTTCAGGAAGTCGTCGCCATCCACATTGGTCACAAGGTTCCCGAAGGGCCCATCGGTCGCGATCACCGTCGCCGCCAGTCCGCGCTCGTCGACTTTCGCGACCTTCCAATCCAGCCGGACCAAGTCCTTCACCGCCATCTCCGGCCCGACCTTCGTCCAGTCGTCCCCTCGCGCGACATGCGCGCCCACCGGCGAAAAAATATCGCGCCCGTGAAACGTGGACGACCGCCTCGTCCCAATCATCCAATCCGGATTCGTGATCTCGTGAACGGACTCAATCCCGTCACGCTGCTCCACCAGCGTCAGCAGTCCGTTATCCGGCAACACAAAATATTGTCCGCGCTTGGAGCGCGCCACGATCGCCTTGCGCTTGCTGCCCACGGTCGGGTCCACCACCACCACAAACACCGTGCCCGCCGGATAATACGGAGTCGCCCCGAACAGAAAGCGCGCCCCATCGAAAATGGAGAACGGCGTCACCTGGTGCGTCAAATCCACAATGCGCACGTCGGGCACAATGCCGTACATCACTCCGCGGCAAATCGCCACCGAATCGTCGAGCACGCCAAAGTCCGTCATAAACACAATGGTCTGCGGATATTTCTGGGCAGTCTGCGCCCCCGCACACACGGGCGCCATCAGCGCCAGAACGAGAAGAAACGCAAGGACAATGGCCCCTCGCGACGAGAGGCTCCGGCTACGGAGCAATGCAGTCATAGTTTCAGTCCCGAGATGGAATCGAATGCAAGTCAACGAACCCACTGGAGTCACAGCGCCGGACCACCGAGCGCAGACCCGGCGCACTCCCATTGCTGATGAATTTGATTAGACCCGTAATTCTAAATAAAGACGCAATAAAACTGGAAGCGCCCGCAGTACGCAGCGTCGTCTCTTGCGTTCTATAATGCTGCTGCAATCCAATTCCCGGAGGCTCTTATGTCGCAAGTCATCCCCGAGAAGTACCGCGATCTGTTTCAGAAGCGGGCCTTTGCCAGCCTGGGGACGTTAATGCCCGACGGCCGCCCGCAAGTCACGCCCGTATGGTGCGACTTCGACGGCGAGCACGTCATCTTCAACTCCGCCAAGGGACGCCAGAAGGACCGCAACGTCCGCCGCGATCCCCGCGTCTCGCTCGCCATCATCGATCCCGAAAATCCGTACCGCTATCTCGAGATCCGCGGCCGCGTCGTCGAAATCACCGAAGACGGCGCCGACGAGAGCATCAACAAGCTGGCGAAAAAGTACCTCGGCGTAGACAAGTATCCCTACGCCCAACCCAGCGAAATCCGCGTCATCTACAAAATCAAACCCGACCACACCACGGTGATGGGATAACGGCACCTTGTGGGTAGCGCCGTGCCAGAGGGTGTCGCCGCACATGACGCCGTAAGTGGCACGTGGAAGAGCGGCGCTTCAGCGCCGCGTTAGCGGCACAAATCGATGGGCTTTAGCCCCTGTGCGAGGTCGCATCCATACCCTACAATCTCTGTTTCCTAGGCTACGGCAATGTCAACCGGACGCTCGTCCGTCTCCTCGAAGACCGCGCTGGAGAACTCCGCACCCGCCACGACATTGATTACCGCATCACAGGACTCGCCTCCAGAAGCCTAGGCTGGATCGCCGATCCGAACGGCCTCGATCCGAAAGTCCTATGTGGCGCGGGCACCCCCGCCCGCGAAACGGCGGCAGCGGATCGAAATCGTAGCGCCAGCCAAATCGCAGCAAAAGACGTCCGCGACTGGCTCACCGCCGCCCAAGCCGACGTCCTCTTCGAAGCCACCTCCCTCGACGTGAAAAACGGCGAACCCGCCGTCACCCACATCCGCGCCGCCCTCGAGCACGGAGCCCACGCCATCACCGCCAACAAGGGTCCCATCGTCCACGCCTACCGCGACCTGCGCGACCTGGCCACGAAGCAGGGTAAACGATTCCTGTTCGAATCCACCGTCATGGACGGCGTCCCCATTTTCTCGCTATTCGACCAACTCCCCGCGATCCACCTGCAAGGCTTCCAGGGAATTCTCAACTCGACCACCAACGTGATCCTGAGCGAGATGGAGCAAGGCCTCACCTTCGACGAAGCCCTGAAACAAGCGCAAGCGCTGGGCGTAGCCGAAACCGACGCCACCCACGACATCGACGGCTGGGATGCCGCCGTCAAAACCGCGGCCCTGATCACAGTCCTGATGGACGTCTCCGTTCGCCTCGAAGACATAGCGCGCGAAGGCATCCGCGACCTCACGCCACAAGCCCTCCGCAACGCCCGCCGCGACGGCTGGCCCTTCAAGCTGGTCTGCCGCGCAAGACGCACTGCCACTGGCGTCGAAGCCAGCGTGAAGCCCGAAAAAGTCCTGAGCACGCAACCCATGGCCCGCATCGTAGGCACGTCGTCCTACATCTATTTCGAAACCGACGTCTTCCCCGGCCTGGCCATCACCGAAGAAAATCCCGGCCTCTACGCAACCGCCTACGGCCTGCTGGCAGATTTCGTGAGAGCAGTAACGAAGTAGCGCGGCGTCTCGCCCTCGCACCCGCACAGCGCCTCCACGCTTTCTTTGCAGCTTGCAAGCGGGCCAATCTGGCGCTAGACTCCGCAATAAGAACTCTTCCCCTCACAGTCTAGGGCCCCTATTCCGGCGCCGCCTTCCCGTTTGAGCGGCGTGCTCGATCCCAGGAGGAAGGCATGGACCATCTTGCCGACGCCCCTATCGCCAACATTCTGATTTTGGCTGGCGTGATCTTTCTTGCGGTCGGACTCTTCGGCCGCGTGGGTGGATTCATCGGAAGCATCTTCGGCAACATAGAAGCGGGCAAGAATTCCCGCGTGCTTGCCGGAGTGCTTGGATCCTGTTTGATCGTAGGTGGCGGATGGCTGCATGAGGACAGCCACAAGCCCGCAGCCTCCGCCCCGCCGCCCGCTGCTCCTGCCACGAACACACCGACCTCGTCCACCGCGGCTTCTGCCTCAGTCCCCTCGACTGCGGTATCCGCCCCACCAGCAGCCACGCCAGTGCTCGCCGATCCTCCAAAGGCAAAAGGCGCGACCTCTCGCCGCGCGCCAGATGTAAAGACTGCTGCGGCGCCCCCTGCGATCGCAGCTCCGGCCACAGCAGCCGACCGGGAGAATCTGCCTCCATCAAACGCGGTGTTGCCGATTAATGATCATCTCATCGGAACCTGGAACAACCTGACGCCCGATGCTGGAGGCATCATCAAGAGAATCGAGATCGTGCGCGTGGGCCAAGACGTCGACGCGCACATTTGGCATTCTTGCTCGTCCGGCGAGTGCGACTACGGCATTCATAGGCTGGCGATGTCCGGGACGGCACCCGCCTACGATTTCACAAGGGGAAACCGCCGCTACGTCGGCTCCCTGAATTTGTACACATCGGGAGTGGTACTTTTGTCGATCGATATTCTTGAACCTGGCACCTCCAACCGCTGGCATCACAATCGCGTCCTGGCTAAGTCGACGCTCTCTGAAAAGATGCAGGGCGCATTTACCAGGTACCTCGCCGCGCCCAACCAGAAGGCTCTTGCGATGTCTCCCTCCGGCTCATGGTCTTGGCATCTTGGAAGAGGGTCGCTCGACAACGCCGCAAAGCTGGCGCTCCAGCACTGCCAGGAGTACGGAAAGCCCGGCTGCCGCGTGATCTTGCTGAACAATGACGCAGCGGAGTAATCACAATCAGCCCCGCGTCGAGATGCAAATGTATTCTCTAGACCTTGCATCCTCCTCGCCTTCACTGGCACCACGCCCGCTGCGACGGCTGGCCCTTCAAGGTACTCTGCCGCCCAAGACGCTCCACCGCAGGCGTCGAAGCCAGCGTGAAGCCCGAAAAAGTCTTGAACTCGCAGCCCATGGCCAAAATCACAGGCACGAGTTCTCGCAACCGCGTATGGAATGCTCGCGGATTTTGTGAGCGCAGCGAAACCATAAAATCTCGTGGCGAGAAGCCTAGCTTAGGATAATAATGAGCCTGTTTTCACATGCTTAGAGCGACAGCGAGGAATACACTGCGAAATATGGATATAGGGCTGGACGCTGGCGTATTTCTATGTTCAAGTCCCGTCGTCCCCGCCAATTTTGCATTTTTCGATACCGCCCCTGTCAACGCTCGTTGCCACCAGGTCGCCTTATAGTAATCGGCTTTGTCTCCGCAGTTTTACAGTTAACTAGGTTTGCCCCTCGGGCAAGCGACGCGCGCCCCATGATAAAAATGAACGATCATGCCGACCACTGAAGAAACCACCTCCGCTCTCGACCTCACCTACGTCCGCTCCCAGTTCCCCTCCCTCGCCCAAACCGTCAACGGACACCCCGCCGCCTTCCTCGACGGCCCCGGCGGAACGCAGGTCCCGCAGCGCGTGATCGACGCTATCTCCGACTACCTGCGCCACAACAACGCCAACACCGGCGGAGCCTACTCGACCAGCCGCAGCACTGATGCCATGATCGCCGAAGCGCGCAGCGCCATGGCCGACTTCCTGCACTGCGGCGCCGACGATGTCGCGTTCGGTCCCAACATGACCACGCTAACCTTCGCCATCAGCCGCGCAATTGGCCGCGACCTGAAGCCCGGCGACGAGATCGTCGTCACACGCCTCGACCACGACGCCAACGTCTCTCCGTGGCTCGCTATGGCAGAGGATCGCGGCGTCACCGTCCGCTGGGCCGAGATCCATGACGAAGACTGCACCCTCGACATGGCCGACCTCGCCTCGAAGATCAATTCCAAGACCAGGCTCGTCGCCGCCGGATACGCCTCTAACGCCGTCGGCACCATCAATCCCGTAAAAGAAATCGTGAAGCTGGCCCACGCCGCCGGAGCTCTCGCCTACATCGATGCCGTCCACTACGGCCCCCACGGCCTCATCGACGTTGCCGCACTCGATTGCGATTTCCTAGTGTGCTCCACCTACAAATTCTTCGGCCCACACATGGGAGTCCTCTTCGGCAAGCGCGAGCACCTCAAGCGCCTGCGTCCCTATAAAGTTCGCCCCAACACGAACGCGATTCCCAACTGCTGGGAGTGGGGCACGCTCAACCACGAATGCATTGCCGGCATCACCGCCTGCGTGGAATATTTGGCCGATCTAGGCCGCCAGCACGGAACATGTGAGGACGGCAACTCATGTGGGGACGGCCGCCTCGGCCGTCCGTCGAGCGAAGCTCGACCGCTCGCCCGCCGTGCCGCCATCGAAGCCGCCTACGCAGCGATCCATGAGTATGAACGCTGGCTGCTAGAGAGAATGATGGTCGGCCTGCACAAAATCCCCGCGCTCAAGATCTACGGCATCACCGATCCCGCACGTTTCCACGAGCGATGCGCAACGCTGGCCGTCCGCATACCCAGCCATGCTCCGCTCGAACTCTCCACCAAACTCGGCGACCGCGGCTTCTTCACATGGGATGGCAACTACTACGCCCTGAACCTCACCGAGCACCTCGACGTCGAGAAATCCGGCGGCTTCCTGCGCATTGGACTCGTACACTACAACACTGTGGAGGAAGTCGACCGCCTCCTGGCAGCGCTGTGGGAGATTGTCGGAGCGTAGTCCGCGAGTCGATCCCCCACTGAGCACGAAACTTTGATTCACTGAACGGCCAGTCCGGCGTTTACCGGGCCAACTGACGCAACTGCGCGATTTGCTCGTCGTTGGGGAATTGCCGCACGCGATAACGAACCGGCACTAAGCTGGTCTCTTCCTCCAACCGGCTGCCGACCACAGGCATGGCCGCGTCCCATCGCAGCACGAACATGTCTTGGTCTTCGACGCTCCCCACAAAGCCGATGCACTCCGCTCGCGGCAGCGTGCTGTCGACGTCATTCGACCATACGCACAAGCTATACACGGTTCCGTCATTTCGCTCGTAGACCGTGTAATTCGCCACGAACGTATCGATCCCCTCCTGCTCGTGGAGGTCGTCGAGAACCTGTTTTTGCTGGCTGTAGTCGATAGCCTCACGCTGGCGCCGGATCGAAAGCCAAATTTTCCGCAGCGCCGGATCCTCCTGAACGTAAACCTTCCAGGCTCCAGCACTTACGATCGGGCGAGATCGCATGGCCCTGTTTGAAGTGGCTCTCGGCCCCGGTCTTCAGGATGGGGTTAAACCCCGCCACATTGTCTTTTCCCGTGACCAGCAGAACATCCCGGTTGGGCACAAACGCCAGCGGATCCCCGTCCACCGAAACACGG
>DATDGW010000712.1:0-2044 GCA_036521895.1 Candidatus Sulfotelmatobacter sp. | reverse complement strand
GGCTTCACCGGGCTAAGCGCGCTGGTGGAGAGCAAACTGGAGCAGAGACCGTTCTCCGGGCACGTGTTTGTGTTTCGCGGGCGGCGCGGCGATCTGATCATAGTTTTATGGTTCGATGGCGACGGGTTGTGCTTGTTCGCGAAGCGTCTAGAGCGCGGGCGTTTCGTGTGGCCGCAAGCCACCAGCGGCACGGTTTCTCTGACGCGAGCGCAGTTATCGATGTTGCTGGAAGGCATCGATTGGCGACGACCAGAGCGCACCTGGGAGCCGCAGTTGTCGGTGTAACGCAGCAGGTTCTTTTGCACAACTTTTTTCGCGCGAGCGCGGATAAGAACGTGCGCATTCATGCGATACTCCGCGCATGTCAGTGCTGGCGCTCCCCGATCTGAACGCTCTTCCTGCAGATGCGCTACGAGCGCTGATCCTGGTACAACACGAGCAACTGATCTCCCGTGAGCGCGAGATTGAGCATCTGCAGTTGCTGCTGGCCAAGCTGCACCGCATGCAGTTCGGGCGGAAGTCGGAGAAACTGGCACGGCAGATCGAGCAGTTGGAGCTGCGGCTGGAGGAGTTGGAATCGAATCGCAGCGAGAAAGAGCCCAACGCGCCAGAACCGGCTCCGGTCACAGCCTCTTCGACTCCTACGGCAGCGAAACCCACGCGCCGCACGCTGCCGGATCATCTTCCGCGACAAACGCGCCGGCACGAGCCGAAAGAAACGGCGTGTCCGCAATGCCAGGGCGAGCTGCGCAAGTTGGGCGAGGATGTCTCCGAGATGCTGGAGTACGTCCCCGCCAGTTTCGTGGTGATTCGTCACGTGCGCACCAAGCTGAGCTGCACGAAGTGCGACTGCATTGTGCAGGCAGAAGCGCCGAGTCGCCCGATCGAGCGCGGGGTAGCGGGACCCGGCCTGCTGGCGCATGTGCTGGTCTCCAAGTACTGCGATCATCAGCCCCTGTATCGGCAATCGGAGATGTATGCGCGGCAGGATGTGGAACTGGAGCGCTCGACCTTGGCCGACTGGGTGGGCAGCACGAGCCGGTTGCTGGAGCCGTTAGTGGAAGCGTTGCGTCGCTACGTGATGGCCGCGGGCAAGCTGCACGCCGACGACACTCCGATGCCGGTGTTGTCGCCGGGGAATGGTAAGACCAAGACCGGGCGCTTGTGGACCTACGTTCGCGATGATCGTCCCGCAGGCGACACGGCGTCACCGGCGGTGTGGTTTGCCTACTCGCCGGATCGCAAAGGCGAACATCCGGAACGGCATCTGGAGAAGTTTCGTGGCACGCTGCAAGCCGATGCCTACGCCGGGTTCAATCAGCTCTACGAAAATGGTCGCATTCAGCAAGCCGCGTGTTGGGCGCATGTCCGACGCAAGTTCTACGATCTAGAACAAGCGCATGCTTCGCCGGTGGCGCGGGAAGCCCTGGGGCGGATCGGCGCACTGTATGGGATCGAAGAACAGATTCGCGGCCGTCCGCCAGAAGAACGCCGCCAAGTCCGCCAGACGCAAGCCCAGCCGCTCCTCGACTCTCTGCGACAGTGGTTCGAAGCGACATTGTTGAAACTGTCGCGCAAGTCGGAGACCACGGTGGCGATTCGGTACGCGGTTTCGCGTTGGGACGCGCTGACACGCTATATAGAAGATGGACACATCGAGATCGACAACAACGCCGCCGAACGCTCCTTGCGCGGCGTAGCCCTGGGCCGGAAGAATTACTTGTTTGCCGGATCGGATGCAGGTGGCGAACGGGCAGCGGCCCTCTACAGCCTGATCGGTTCCGCGAAGCTGAACGGCCTCGATCCCGAAGCCTATCTGCGGCAGGTGCTGACTCGCCTTGCCGATCATCCCATCAACCGTATTCACGAGTTTCTACCGTGGAATATCAGCTCCACGCCCCCCGAAGGGTCCACTTAACTTATTCGTGGACACTTAGCAAGACGGTTCACTCCGCACGCTTACTCTGATTATGGTTTTGGTGCTTGGGGCTTCGGATCGCGCAGCGTCCATACAAAGCCGAACGCAATTGTTCGTCCTTCCGGG
>DATDGW010000711.1:0-7906 GCA_036521895.1 Candidatus Sulfotelmatobacter sp. | reverse complement strand
CATCTGGGTCCTGCTGCAGGAACTCTCGGGGCATGGGTATCACAGGAATGTAGTCCGCTACTGGAACGCGCACCGGGCGACTCTATGGACGAATGTTGATATATGGGGACAGGTCGGGTATTGCATCCTGGGTCTGGGACGCAAAGGGGAAGCCCGCAAGCACTTCTCTGACTGGAAACAGCGGCGAGGCGTGCAGATGTGGATGGTCACCAACTATGTGTGGAGTTGTGCGCGGTGGGGGCGAAGCAGCCGGGAGCATATCCGGACGACGTGTCAAGAGGCCTTAGCGCAGCTTCGCCATGATCACAGTGCGAAGTACTTGGCGCATGTGCTGGCGGAGTCCGAGGCTATTCTCGGCAACCAGCCAGGTTTTCTGGAGACCTCGAACAAGTACCGGACTCTATTCGACGGCAGCCTCACGAAGGGCGAGTACTTCGAAGATCGACAGAAGTACCTGCTGCGGGCGATTCCCCGGATCGTGGAGTTCCTGGCGCAAGGGCGCACGAAGAGGTTTGAACGTGCCGGGCAGGGCCTTCGGGTGCGACAGATCCCGTTTATTATGCTGTCGGGCATCAGCTTGCATTAAAGGCGAGTTGTTCAGGCATAAGGAACGCAGGTCCGCAAGGGGACGATCAGAAGCAAGCCTCATGCTATAATTCTTTATTCTCAGTCGCTTAGAGCACGGAGGACTGTATCGATAAGCGTTTTATCCGCACGAACGATCGTATCCGGGCGCGCGAAATCCGCGTGATTGACGACGAAGGGCAGCAGCTTGGCATCATGCCGCCTTACGAAGCCATCAAAAAAGCCCGCGAAAAGAATCTAGACCTGGTTGAGATTTCGCCTACCGCGCAGCCTCCCGTGTGCCGCATCATGGACTACGGGAAGTATCTCTACCAGCAGGAAAAGAAAGAGCGCGAAGCCAAGAAGCACCAGAAGACGATCACCGTAAAAGAGGTGAAGTTCCGCATCAATGTGGACGACCACGATTACGAGACGAAGAAGAATCACGTTCTGCGTTTTCTGGATGAAGGCGACAAGGTGAAGGCGACCATTTTCTTCCGCGGACGCGAAATGACGCGTACCGGGCTCGGCCGGCAGATTCTGGAACGGCTGATTAAGGATGTAGAACCGCACAGCATCGTGGAATTCCGTCCCCGGCAAGAGGGCAACACGCTGCATGCGATTCTGGCTCCGAAGAAGACGGAAAAGGAACGCGAGAAAGAGAAGCAGCGAGAAGGGAAGCACAAGGCTGTGGCACAGAGTGCGCCCAGCCAGAGCGTTCCTCCGGCGCAGGTGGCCAAACCCGCGTCATAGGGAAGAAACGAATTGCACGCTGCACCCACAAGTCTCGCCTGAGCGGTCATCTGACATCCTGCGAGAAAGAATGAAAACTGACAGCTGGAGGCGGAACGCTGACGGCTGTTTTCTGAGGACTTTATGCCGAAATTGAAAACGCACAAGGGCGCTGCCAAGCGCTTCAAATTAACCGGGACGGGGAAGGTGAAGCGGGGGCGTTCGCACCTGCGTCACATTCTGACGTCGAAGAGCAAGAAACGGAAACGGAATCTGGGATCGCCGGCGCTCGTGAGCGAAGGCGATAAGCGCAAAGTCAAGCGCATGATTCCGTACCAGTAGAGGCACCAGTAGAGGCATTGTTGATTGTGTGATTGCTGATTGTTGATTGGAAAGCCCAGTAGTTTGCGGGTTTCAATCCACACTCAAGACATCATCAATCAGCCGTTTGCTTCAGGCGTGTGAAGAGGCCAGAGATCGCCCTCATGGCGAATCGTCCTTGCCTCCAGCCGCCGGTACCCTGAAACTAAAAAGGAGAACATTCATGCCTCGTGTAAAACGCGGAACCAAACGCCGCGCCAAACGCAAAAAGATACTAGACCGCGCAAGCGGGTATTTCCTCACTAAGTCGAAGCTGTACCGCTCGGCAAAAGAAGCGGTGGAGCGCGGACTGAAGTTTGCCTACTCCGGACGCAAACAGCGCAAGCGGCAATACCGCTCGCTGTGGATCGTCCGCATCGGCGCCGCCGCCAAGCTGAACGGGATGAGCTACAACCAGTTCATTCATGGATTGAAGCTGGCGGGCATCGAACTGGACCGCAAGATTCTGGCGGACCTGGCGGTGAAAGATCCGGCGGGATTTGCCAGTCTGACGACGCAGGCCAAGGGCGCGATCGGCGGAGCGGCGTAGACGGCTTGCCCCGATCAGCTTCCGGTTTTCGGCTTTCTGGATCCAACTGGCTTCTCATTCGTATCGGCACCCATTTGCTTTGTCATTCTGAGCGAAGCGCAGAACCTGTGCAGTCCGCCGGGAGTTGCATAGGTCCTTCACGCAAAATGCGCGCTCAGGATGACAAGGGGTTTTGCAGACAACCGTGGTTCAAGTCATCGTGGCATATAGCGTTCCCAAACTGACCGACTATTCGGCGGCGGCGCTGGAGAAGGCTGCGGACGAATGCGTTGCTGCCTGTGCGGTCGAAGCCGCTGAGGTTCGCAGCGATGCGGAACTGAAGGCATTTCGCGACCGCTGGATGGCGCGGAAGAACGGAATCCTCACCCAGATCAATGAGTTGTGGCTGAAGGGCGCGCCGAAAGAGGCGAAGCGCGAGGCTGGGATTCGCGTCAATGAACTGAAGGCGCGGATTACGGAACTCGTTGAGGGCGCGCACGTCGCGGGTTCTGGCGGGGATGCGCTCGGGGCCGGGCGCGTCGACATCTCCCTTCCAGGCGTGCTGCGTCCGATGGGTGCGGAGCATCCCGTGATGCGGACAGGGCGCGAGATTGTTGGCGTCTTCCAGAAACTCGGGTATTCCGTCGCCGAAGGACCGGTGGTTGAGACGGATTATTACAACTTCGAAGCGCTGAATTTTCCGCCGAACCATCCGGCGCGGGATACGCAGGACACGCTGTTCATCGCAGGACAGCAGACGAAACCGCAGCGTGAGCGGTTGCTGCTCCGCACGCATACGTCTCCGGTGCAGATTCGGACCATGGAAAAGATGCCTCCGCCGATCCGCATTGTGATTCCGGGGACGGTGCATCGCAACGACCCTCCGGACGCGAGCCACTCGCCCATGTTTCACCAGATCGAAGGGCTCGCGGTCGACACTAACATTACCTTCGGAGATTTGAAGGGGACGCTCGATCACGCCATGAAGGCGCTGTTCGGGTCGGCGGTGAAGACACATTTCCGGCCGTCGTTCTTCCCTTTCACCGAGCCCAGCGCGGAGTTGTATGTCACCTGCTTCATTTGCGGCGGAAGCGGGAAGCGCGGGGCGGATCCATGCCGTCCGTGCAAGCAGACGGGATGGATCGAGGTGTTGGGATGCGGGATGGTCGATCCCAACGTGTTTGAGTTTGTGAAGGACACCGGGTATGACCCGAAGAGGGTTTCGGGATTCGCGTTTGGCATGGGGGTGGACAGGTTGGCGTTGCTGAAGTATGGCGTCGACGATCTGCAGTACTTCTTTCAGGGGGATGTGCGCTTCTTGCAGCAGTTTGGGTGATGAACGCCTTCCAGCACAATGACGATTTCAAGGAACTGATCCCCCAGTTGCGAACGCACTGGGCCGCTAACGACATTGATCAGTGGATTGGGATCGAAGGCAACTACGAACATTTGGTGGGATACGGGCGCATCTTCTGGCCAGATTTTCTGGAGCATGACGGCTGTATCTTTTGGAGGAATCGATTCACGGAAGAAAACTACCAGGGATTCATGGCGCAGACGAAGGGCAACAAGACAGCGGTCGAAGCTGTCATGAACCATGAACACATCCTGGACATTTTTCCGAATCCGCCAAACAAACCCTCCCGCGAGATCGTGATGTACGTCGGCAGATTGCTGAAGGAAATTTGGCAAGCCAAATTAGACCGTGAATTCCCAGGGCGCCGTATCAAAGTCAGTTTTCCTGAAGAGTTTTCCCAAGATCTCTTGTACTACGAAATCACCTTCTTTCAGCAACGATGAAACTTTCTCCACAATGGATTCGCGACTTCGTTGATCTCACGGTCGACGACCGGCGGCTTGCTGAGGACTTGACCAAGGTTGGGATTTCGGTCGAGGGAATCAGCGGTACGGGCGCCGATGCCGTGTTTGAGATGGAGATTGGAACGAATCGTCCCGATGCGATGAATCATTACGGCGTGGCGCGGGAGGCGGCGGCGATTTATGGTCTGTCGCTGAAGGCACTGTCAGCCCTCAGCTTTCAGCCATCAACCAACGCATCGCACGATGCGCCGTTTCCGATTACGGTCGAAGAGCCTTCGCTTTGTCCTCGATTCTCCGCTCGCGTGATTCGCGGGACTCGCATCAAACCCTCGCCCGAGAAGGTTGCGCACCGGTTGCAGTTGCTTGATCAGCGGCCGATCTCGAACGCCGTCGACGCCACCAACTACGTTTTGTGGGAGATGGGGAAACCTACGCACGTGTTCGATATGGACCTGCTTGAGGGCGGGGAGATTATCGTCCGGAAGGCGCAGCAAGGCGAGACGCTGAAGACTCTGGACGGGGTGGAGCGCAAGCTGACTTCCGAAGATGTCGTCGTCTGCGACGCCAAGAAGCCGGTGGGACTCGCCGGGGTGATGGGCGGATACGACACGATGATCACGGAGAAGACGCGGAACATCGTGATCGAGTCGGCATGGTGGTATCCGGGAAACGTGCGAAAGATGTCGCGGCGGCATGGGCTCCACACCGACGCGTCGCACCGGTTTGAGCGCGGGGCGGATTTTGAATCGACCGTGTTGTCATGCAATCTTGTGGCCCGGATGATTCTGGAGGCGGGCGGCGGAGAATTGGTTGGCGACGTAGTCGATGTGGTCTCGAGGGCCATGGACCAGGCTCCGGTGGTGCTGCATGTGGCCGACGTGAAGCGCATTCTGGGCGGGAGCCTGGACTCGGGGCTGGTCTATCAGCTGCTGAAGCGGCTGGGCTTCTCGCTGATTCCCGAGGGGCAGAGTGACGCGCAGTTCCGCGTGCATATCCCGAGCTGGCGGCTGGATGTGGAGCGCGAGATTGATGTGATCGAAGAGATCGCACGGCTGCATGGATACGACAAATTTGAGAACACGCTGCCGGCTTATAGCGGCGCGGTGGTTGAGCTGCCACATGCGGCGATGGATGCAACCTTGCGCCGGCGGGCGCTGGCGTTGGGGTACAACGAGGCTCTTTCACTGACATTCATCACGCATGCGGACGCGGAGAAATTCTCTTCAGCAAAGGTTCTGGAGTTGGAGAATCCGCTGAGCGCGGAAGCGTCGGTGATGCGGACGTCGCTGGCTCCGGGCATGCTCGATATGCTGGGCTGGAACCTGAATCGTGATGTGGCGGATGCGCGGCTGTTTGAGATGGGCAGCGTGTATGAGTTGTCGGGCGGTTCGTCGGGCGAGCCTCGCGTGGAGCCTCGGCGTGCGTGTCTGGGCGCGACCGCGTCAGCGGTGCGCGCATCGTTGCCAACTGGGGGGACTCTCGATGTAAGCAAGGGCGAGCATGCAGCGGCGACGGAAACATTTCGCGGATTCAAGGGTGATGTAGAGAATTTGCTGGCGGCGTTTGCCGGTGAGGTGAGTTACGACCGGGAGACAGCGGAATATTTTCATCCCGGACGGTCGGCGCGGGCGCGCTTGAATGGCGCGGTGGTGGCTCAGTTTGGGCAGCTCCATCCGGAGGTGGCGGCGGCGCGCAAGCTGCGGCAGGACGTCTTCCTGGCTGAGATTGATCTGGAGCGGTTGTACACGAACGGGCTGCGGCCGGTAAAGTTCACGCCGCTAGGTAAGTATCCGGCGCTGGAGCGGGATTTCTCGTTTGTGTTTGGCGACGAGGTCTCGTTTGAAGAGATGCGGAAGGCAGTTGCGGGGTTGAGCATCGCGGAGTTGCGACAGTTTCGTCCGCTGGAGATTTTCCGTGGCGGGTCGATTGCGGCGGGAAAATATTCTGCGTTGTTGCGGGTGCGGTTTCAGTCGGACCAGCGGACGCTGCGCGAGGATGAAGTGGCGCAGTGGTCGGGGAAGATTGTGGCGGCCCTCACCGGCCTCGGCGGAGTGCAGAGGGTCTAGCCACATTGCGCGGCTTCAGGGAAAAAGCTGAAGTCAAAATCCCCATCCTCTCGCACAGAACGCGAGAAGGATGGGGCGCCGGCCTCAGTCCTACAACTTCCTTTCTACTCAAGTTCTTTCCGAAGTAAGCATCGATGCGTTCAGTTCTCGGACTGACCGGAAGCCACTCAGGCCCATCGTGAGGTCCAGATCGGCCAGAAAATTCTGCACGACGTCGCGCACACCTTGCTCGCCGGCGATGGCGAGACCCCAGACATAGAGACGTGCCAGCAGGACGGCGCGAGCTCCGAGGGCGAGAGCCTTGATGGCGTCTGAGCCGTAACGCATGCCGCTGTCAAATAGGATCGGAATTCTGTTCTCGATCACCGCAGCAACCGCTGGCAGGGCGTCGAGGAGCCGCAACCGATTTCGTTCCGGCTTGTACGCGGCTGCGCGATTGGACAAGGTCTCGGTGCGCGGGCAGCCGGACGGCAGCGTGCGCGTCACGAAGATCGGGGAGTGGTCTACCGTCCGAGCCTAAGGTGCGGGTATGGTTTCAAGGCAACGACGGGATTGGAATTGCAAGAAAATGTAACGATTCCAAGAGAGCAAATGCAAGAACAAGAGTTCTTCACACTCGATGAAGTCGCCAAGATGCTAAAGTCAGCCGGGACACTGTCAGCCGCCGTTTCGAAAACGAACCCGGCGTCATTGATCTCGGAGCACCCGAACGTCGCTACAAGAGACGCTATCGGGTGCTGAACATTCCCGCCGCCGCTTTGAATCGCTTCCTCCATAAGAAACGGGCCGCCGGACGAACATTTCGTATGCCCCTTTTAGGACTGCAACCGATCAGTCATCCTGC
Organism: Candidatus Sulfotelmatobacter sp.; assembly: GCA_036521895.1. Lineage (GTDB taxonomy): Bacteria > Acidobacteriota > Terriglobia > Terriglobales > Acidobacteriaceae > Sulfotelmatobacter. The sequence goes on along the minus strand of DATDGW010000711.1, from coordinate 990 downwards.
TTTGACGAGATTCGATTTTGAGGACAGCACATCGCAGCAACGCGCGGGTGATTTGGAAATCGTATTGCGCGAGGCTCGCCAACGCGATGCACTCACGCTGTGGCATCTGCTGGCGCGGGTCGATGAGAGGCAGCGAGTCCTTGTCTACGATCGGCTGAGTAAGCTCGCGCCCCCTCCGGCCAGCGTCACGAAGGGGAATCTTGCGACTCGATCAGACGATGCTCGACCTGTGGTGGAACGAGCTGGGATTCGACGACATCTCGGTTTGGCGCCATTGGGAGCGCTCCTGGGCCGGAAGCGCGACTGCTCGCGAAGAGTGATCCTGAAATATCCGGCCTCACAATAAACATTCTCAGTTTTCTCCGGATACGCTGACATCGCTTGTTAACAGTCCTTCCCCTGCGGGCGTCTCTTTGGTACGTGGGTTAAATCAAAGCTGGGGAGAATCCAGAATATGAATTCACATGCATTTTCACGCCTCGCGGTCAGCATCGTGGCCGTCGTGCTCGGGTTTACAACCTTCGCGCAAGCAGGGCCGCCGCTAATCTGCCATCCCATTGAAATCGGACCGGCAAAATCGCTGCCCTGGGTCGATTGGACCCAAAGGGGCAGCACGGACTATGACCTGAAGAACCTCACCCGCGACACGCTGGCGATTCTCGATTCGAACGCGCCCGTCCTGGTGCGCATGGAGACTCTACGCCGAGCCACAATCTACGCTCGCCAAGACCCGCAAGTGGCGAAGGAGTTGATCACTCGACTGCAAGCGCGGGCGGCGAACTCAGACGCCCCAGGTCATTCGGACGCTCTAGCGTGGTTTGACGTCGGCTACCTCACTGAGGCTTACAAGCAATGGATGGGCAAAGGCGAGCCCAACCCCGCGGCTGGCTTGGACGGATATTTGTTGGTGAAGAAAGCCCTCAGCTTGCGCGGATCGGATCCAGAGATGGAATTCGCGGCTGCCCTCATCACCCTGCGGGGCCCGGAGGA
>DATDGW010000710.1:0-3979 GCA_036521895.1 Candidatus Sulfotelmatobacter sp. | reverse complement strand
CCGTTACCTCCTGACTGGTGGCACCAACCTTCAACTCGGCGTTGACGGTGGTCGTTCCGACTTGTAGTGAGACGGGGCCGCGCACTAGTCGCTCAAATCCCTCCCTCGCAAATGTGATCCGGTAGCTTCCAACCACGATTGACGACGTATCGTAGAGACCATCTTGATTGGTGGTGAAATCCTTCGAGACGCCCGTATCGACATTGGCAACCGTGACGGTCACTCCGGGAATCAACGCCCCCGTTGAGTCGGATACGGTGCCGCGGATGTCACCTGAGTTTGTGCTCTGCGCCAAGCAGGCCGCGCTAGCCAAAACAAGGAACAGGGGAAGGACGCATCGGTGCAAGTTCGTCATGGAACTGCCTCCAGGAAGTGCTCATTGGTTCAACTGCTTCATGTTTTCTTCAGGCGCAAACTAGTTATCTCAGCGCCCAGAACAGCAATACATGCCCAATTGCGAAAAATCGATTTAGTCCCTGCGCATCCGCGTTTTCGGGACCCAAAGGTAATGCAAACGTACTAGAAGACAATCAGGAGGGGGTGTCAATTATACTTTCGTACAGCTGAGCCGTCGTAAACGATTACGCTTCCTCACTCGAGCGAAATAATTCCGCGCTGCAGTGCGACGGTGGCGGCCTGAGTACGATCCTTCACGCTGAGCTTCTCGAGGACGTGACTGACATGGAGTTTTACCGTCACTTCCGCGATATTCAGGGCAGTCGCGATCTCCTTGTTCCCCAGTCCCTTGGCCACCATCCGCAGCACTTCTACCTCGCGGGCGCTCAGGGAACGATGTGAGCGGCGCTCGGCCAAGTGCGAGGCCACGATTGGATCCACATACTGCCGCCCCTGGTGAACTTCCCGCACGGCGCGCAGGAGTTCCTCACGGATGATGCTCTTGACGATGTAGCCCTTCGCGCCGGCTTGCAACGCACGGTAAATTTCTTCTTCCCCGGAATGGGTTGAAAGCATCAGGATGCGCGCGTCCGGGAATTCAACAAGGATCGCGGCCGTGCACTCGGTACCGCTCATTCCCGGCAGCCGCAGGTCCATCATCACTAGGCTGGGGCGGTGTTTGCGGTAAGCCTCGAGCGCGGCGTTGCCGTTCCCTGCCTCGGCGACGACCTCCATGTCGGGCTCCACGTTCAAAGACGCGGAGAGGCCCATGCGGACCATGAAGTGATCGTCAACGACCAGAATACGTATCGGCTTTGAGTTCTTCATCGATCCCTTCCGCGGGATGTACCGGCACTTCTACCGCGATGCGAGTTCCGTGACCGGGTTCGCTCTCGACCTTCAAGTGGCTGCCCATGGATTGCGCGCGCTCGCGCATGTCCAGGAGCCCGAAATGGCCGGTGGGCGATGGCTGACCGGCAGCAAAACCCTCACCATCATCACTCACCGACAGGCAAACCGAAGTCGGCTCGAACCGCAACTCGATGGACACGTGCCGGGCACGACCGTGCTTTACGGCGTTGGCGACGGCTTCCTGCCCGATGCGTAGCAAGTTCATCTCCACTGGCGCGGGAAGGCGGAATGGCTGGCCCTGGATCTTGAAATCGGGTTTCGTCTGCTGGCGCGGTACGAGTGGCTCGACAATCTGTGCCAACGCAGAAACGAGATCTCCGTTTTCGAGCAACTGGCAGCGCAGATCCCACACCGATCGGCGGGCCTCCACCATGCTATGGCGACTCATGTCGCGTGCGGTTTCGAGCGCGTGCTGGGCCACGCTGGGCGCTTGCCGAAAGCAATCGACCGCCAGATCCAGTTGCATGGTGATTCCGGCCAGTTCCTGTTCCAGCGTGTCGTGTAGTTCGCGGGCAATCCGGTTGCGTTCTTCGAGAACTGCGCTGCTTCGCAACTTCTGGCGAATGACAGCCATCTGCTCCTGAAGTCGACGCCCCAGCACGACCACCCACACTAAAACCGCCATTAGCACGCCCCCGGTGATGCCCAGCAGCCAGAGCGCGTGACGCGAATTCCACCAAGACGGAGTCTTGAGTACGACCACATCCTGCGGCAAGCGGAGCAGTATGCGAAACGATTGCGGAATCTGCCACAACCCTCCGCTTCGCACCAGACAAATGCCGGTCACTTGCACTTCGCTATTCAAGGGGATGGACCGCATGCGTTCCGCAGCAGCCCCGGCCGCAACGTCTGCGTCGAAGAACATATCGCCACGCTGGAGCGTGAGCCGGAGTCCATCCGGTTCCCCTTGGCGGTTCAGCAGCTTCGCGTCGGTGGTCACGACCGCGCCATCGAATTGTTCCCACGGTGCTCCGAGGTCCAGCTTCACTGCTTGCGGTACGCTCTCGTGGCCTAAACGATGAAACGCAGCGTCCTCTATCATCGGCGCCGAGTCCCCCATGGCCGGGAACCCCAACACTTCGACAAGGTCCCCGATCTCGAGAGGCGTGCTTTGCTGAGTCAGCACACGGAGTCCCTTGCCCTGACTCTGTAGAAAGAGTGCTTTGCCCTGCTGCTGGTAACCGACGATGCCTCGCACTCGCACCCGGTGGCGGGTACCCTCCGCCGGCGAAAACCGCAACAGTGCCGACAGCGGGACCTCGGTGGCGGGCGCTTCCACTGTCACGAAACTCAATCGAGGGACATAGAACAGAATGCCGGTCAATTGTCGGTTGGTGTTGTAGAGACTGCCGCAGACGCCTTCGACGAGGACCTCGCTGTCGACCCACGATGAGAAATCCTCTTCGTGCGAAATCGGCACGCGGACGTGGAACTCACCGCCCTCGGACGCGATGCGCATGGCCAGCACGGGCTCGCGCCAGGATGTTCGGTCGACCGCAGCGGATCGCACAATCCCGCGCACTTCTGCCCACTGGCTATCCTGCTGGCCGTTCGCGAGTTCTGAGATCGGAAAAAGTTGCGCTTTCGGAAGAACTCCTTCGCCGATCACGCGCAGCTTTGTCTCGCGAATGACAGGAGCGAACTTGCCCGGCCCAGTCACTCCTTCAATCTCGACGGACTGGCGGAGGACGTGGGGATACTTTGGGGAGACACTGCCCTCTACGTAGATGCCGGCCGTTGCATCCTGAACAAAGAAATCGGGCGCCGGAGCATCCATCGTGATCACGCCCCGGATCAGCACTGGATAGCCCAGCGCAGCCTCTTCAGGACTTAAACCACGGATCTGATCGGCGTGGGTAAGGGTGAGCAGGGGCTTCGCAGCGGGCCGAAGCTGCGCGTGAGCTTCGACGCCGAGCGCGCCCGCGATTAAAGCCGACACGGCGAGCAGCCTCGATACTTGCAGCAATCGCTGACGACGCCTACGTGCTCGCATGGTTTCCTTCGGCATGGAGATGGAGTGTGGGGTCAGACGAAGTCTGCTTTCGCCGATAGTCCACCGATCCCATGTTCGCTTAGGGTAGCCCAAACGAGCAGCGGGGGGAAGATCAGACTCTGGCCTTGTGTGAATTGAGCAACCGGCGTGCACAAAGTCTTGTCTTTAGCTCACTGGACGAGACGAAGAGCAATTTGACACGCATGAGATTCTAGTCAGCGACATCGATTGCAGCGAGCACGCGCAACGAGAGGGGATATGTTGGAGCGCGGACCGGGGATTGTTTCGTACATACGAATTCACCGAGACCGCGTGCAAAGTAGCGCCGGCACCTTGCCGGCTGTCGCGAGGGTATCCTGCCCTCGCGCGGGGACGGGACTCCCGGGCGACAGCCGCCGGGACGGCGGCGCCACTACCAGAATCTCCTCACTTTTGTTGATGCTTACCGCCTGCCTTTTTCTGAGTGCCTGCCCGAGCTCGACCGCACCCGCGCAACGAACGTCTGACGGACCCAGCGTGCAGATCGTTGAAACGACGGGCGATCAAGCCATGCTGCTGCAAGCGCAGCCGAGCGTCTCGTTCGGAACCGGGGGAAGTTCGAGCAGTCTCGTCGTCACCGTCGACTTCACAACTCAGTATCAGCAAATGGACGGCTTTGGGGGCTCGCTGACCGATTCT
>DATDGW010000709.1:0-14363 GCA_036521895.1 Candidatus Sulfotelmatobacter sp. | reverse complement strand
CGGAAGTCGACGTGTACGGACTGCTGCCGAACTAGCACAGCGCTTACTTTTTCAATGCGACCGCAAGGCCGTCGCGGATGGGCAGCAGCGTCGTGTAGAACTCTTTCGCGTCGTAAAGTTTGCGGTTGAATTCGAGGATGGCCTTGGTGCGGGCATCCGTTGGGTTCTTTTCGGCGACGCGTCCGCTCCACAGCACGTTGTCGGTGATGAACAGTCCACCCTTGCGCAGTCGCGGCGCCACCAAGCGCAACACTCGTGGATAATCTTCCTTGTCGACATCGTTGAAGATGATGTCGAACTCCTGCTTCTGCTCCGAGAGGAATTCCAGTGCGTCTCCAGTGTGCAGCGTGATGCGGTTAGAGACTCCAGCGCGCTGGAAGTAGCCGCGGGCGCGCTCCGTGTTCTTGGAGTCGCCGTCGGTGTAGATCACGCGGCCCTTATCGCCGACCGCCTGCGCCCACCAGATGGTCGAGTAGCCGATCGCCGAGCCCAACTCGAAGACGGTTCGGGCGTTGATCATCATTGCCAATTGCTGCAGGACTCGCGCGACCGCAGGGCCCACGATGGGTACCTTGTGCTCGGTAGCGTAGTCTTCCATCTCTGCGAGCACTTCCTCGCGCTTGGGCAGCATGGAGTAGAGGTAGTCGTCGACCGGCCCCGCAGTGGTGAAGTTGTAGTGCCGCCAACTAGCGGCGGAGTCTTTTTTCTTAGCTTGAGTAACGTTGCCTTGAGTCACGCGCTTCCCTTTCGAGTGCGAGATAGTCCCTATTGGTTCAGCCGCCGATGGTGACGCCCGGCTTCATTTCATACACTTCAACGTTGGGGACCAGTTTCTGCAATGCGGTGGGCGTTCCGGTGAGCACCGGAAATGTTCCAAAGTGCATGGGGATCACGGTCTTCGGCTTCAGCAGGTTGATCGCGCAGGCTGCCTCGCGCGGTCCCATTGTGAAAAGATCGCCCATGGGAATCATGGCTATTGGAGGAGCATAAAGCTCGCGGATGATCGCCATGTCGCCGAAAACGTTGGTGTCGCCTGCGTGGTAAATCTTCACGCCATTGGCGAACTCGATCACGTAGCCGCAGGCCTCGCCGCCGTAGACGATCTCGTCGCCGTCCTGGATCCCGCACGAGTGATCAGCGTGAACCATGGTTACTTTGATATCGTCGACCATCTGCGATCCACCTTTGTTCATCGGAGAGATCTTTTTCGCGCCCTTCGTTGCCATCCACAGGCAAAGTTCGTAGATGCCGACCACCATCGGGTTGTGCTGCTTGACTACTTCGACAGCGTCGCCAATGTGATCTCCGTGGCCGTGCGTACAGAGCAGGACGTCGGCCTTCTTGACCTTCTTGTCAGCCTCGGGACACATCGGATTTCCCATGATCCAGGGATCGATGAAGATTGTTTTCCCCGCTGGAGTTTCAATGCGAAACGTCGAGTGACCCAACCACGTGAGTTTGACGCCTTTCAGATTCATGTTGCCCATAGCTCCTAGCTGCTAGCTTCTAGCTCCCAGCCAATTCGCACGCGGTATTGTCCGAGGAGCGCTTGCTTTTTCACTAATTGGTCCACCTAGTTTAATATGAAACGCCATGGCTGAACTCAAGGTGCTGATTTCTCGGCAGGACGTTGCTAAACGTGTGAGCGAGTTGGGTGGGCAGATCACCAAGGACTTCGCGGGCCAGTCGGTGATCTTCGTCGGAGTGCTCAAAGGGGCTGCGATTTTCCTGGCCGATCTGGCGCGACAGGTTTCACTCGACTCTACCTTCGATTTTATCGGGGTTTCGAGTTATGGGAACCGGCCCAGCCCAGCTAACGAATTGAAGACCGGGTGGGATTCCACCGGTGAAGTCCGACTGCTCAAGGATGTGGATCAATCCATCAAAGATAGAAACATCATCCTGGTGGAGGACATCCTCGACACGGGCCTGACCATGACCTATTTAAAGAAGATGTTGCTGGCGCGGCAGCCGCGATCGCTGAAAGTTGCGGCTCTGCTTGATAAGCCATCGCGCCGCAAGCTTCCGTTGGAGGGAGATTACGTCGGGTTCAAAATTCCGGACGAATTTGTGGTCGGGTATGGGCTCGATTACGCGGAGAAGTATCGCAACCTCCCTGACATTTGTGTTGTGCCCAGAGAATAGCGCGGACACGAGCAAAGCGCGGTCGTTCAATCACAATACGCCTTTCACGCTGCGGTTCCTTGGTATACAAAGCAACACGGAACACGGCTGCTATCATACGAACGAATGAGTTCTGTCCTTTCCAAGCCGGATCGCTTGCCGGTCGAGTCGCTGCTGCTCGATGTGGCTGATGTTTTAGCCACGTCGCTCGACCTGGACACGACCGTACGGCGCGTCGCCGAAGTCGTGCGCAAGGTCATTGATTACGAGATTTTTGCCATTTTGCTGCTGAACGAGAAGACCCAGGAACTGCGCTTCCGCTTTCAGGTCGGATATCCGCCGGAATTTGCCGAGCGCAGCCGGATCAAAGTGGGCGAGGGCGTGACCGGGCAGGCGGCTCAATTGCGACAGGCCGTTTTGATTGACGACGTCACCAAAGACTCTCGGTATATCGAAGCGGTTCCGAACGTGCACTCGGAACTCGCGGTACCGCTGATCACCAAGAACCGAGTGATTGGGGTCATCGACATCGAAGCGCGCGAGCCCGGCTACTTCAACGAAGAGCATGTCCGCGTGCTGACGCTGGTGGCATCGCGCATGGCCGCGGGCATCGAAAACGCGCAGCTCTACACCCGCACCACCAAACAGGCGCGGATTCTGCTGCTGCTCAATGAGATTGCGCGCGAACTAACATCGATTCTGAACCTGGACGAGTTGCTCGGCCGGATCGCGGAACTGGTGCGGCGGCTGATCGACTACCAGATGTTCAGCATCCTTCTGCTTGATCCTGCCGGCGAGAAACTGCAGCACCGCTTCTCGCTGCGCTTCGATGAGAACATTCATCTGAAACACGAAATCCCGCTGGGACGTGGGCTGGTGGGCGCCGCGGCAGAGAGCCAACAAGCTGTGCTCGTGCCCGACGTTACGAAAGATGCGCGCTACGTGGAGGCTAATCCCGAGACGCGCTCGGAACTAGCGGTTCCGCTCGTCTATAAAGGAAAAGTAATTGGCGTGCTCGATCTGGAGCACACGCGGCGGGGCTTTTTTACCGAAGAGCACCAGCGCACCATGACGACTCTGGCCGCACAGATTGCGATTGCGGTCGAGAATGCGCGGCTGTACGAAGAGATTGAACGGCAGGAGCGCCGCTTGGAACGCGATCTCGCCTTGGCGCGGGAATTGCAAGGACGTCTGCTGCCGCAGACCAGTCCGAAACTCGCCCACCTGGACGTAGCTGCGAAGTTCGTCCCTGCCCGGGCGATCGGCGGCGACTTGTACGACTTCATCCCGTATTCCATGTCGAGACTTGGCATTGCGATCGGCGACGTCAGCGGCAAAGGCGCCCCGGCAGCCATCTACGCGGCATTGGTGAGCGGGATCATCCGGTCGCATGCTCCGATTGAACCTGGCTCGGCGGAAATGCTCTCGGCGGTGAATCTCTCGCTGGCGGAGCGCCGGATCGAGGCACAGTTCGTCTCCATCATTTACGCCGTGTGGGACGATGAGCAGCGTACGTTGACGGTGGCAAACTCCGGACTTCCCCGTCCGATTTTTGTGCACGGCGGTAAGAACGAGGTGATTGAAGCGACAGGGTTGCCGCTCGGCTTGTTCGACGAGGCGGACTACGACGAATTCAAATTCCGCATGAAACCCGGCGACATGTTCGTCTTTTTCAGCGACGGCATTCTCGACGCCCGCAATCGCAAGGGCGAACTCTTCGGACGCGGAAGAGTCGAAAAGATCGTCGCGGAGTGCGCGGAAAAGTCGGCGAGCTGCGTGGTCGATTCGCTCTTCAAGGCCGCAGCCGAACATTCAGCGGGCGTGGAAACCTTCGACGACCAGACGGTCGTCGCCATCCGGGTGCACGGCAGCGCGCACGCCCACCCTAAAAAGAAATGAGTCTGCCCCGTCCGACCCCAGCAGTGCGTCCCCCGGGATTTGCCTATCGCGAGATCAAAGATGGGATCTCCCGCCGCGACGGATCGTACGTCCTGCACTGCGAGGGCATTTCTTTGCGGAAGTTAGCCGAGCAATACGGCACGCCGCTTTACGTGTATTCGGCGAGGATGATTGGAGAGCGCTACGAGGCGTTTGACGCGGCCTTTCGGGATCAGCCGCATACGATCTGCTATTCAGTCAAAGCGAATTCGAACCTGAGCGTTTTGCGGATGTTGGCGCAAAAAGGATGTGGGTTCGATGTGGTTTCTGGCGGAGAACTGGGACGCGTGCTCGCGGCGGACCGCAAGGCGGCGAATAGGATCGTGTTCTTGGGCGTGGGTAAGACGCGGGAAGAGCTGACCGCGGCGTTGAGGGACGGGATCATGCTTTTCAACGTTGAGAGCGAGTCCGAATTGTGGGCGCTGGCGGAGTGCGCCGGGCGACTGCGCAAGACGGCTCCGGTGGCGCTGCGAGTGAATCCTGATGTCGCCGCCGAGACGCATCCTTACATTTCCACCGGCCTGCGCAAGCACAAGTTTGGGGTGCCCATCCGCGAAGCCCGGGCTCTCTATGCCAAAGCGTCGGGGACTCGGTATCTCAGGGTCCGCGGGGTCAGTGTTCATATCGGCTCGCAGATCACCGACGTCGCCCCATTCGGCGAGGCGATGGCGCGCGTGGCTGATCTGGTTCGCGACCTGCGCTTGGATGGCCACCGTATTGGCTACATCGATGCGGGCGGCGGGTTGGGGATTGCATACGAAAAAGCCAGCTCCGCTGGATTCGCCGCCGATGTGGTGGCCTATGCGGGGGCGCTCGCAACTCCTCTGCGCGGCCTGGACGTGCTCCTGCTGCTCGAACCTGGGCGATCGATCATCGGTCCGGCGGGCATTCTGCTGACCTCGGTGATCTACCGCAAGCAAAATGACGGCAAGCGATTTCTGGTGGTGGACGCCGCGATGAACGACTTGATCCGGCCTGCACTCTACGGCGCCTATCATCAGATCATTCCGGTGCTACAGAGTTTGAACGCGGCTGCCAAGTCGGAAGTGACCGATATTGTCGGTCCGGTGTGTGAGACAGGGGACTTCTTTGCGCGAGACCGGGAGTTGCCTGCGGTCGAAGAAGGCGGGCTGCTTGCGATTCTAGATGCAGGCGCCTATGGGATGGTGCTGGCGTCGAACTACAACACCCGTCCGCGGCCGGCGGAGGTTCTGGTTAGCGGAAAGACGGTGAAGATCATTCGGAAGCGCGAAAAAATGTCAGATCTTCTGCGCGCCGAGTTGTAGGGTCTGTTTTCAGTCGTTCCACTCCACCCTCAGCTTGGCCGTTCTCCCCACTTCAACTTGGTGCGAAGCACGTGGAAGAAGTCCGCACCGGTTCGGAAGAGATTTACGTGATGCTCGGAGCGGCGGCAGCGGACACGGTCACCGTCGCGCAGGTCGAGACCTGGCTGTCCGTCGAGGCTCAGGTAGGCAACTTCCTCCTCGCTGCGCAGCAGGATCTCAATCTCCACCGAGTCCGGTACTACCAGCGGGCGATGGGTCAGCGAATGGGGAGCGACCGGCGTGATCACAAAGGCGTTGACCGTGGGCATGAGCACGGGACCGCCGGCCGATAAGGAGTACGCCGTGGAACCGGTCGGCGTAGCCACGATCATGCCATCGGCGCGGTAGCTAGCGACGAATGCCGTATCGATGTAAAGCTCGTAGGTGTTGAGGCGAGCGAGGGCGGTCTTGTTGACCACCGCATCATTGAAGACCAGGGTGCTGCCGCGGACGGTGTCTCCACGAAGCAATTGGACCTGCATCAGCGAGCGATGTTCGACGGCAGCGCGTCCCTGGGCTATCGCGTCGAGCATCGTGTAGAGCGATTGCAAGGGAACTTCCGTGAGAAATCCGAGCGATCCCAGGTTGACGCCCAGCAGAGGAACGTCGACCGCGGCGGTGACCCTGGCGGCCGACAGCAAGGTTCCGTCGCCGCCGAGCACAACCACAAGATCAAGCGGCCTCGAAGACATTTCCGCCCGTGGGACAACTTCCTGACCGGCGGTGTATTTCGCCGTCTGATCGTCCACGATGATTCTGTAGCCGTGCTCGCCCAACCAGGCTAGCAGGCCGGGAAGAATCTGCGCGACTTGCGGACGATCGGGCCGAGCAATGATGGCAGCGGTTTTCTGGGACGCTTGCGGACTGGCCATAGGGCAAAGGAGATTGTACAGAAATTACGGAGATTCACCACAGAGGACGCTGAGGACACCGAGGTCTAGAACGAAGCATAGAGCAGGAATTCGCGATTGCCTTCAGCGCCGAGGATGGGGGATTCGATCGTGTCGGTTTGAACCGCACCCAGGGTTTTCACAGCAGTTTTGACTTTTTCCACCGAGGCCAGTTGTGCGGCCTCGTCGCTCACAATGCCGCCCTTGCCCACATGTTCCCTGCCCGCTTCGAACTGCGGCTTTACCAGTACGACGATTTGGCGGCTACGGCCTTGGGCGGACGATTCGGGAAATGCGGCTGCGATCACGGCAGGAAGGACTAAGGTCGCGGAGATGAATGACACGTCCATCGCGACGATATCGATGGTGCCACCGATATCCTCGCGCTTCAGGAAGCGGGCATTGGTCTTCTCCAGCAACCGTACCCTCACATTTTGGCGAAGCTTGAAGTCCATCTGGCCATAACCGGTGTCGACGGCAACGACTTGGGCGGCACCGCGCTGCAGAAGGCAATCCGTGAACCCGCCAGTCGAGGCACCAACGTCGAGACAGACTTTCCCCGTAACGGCGATATTCCAATGATCGAGTGCGCGCTCCAGCTTGACTCCGCCGCGGCTGACATACTTGAGATCATCGCCGAGCAGGCGGATGACACATTCTGCTGAAACTTGCGCGCCGGCTTTCTCAACTTTCTGATCGTCGACCAGCACCTTGCCGGCGAGAACGAGAGCTTGGGCGCGCTCGCGTGACGCGGCTAGTCCTCGATCCACGAGAAGTTTGTCGAGTCTAACTTTCAAGAAATATTTGCTCGCGAGTTGTACCACGAAAGTGCCAGCACTTGCAGCAGTGCAAAGTGTTGAAGCGCCTCCGTGGTGAATCACTTACGAAGGTACTTCGGTTCTTTTCCACAGTGTTTTCCACGAACGTGTTGAAAACTTCGGCCTGTGGAATGCCAACACGATAGATGAATCACGAAAGAATAAAAAGCCGCCCGACAGCAGGGCGGCTCTACGATCTTCACTTTGCAGCGAAACTATCCGGCAACTTCTTCCAACGTTTTCTGGTCGATGTCGAAGTTCGAATGCACGTTCTGCACGTCATCGTGTTCTTCGAGCGCTTCCATCAGGCGAATCATGGTGTTGGCCGCGGCACCTTCCAGCTTGATGTAGTTCTGCGGAATGAACGCCACACTGGAGGAGGCAGGTTCAATCCCAGCCTTCTTCACCGCTTCGAGCACGGCTTCATAGGCGGAAGGTTCCGTCAGAATCTCCCAATTGTCGCCATCATCATTCAAGTCTTCTCCCCCAGACTCAAGAACGAGGTTCATCAGGTCGTCCTCTTTCGCGGCGGTCTTCGGAATAATGATGTCGCCTTTCTTGTGGAACATCCAGGAGACCGCTCCGGCTTCGGCCATGTTGCCGCCGTTCTTGCCGAAGACGTGACGGATTTCGCTGACCGTGCGGTTGCGGTTGTCGGTGTTGATGTCGAGTAAAACCGCCACACCGCCGGGACCGTAGCCTTCCAGAGAGAATTCTTCGTAGGTGGCGCCGGGCAACTCGCCTGTGCCGCGCTGGATGGCCCGCTTGATGTTGTCGGCCGGCATGTTCTCGGCTTTAGCCGCGAGGATGGCGCCGCGCAGGCGCGGGTTGGAGTCAGGATCGCCGCCGCCGTTCTTCGCGGCAATGCTGATTTCCTTGATTAGACGGGTAAAAATCTTGCCGCGCTTGGCGTCAAGCGCGCCCTTCTTGTGCTTAATTGTGGCCCATTTAGAGTGGCCGGACATGGTTAGACCTCGTGTCGAAAATCCTTCTTTAAAGAGCTATGAATGGCGCAGGATTCGCCTTCAGAGGAGATCACAGGATTGCCTCGGTATGTATGCAGGCGATCTGAAATTATAGCACGGACCTAGGACCGGACTGTAGCGGATTTGGTTCCCCTACAGTGACTCGGATTTCGCTATGACCAGTTCCCTTGTGTGGTCTTGACTGTGTCCGCCCGCCCACCTAACATGCCATCTCACAGCAGGATTGCAGGATTGCACAGCGCGCCAGGGTGTTCAATGATGGATGGGCAGTTGGTGGGGCACTACAGGGTCCTCGAGAAGATTGGCTCGGGAGGAATGGGCGAAGTCTTTCGCGCGCGCGACGAAAGGCTGGGTCGCGATGTTGCCCTAAAGCTGATTCGGCCAGCTTCGAGCGACAATCCCGACCATTTACGCCGCTTTGAGCAGGAAGCGCGCGCCGCTGCCGCGTTGAATCATCCCAACATACTTGCCATCTATGACGTCGGTTTCGAGGGCAGCACGCCCTACATCGTCTCAGAACTGCTGGAGGGGAAAACCCTGCGCCAGCGGCTCTCCGAGGGCGCCCTCGCAATGCGCGAGGCTGCGGACTACGCCGTGCAGATCGCACAGGGCCTGACAGCCGCGCATGATCGTCTGATCGTTCATCGCGACCTGAAGCCGGAGAATCTGTTTCTGACGAATGACGGACGCGTCAAGATTCTGGATTTCGGCGTGGCCAAGCTGCAGAATCCGACCGAAGAGAATCGTCCGATTGAAAGCCTGACCACGGTGACCAAGCACGGAGCTGTGATTGGCACCGTCGCCTACATGTCGCCGGAACAACTGCGGGGCAAGCCCGTCGATCACCGCAGCGACATCTTCAGCTTCGGGGCGATTCTCTACGAATTGATGGCGGGATGTCGCGCGTTTCGGGGCGAAACCGAAGTCGACACCATGACCGCCGTCCTTCGCGAAGAACCCTCGGCGGCCCACCTGGACGACGCTGCGGTCCCGCCGGGATATCAGGACATCGTCAAGCATTGCCTGGAAAAGGATCCGGAGAACCGATTTCAGTCGGCGAAGGATCTGGTCTTCGCGCTGCAGACTCTCTCGGCAAGTTCGCCATTTAGGGTAGTTCCCTTCCCCAAGCCAGTTCCGACTGGCTCTAAATTGCCGTGGGCAGTCGCCGCGGCGCTGGCCGCGGCGACGCTGTTGCTTGCGATCGCCCAAGTGCAGCACACTCCGGTTCCGCGTCCGACCTATGGTCGCTTGACCTTCGAATCCGGCACGGTCTATTCGGCCCGTTTCGCACCCAACGGTGAGTCCATCCTCTACAGTGCCGCATGGAACGGAAAGCCCGTGCAGCTGTTTACCACGGTCGGAAATTCTCTTCTGGCACAGCCGCTCGATCTAAGTGACGCCAATCTACTAGCTGTCTCGCCCAGCAACGAACTGGCGGTCGTTCTGCACGGTGGCCACAATGGTCAACTCGAAACGGTCGACGGAATGCTGGCTCGCGCGCCTCTGGCCGGAGGATCTCCGAAAGAACTGCAGTCGGATGTCCGCTGGGCTGACTGGGACACACTGGGCAAGCTAGCGGTTGTGCATTATGTCGATGGCCACAGCCGATTGGAATACCCAAGCGGGAATGTGCTGTACCAGAGCAGCGGTTGGATCAGCAACATTCGCTTTTCGCCGCAGCATGACAAGATCGCCTTCATGGACCACCCCGCAATCTGGGACAATCGCGGCACAGTCTCCGTGGTTGATCTGGCCGGGCAGGTAAAGACTCTTACCGCAGAGTGGGCCTCAGAACATGGCGTCGCATGGCGTCCGGACGGAAAAGAGATTTGGTTCACGGCAGTTGGGAAAGGGAACAATCTGAATCTGATGGCGGTGGATCTTTCGGGAAGAGTTCGGACGCTTCTCGACCTGCCCACAGCAATCACGCTGCAGGACATCGCGTCGGATGGACGAGTACTGGTCACGCTGAACTCCAAGCGTCTGGCGATGGCCTTTAGCGCGTTAGGAAACAAGAAACAGGATGTAGACCTGTCGTGGCACGACTGGAACTCAGCCCGGGATATTTCACGCGACGGCCAGTATCTGCTCTTCGAAGACGCCAGCGAGGCTGCCGGTCCGGGGTATGCAGTTGTGATTCGCAAAGTCGATGGCGCCTTACCTATACGTCTCGGCGAAGGCAGCTCTGGAGGCATGTCACCGGATGGAAAGTGGGCGATCTCGATGTCGACTAGGCAGGCGGCGCAGTTGACACTTCTGCCCATCGGCGCTGGCCAGCCTCGCCAGATCAATGTCAGCGGACTGGCGCACATTCACAATGGATGGGCGCGCTTTCTGCCCGACGGGCAAGCGATTGCCGTGAACGGCGACGAGACGGGTCACGCACCGCGGTGCTACCTAGTAAACGTAGCCAGTGGAAGTGCGAGAGCCGCAACTCCGGAGGGAATACCGTGCGGACCGTTATCACCCGATAGCCGGTACATACTGGGGATCGCTCCGGATCGATCGATGGCGCTTTATCCTTTCGACGGTGGCGCTCCCAGACCCTTGACCCATGTCGCATCGGAGTTTCACCCGGTTCAATGGTCGGACAATGGTGCTTTGCTGTACGGCTACCACCTGGGTGAGTTTCCGAGCAAGGTATACAAGATGGAAATCGCTACCGGCAGAGAGACGGTACTTCAAGAGTTGAGACCGGGAGTGCCTGCTGGAATTGTCATGGTGGCTCCGATCGTCGTGAGCCGTGATGGCACACACTTCGCCTACAGTTATAACCAGACTCTTTCCATGCTCTGTCTCATCTCTGGGTTGCACTAACCCGTACGAAGGCTGGTTCACTTTATCAATCCAGAGATCCCCCGAAATCAGCCCCAACGTAGTGAAAGAAGATAGAGGTGGAGGTTTGCCCCTCTGTCAACGTGCCGCGGTAGTGCGGCAGGCGCGTCCCCCGATAGGCGAGTCCGTCCCCGAGAGCCTGGTGAACAGTGACCGCACCCCCGGGCGTTTCGAGCTGAATGGGAAATGGAGTCTCGAGGAGCGGTTCGGGAGAGAAGTCCAGGCAGAAAGTGATAGTAAACTCGCATTGTTCCCGGTCCGTGTGTTTCTTGAGTTCCGCCCCACTCAGGTAGGAAGCCATATACACGTAGGAGGGCTTGAGGGCCTGGCCAGCGACGGTGCTGAGGATGGAGGCGATATCCTGGTGGAAGAAGCGGGCCACTGGCTCGTTATAGGCTGCGTAGCGGCGAGGACTTTGCCTGTCGCCTAGACGGATCGCTCCGGCACGAATCAGATAGCGGTAATAGCGCCGCAACGCTGCTATGTGGAACGGATGGATCAAATCTCCGATTGGTGCATATCCCTTCTCGCGAAACAACCGAGACGCGTTCCTGAGCACTTCTTCTGAGTGCCGTTTGTGCGACTTTTGGTCTTCGGAAATCAGGATTCCCGCTTGTGCCAGCAGACTGCGTGCGCTCGACGGGACAGAGGATGGTACCGGTTCATTCGGACGTAGATTTCGCGCCACACACTCGAGCTGTGGGCCGAGCCAGAACGGAAGGAGGTTTTGCGTAGCCGGGTTTCGTACCCATGCGATCGCTCCCTGCAGGGCAAAAGCTGAGAACAGTGGCTTCTGCGACGCGACCGCTTCGGGCAGTTCACTATCGCGGCACACGATGCACTCGGGGTTTAGGTAAAGGTCTTGAAGCTGATCCTCCTGAAAGCGCAAGGACCTAAGAACGCACTGCGGGATCAGGTGCAACGGCAGTTCATCCAGAAGGCAATGGAAGCGATCAGGAGAGAATGTCGCGGCATATTTTTGCCGCGACACTCCTCCCATGAGGTTCGCCATCCATTCCAGCCACGCCGAGTTGTCTAGCGACGAAGCCATCCGTTCAGGGTGAAGCGGCTGTCGGCGAAAAGCTGCGAAGCGCAATCCACCGGGGTAATCTCGTGCAGCAGTTGGCATGGAAAGAAAACGATCTGATTCTGTTGTGGGACGATTATCTGGTAACTGCCCGCGCTGACGTACGCCCCATGTTCAAGGCGCGCGTCGTGAATTCGCAGTTCGCCTCCCCCGAACTGCCGGGGCTCGCGGTGGAAGAAGTAGACGAAGGTCAGATAGCGCGACGCCACCCGATCGCTGGCGTTATCGCTATGAAAGTGGAAAAAGTCTCCGTCGTTGCTCGCGGTGATCTGGGCTTCCGCGCCGGCGATGGAGAACTCCTCCATGCCGAGTTTGTCCAGCACTTGCGGCAACACCGTCCTGATCCGTTCCAGGATCAAGTCCTGATGGTGAGCCAGGTCCATCAGAACGAGGGAGCGGCGGTGTTCATAGTTCACGACGCCGTCATCCGCACTGGGAGAAATCACCTCGCTGGCGCTGAAGTCGACTTCGTGCTCCAGAGTGAAGCGGATTAGGTCTTCCAGTTCCTGCGGTGCCAGGAACTCATCCAGAACGACACATTGTGCCGGCAAAACTGGCGGGCGCTCGGCGACGGCAGCAATCGTTCCCGAGACGACCGTGGTTCGAACGGCGCTCGGCGTTTGCGGATCTTCGCGCGTCGGAACCAGGGGTGTATCGCGCAGCGGATCGGCTGGTGGTTTCTGCGGAGCGCGGACGCTGGGCGTCTGTGGATCTTTTGGTGGTGGAACTACCGGAGTGTCGCGCATCGGCTTGCGGGGCTCTTTATGAGGTGCTCGCACGCCCGGCGGTGGAGGCGTTCCCGGCGAGTGCGACGGCGTCTGCGGGTCTGTCATAGTGCGCAGCGGTTCGCTTGGGGTTTGCGGGCCGACGGGTGGTCTCAGTCCGGTGTAGAAGTCGGCTGTCCGTATTCCGGCTAAGTCGTTCAGCGGCACAGCGCTGTTTTCCAAGATATGCTCGACCATGCTGGCGCCCAGCACAGCGAAAGCACGCTGAGCGACGGTTTCTCCGACGGCCGAGGCAATGACCGCCCGGACCGCGTCCTGTGTCTCCTGGTTTTCGCCAGCCGCAGACTTGGCGTGCTGCAGCAGCGTCACCACCAGCGCGCGTTCTTGCGCAGTGAGAATGCGCTGGTCTCGCATCAATGTTTCTGAAAAGGAATCTAGAATCTGCTTCGGTGTCATAAAAGACACGCCTCCCCGCGTGTGCTTTTGCAAACACAACCAGGTTTTGGGAACCCGTCCTACAGGGGAAGAAAGACAACCATATACCGGAACCCGGTCGATAGCCAAGAAAATTATTTGGACGGTCGAGAGCTTGTGCCGACTACCGGTGGGCCATGGCGCCAACCATGGACTGGAATACCTTCACTCCATCGGTACAACCCAGTTCCGGTTCGGCCGAGCGCTCGGGATGAGGCATCATGCCGACGACATTTCCCCCGGGGGAACAGATTCCGGCGATGTTATCCAAAGAGCCGTTAGGATTCGCGACGGCGGTGATTTCGCCGCCCGGTGAGGAATACCGAAACACGATATTGTTGCCGCGGTGCAACTCTTCCAGCGTTGCTGGATCACAGAAGTAGTTTCCCTCCATGTGACCGATCGGAATGGTTAACACTTCCCCGTGCGCACAGGCATTGGTGAAGGGCGTCTCGGCATTCTCGACGCGTACTTGTACGGGCTTACAAACGTATTTGAGACCAACGTTGCGCATCAAAGCGCCCGGGAGCAGTCCCGACTCGCACAGAATCTGAAAACCGTTGCAGATTCCGAGCACGAGCGCGCCGCCATCGGCGAACTTTCGAACTGATTCCATCACCGGCGAAAACTTTGCAATCGCGCCCGTTCGCAGGTAGTCGCCGTAGGCGAACCCTCCGGGGACAATAACGGCGTCACAGTTCTCCAGATCGTGCGATTCGTGCCACAAGAACGTCGCTGTCTGCTTGGAGACATGTTGAATCGTCCAGTGAGCATCGTGATCGCAATTCGAACCGGGGAAAATGATGACGCCGAATTTCATGGATATCTTCAGTTAACAGGAATTTGTGGTTAGTCTAACATGCTCGTCAGCATAGATTGCGACGGTGTTCGAAGAGTCAACCCAGGCCTGGCACCGAGCGTCGCAGCGAAAATAACTTACTCCCGCGACCAAGAGCTTGACTTGATGACCACAACCAGCTTGGAGCCTAACATTCCAATTACTCCATTGGGCTCAATGAATTAGTCCCACAGTTCGCTGCCAACACGCAAGCCCCTTCGAACTTTTGTCGCGGGGTTCGTGGCTTACGTGACGGCGCACATAGACAGAACGCGACTCCTGTGGTTCCATCGCTTCTGTGCCCCGGGAGATTTTCTTGACAG
>DATDGW010000708.1:0-2666 GCA_036521895.1 Candidatus Sulfotelmatobacter sp. | reverse complement strand
ATGCAATTGGCGCGCTGGACAGCCTACGCTTCGTTCTGTTCAATGATCGCCAGCTTCACGCCGCAAAGCCCGCAGCGAATGACGTCTTTGTGCCTCATTGCGGCCGCCTTCAATCGGTCGCGGCCCGTGCCGGACAAAGGTGATATCGCGCACTTTCCGAAAGGTGATCTGGTGTCCTCCTCGAAAAAGGCTCTGCTCGTCACCCGCCGCGAAGACTTCGCAGAATGGTATCAGGCCGTGATCGACGCCGCCGAAATGGCGGAGGCGTCCGGGGTCCGCGGCTGCATGATAATCAAGCCTTGGGGGTACAAAATCTGGGAGCGGATTCAGCGACGTCTTGATAACGACATCAAAGCAACTGGGCACGATAATTGCTATTTTCCGATCTTCATTCCAATCGAGCTTATTCAGAAAGAAGCGTCTCACGTCGAAGGTTTCGCCAAGGAGATGGCGATCGTGACGCATCACCGTCTGGAGATGCAGGACGGCAAGCTCGTTCCGGCGGCGCCACTTGAGTCGCCGCTGGTGGTGCGACCTACCTCTGAAGCAATGATCACTCCCGCGCTCAAACGGTGGATTCAGTCCTACCGTGACCTGCCGGTAAAAATAAATCAGTGGGCGAATGTGGTGCGCTGGGAAATGCGCCCGCGGCTGTTCCTGAGAACGAGCGAATTTCTTTGGCAGGAGGGGCATACTGTCCATTCGACCGCGAAGGAAGCCATGGAAGAGACGCGGGCTATGTTGAACGTGTATCGAAGCCTCGCGGAGGATTTCATGGCGATCCCGGTCTTACCCGGCGTCAAGAGTCCAGGCGAGCGCTTCCCTGGTGCCGTCGAAACCCACACGATCGAAGCCATGATGCAGGATGGCCGCGCCCTGCAGGCCGGAACGTCTCACTACCTCGGCCAGAACTTCGCGCGCGCCGCGGAAATTGAATTCGTCGATCGCGATGGGCAGCTGAAGATCGCATACACCACATCCTGGGGTTTCTCGACCCGTATCATTGGCGCGACGATAATGGTTCATGCGGATGATGACGGTCTCCGGCTGCCGCCACGCCTCGCTCCCTACCAGGTCGTGATTGTGCCAATCCTGCGCGGCGAGGCGCAGCAAGAGGACGTGGTCGCGACCTGTGAAGCGCTGGCTCGCTCGCTGCGCGGGCAGAGCTATGCCGATGAGCCAATTCGGGCTTTCGTCGATCTGCGCGCAGAAAACTCTACGACCAAGCGGTGGAACTGGCTGAAGAAGGGCGTCCCCCTGGTTTGTGAGATTGGCCCGCGTGACCTGCAAGGCAGACAGGTCGCCGTGCATAACCGGCTGGACGTCTCCGCGCGTGGAGTGGCTCAGAATATTGCCGAGTTCATCGCGCGTGTCCCTGAGGTTCTAGGAAACTTTCAAGGGACCATGGTGGAACTGGCACGCCGGTATCGCCGCGAAATGACCATCGACGACGTCACGTCACTGGACGCTCTGAGAAGGCACTTTGCTGAGAACACTGGTTTCGTTCGCGCCAAATGGTCGGGCAATCCCGCAAGCGAGGACATACTGAAGGAGTTCGGCGCCACGATCCGTTGCATTCCTTATGAGCAGAGCGCGACCGCCGGCCGATGCGTCCTCACGGGAGAAAGTGCGACGATGGACGCGATATTTGCGAAGGCATACTGAGCGCGCGGCGCAGCATGGCGTCCAATGCGCATAGGCGACATCACTGCGAGCCTGCGGATATTCTTGATTTGTCCGCCTAGCGTATATTTCTGCCCTTTCTATGTAGGGACCCCAACAAGGCGCTCGCTAAGTTCGCCCGGTGATCTGCCTTCGCCCATGGCCGCTTCAGAGACGAGACTGGCTATTGGGGACCAATTGCCGATCACGGCGATCCGTTTCGCCGCGGCCTGTTTCGAAACCACGGCGATCGGTCTGTCCGTGTCACCTTTGAGGAGCGTGTAAAAATCGAAATTCAGGTCCGCGGGGTTCGGCCATCCCGCGCGCCACACGCCGTCTATGCGATCGACGCCGTCAATGTGCGATTCTCCACCTGTGCCCCCATGCACCGGCATTTTGGCACTAGTGCATTATTGGGACACAGATATCCGACATCTTGGACGAAGCATGAACGTGCAAGGCTAGCGGCGAGTCCACTGTGCCTCTGATGGCTGCCCTTCCCCAAGGCCGCCGTCTGGCACCGCGGAAGGTGCCAAGAGCCGACGTTTACCGGGCCTTTTCCCAACCGCCGCAGTCGACCCAAAGCAGCCGCTCGCGCCGTCCCATGGCGGCGGACGGTGTTGCCCCTAAGCAGTCGCTCGTTGAAGACGACCGCGACGGTAAGAAATGGTAGGCCGCCCGGCAACCAGTTCCCTAATCGCTGCTCCGGATAAGCTAGCCGAGGTGCGATGCTGCATTGCTGCGGACCTTCGGTAGTGCCGTCCTTCAACCTTACCAACCCCACCGCTGCCGTCATGCTCCGGCCCTTTCGAGGCCAGCTTGGTGATTGGAGCCACCTCTCAAGCCTGTTCTTCGAAAATCTGCGCGGGTGTGATGCGGCTCACACCTTGCAGTAGGAGCATGGTTGTATAGGTGGATCTCTCCAGGTCGCACACTCACGGAGGAGAAATTCAAATGCGCGGCAATCCGAGACCAATACCTGCTGTAGGGCATCCTCTTCCTAA
>DATDGW010000707.1:0-10403 GCA_036521895.1 Candidatus Sulfotelmatobacter sp. | reverse complement strand
TTGGCGGCGAGCACCTTGGCCATCAACTCATTGGCCAGCACCCAGTCGTGCATGTTGTCGCGCATCACATTCGGATTGAACAGATCCCGGTCCCCCACTTCCATCCAGATCCGTATCGGCTTCACTGGGCTCTCGGGGATGAGATGCTCATGAAACTCCCATGCCCCATGTGGCGTTTGTGGATTGGAAGGCCACTGCTGGTTCACAAATGTTCCTGAGTAAGTCAGCACACGGTGATAAAGCTCCGGGTGATACCACGCCATGATCAAGGCGCAAGAGCCTCCTGAGCTGCCGCCCATGGTTGCCCTCCCCTCCGGATCTTTCGTGAGTTTCACGTGCGCCTGGGCCTCAACCATCGGCAAAACTTCCTTCTCCACAAACTCGGCATACACTCCCGACATCGTGTCGTACTCCAACCCGCGCTCGCTCCCCTGCGCGTCTCCGCTCCCGTTGCCGATCGAAATAGCAATCATCACCGGAACCTTGTATTGAGCGAGCAAGACATCCAGAGTTGAAAAAAGCAAGCCGTCAGGCCCATCCGCCCCCACCATAAAAGGAGCAACGCTCCCCACCACATACTGCTTCGGGACATAGACCGCCACCTTCCGCGCGTACGGAGTGGGATGGCTCGTCGTCACAATGAGCTTCGCAGGATCCGCAGGATCTGGCTTGCCGAGCGCTCCCGCATCCCGCGCAATCCCCGGATAGATCTTGCTATCCGAAGAGTTCATCGTGAACTCAATCACCGTGCCCTTCGGAATGTCGCCTTGGGCAGCCAGTTCGGGAGGCGCCTCATGGGTAGGCCCGATAATAAAATTCCCATCCACATTCGCCGGAGGATTAGCTCCATCAGGTAACTCCTTGGCCGCGGCATAGCCAGGAGTTCGCGGGTTCCGCGTCGGCGGCGCCAGCCTTTCAGTGTACTGAGCAGGGGGCGCAGTCTGGCCGGAAACCGAATGGACGACCGACACCAGGCCAAGCAAAAGGCAATAACGGAGAGAACTCGAAGGAGTCATGGACGTCATTCTGCCTCATTTCGCCCCAATGAACCATGCGTCCACTGTGTGCGACCACGGATCGGCCTCGTTACGTCAGCACCGGGGTAAAATTCCAAGGCAGGAAAGGATCGGTGCATATCGTGACTGCATTGGATTCGCTCCAACTTAGTAAGTTCTTGAGCTTTGTGCTTCGGCACAAACCAGAGTCCATCGGCATAGCGTTGGATTCGCAAGGGTGGGTATCGGTGGATGACCGGATTTGCCAAGAGTCAAACCGCCCCACTTTACGCGGGAAGATCTGTTGCATGTCGTCCAGACCATCGACAAGAAGCGGTTTTCGCTGTCGCCAGATGCGCGCATGATTCGGGCTGCCCAAGGGCACTCGGTCACCGTAGATCTAGGACTCGCTCCACAAGAACCACCCGCAATTCTTTATCACGGGACCGCAACCCGATTTGTCGATGCGATTTTGGCCGATGGATTGAAGCCAGGCGCGCGTCAGCAAGTGCACCTGTCGGCGGACGAAGCCACCGCGCAACGTGTCGGACAGCGACACCGCAAACCGGCCATCCTAAAGGTCGACGCGCTTGGCATGCAGCGTGAGGGTTTCAAGTTTTTCCTGTCTGACAGCGGGGTCTGGCTGATCGATCGCGTGCCGCCCGAGTTCTTGTCGTGACGCCTATGTCGTTGAAGATTTCGAGGGGCTCAGAAGTCCTTGCTACTCCCAACGAAACACCTTCGCCGATAGCGCCGTGCACACGATAAACACCACGGCCAGTGCCGCCAGGTCACCCATGTGAGCAGACCAGACATCGCCCTTCCAAATCCCATCGAGCAGTGACACCGCGTAGGTGAGCGGCACAACTCTGGCCACGGCCTGGAGTGCTGGCGGCAGCGATGTGACAGGCACGAAGAGTCCCGAGACAGCGATCATCGGGTACATGATGACGGCGCCGATCGGCTGCGCAAAGCGCGCCGTGGGAACGATGCTGGCGAGGAGAAAGCCGATGGACAGGATGCTGCAGGTGCTGATTAGAAGCGCCATCGTAAAGCCGAACAGCGCAACGTGGATTCCGACCGGATAGTAACGTTTGCCGGCGAGCACCATCAAGGCCAGCGTGGCCGCGGTGAGCAGCAGCTTGACGACCACGTGGGCAGTGAGGATTGTCTGGGGGCGCAAGGGAGTTGCGCGGAGCCGCTTGAGAATGCCCCCCTCGCGGTAGATCGAAATGATGGTGACCAGCGACAGAACGGCGCTGATGGCGATCAGGACCGAGGCCAGCACGGGCAGACCGGTCTTGATAAAACTGCTGGCGGCGAGTGAGGCCGGTGCGAGGCTGCGGCCGACGATGCGACCCGTTACGAGGAACACCAAAACGGGGACACCGATCGTCCCGAACGCCCCAAGCGGCTCGCGGAGGAATATCTTGATCTCGATCCATGTCAATTTCCAAAGTCCACGCAGCATCATTGAGTCACGCCTAGTCCCGAATCGAGTGACCGGTCAGTTTGAGAAAGACGTCCTCAAGGTTGGGGAGAATCGTGCGGAAGTCCGTAACCCGGATGCGATTCTCGGACAGACACTGAATCACTTCGGTGACGAGATCGTCGCCCCGACCCCGAATGCTGAACTGCGAGTCGCTGCAGGTTACTGTCTCGATTCGCGGGATGGTTCGAAAGGACTCTACGGCCCTTCGGTCGTCTGTGGCGAGAATGACGGTACGCTCCGGGCAGTGCCGGTTCACGAGGCTCTGCGGCGTGTCGATGTCAATGATGCGTCCGTGTTCGATGATCGCCACCCGGTCGCACAACCGTTCGGCCTCCTCCATGAGATGAGTGGTCAGGAAAACCGTCTTGCCGCGCTCGCGGATGCCTCGCACGAGCTCCCAGATGGCGCGGCGCGCCTGCGGGTCGAGCCCGGTCGTCAGCTCGTCGAGAAACACCAGTTCGGGATTGTTGATCAGCGCAAGCGCAATGAACAGCCGCTGCTTCTGGCCGCCCGAGAGGGTCATGAACCAGGCATTACGCTTGTCGCTAAGGCCAAGTTGTTCGAGCAGCTGCTCGCTGTCGATTGCGTCCTTCTGGTAGAGGGAGGCCCAGAGGTCTACAGCCTCCCACACTTTGATCCGCTTCTGCAGCTGCGCCTGCTGGAGTTGAACTCCGATCCGCGCTTGCAGCTTGTAGACGTCGTTGAAGGGATCAAGACCCAGCACCGAGATGGTGCCCCGGTCGGGGGTGCGCAGACCTTCGATGCACTCCATCGTAGTGGTCTTTCCCGCACCGTTGGGCCCAATTAAACCAAAAATCTCACCTTCGTTGACCTCGAACGAGACTTCGTCCACCGCCACTGTAGATCCGTAGGTTTTGCGGACTGAAGAAGCTTGGATGACTGGGCGCATGATCGTTCGCAGAAATCTTAGAATCGCTGAACCGGAACCAAGGTCTATATCTCGGACCGCAGTTTAGGTCCTGGTAAATCGGATCCACAAGTGTCGGTGATGGCGAGAAGGGTGGTCGAGGAAAGCGAATACGACGCTCTGGCCGGATTGTAGGCTACGTGCAGTTATGTGTTTATTGGCGATAGATCGCCGTTTGCCCCCAGTCGACCAACCCGCTCACTTAATAATCCCGCGCTCCGAAGCCTCAATAAACCGAATCAGCATGTCCACATCCTCGCCGCGATCCGGTTCCGACCTCAGCTTTTCTAGAGCCTGCGACGTATTCATCTTCGACGCCAGCAGAATCTTGTAAGCGTGATGAATGTTCGCAATACGCTCCTTTGAAAACCCCCGCCGCTCGAGCCCAACCTTATTCATCCCGTAGGCATGAGTGTCACGCGCCGCCGACGTCATGGAGTACGGAAGAACATTCTGCGTGATCGTCGTCCCGCCGCCAATGTAGGAGTGTGCCCCGATGCGCACGAACTGGTGTACCGGGCACAGCGCGCCAACGACCGCCCACTCTTGCACTGTCACATGTCCGCCCAGCGTCGCGCCGTTCACCAGCATGGCGTGATCCTCAATCACGCAATCGTGTCCGATATGCGTGTACGCCATGATCAGCAGGTGGCTGCCGAGTTTGGTCAGTCCTCCGCCCTTCAATGTGCCGCGGCTGATCGTCACACACTCGCGGATTTCGTTGTGATCGCCGATCTCGAGGCGCGTCGGTTCGCCTTTGTAGGTGACATCCTGCGGCGCCATCCCGACGGCGCAAAAAGGAAAGAAGCCGTTGTCAGCACCGATCTTGGTCGGCCCCTCGATCGCCACATGCGACACCAGGTGGCAGCCCTCTCCCATTTCGACCTCCGCCCCGATCACGCAATACGGGCCGATCTTGCACGACGCCGGAACCTTCGCGCGCGGATCAATCAGGGCCGTAGGGTGTACGTTCATGGAGGAAGAATTCATGGACGAGGAATGTGCAGTTGGGTTCCTTCGTGAACCTTCCTGTCCTTAGTGGTTAAAGCTCTTAAAACCAGTTCGGAACAATCACGCGCCCGCGCCGCCGTTCCCACCATCATCCGAAGCCCGCCCGCGTGAACGATCGATCAGCTGGCACGAAACCGCCGCCTCGGCCACGCGCTTCTCGCCCACGTACGCGTAACCCTGCATCTTCGCTGCGGTCATCCCGGGCACCGAGCGCCAGCCTTTCACTTCCACTTCCAGCCGCAATTGGTCCCCCGGACTAACCGGTCGCCGGAACTTCGCGCGCTCGATCCCCGTAAAAACCATGACCTTGTCGTTGCGGTCCTCAACCTCGGTCAGCAGCAGCGCGCCGCCCGCTTGCGCGATCGCTTCCACAATCAGCACGCCCGGCATGATGGGCAGCCCCGGAAAGTGTCCCGCGAAAAATGGTTCGTTGATGGTCACGTTCTTGATGGCGACAATCCGCTCTTTGCGCTTCAAATCGAGCACGCGGTCAATCAGCAGGAACGGATAGCGGTGCGGCAGGATCTTCAGAATCTCGTGGATGTCGAGCGCGGTCTTCGTCACGCCGGGCGAAGTTTCCGGCACAGGGCTGCTCTCATTCATGTTCGTCTCAAAACCGCTTGAAGATTATACTGTACGACTTGGCCCGCAGGGTGCGCCCTCTGCACGGGCCGGAGACGAGCGCATCATGCCGAGCAAGAAAACCGCACGCTCCACGCCACGTCGAAGCGAAACATTTCACGCGGACCCGATCTGGACCGAGCGCCTGCGCTACTTCGAAGCGCGCCAGGAACAAATCGTCCAAACGATCCGCGAGTTCGTCGAAATCGAATCCCCCAGCGACAACAAGCCCGCTGCCGACCGCATGGGCGCCTTCCTCGCCGGAAGCTTCGAAGCCGTCGGCGGACACGCCCGCGTTCACCACGCCGACGACTATGCCGGCAGCGTCCAGATCGACTTCCCCGGCCGCGAAAAGCTGAAGCCGGTTTTGCTCCTCGGCCATTTCGATACCGTCTATCCACTCGGTACTCTCGCCACCATGCCCTGTCACGTCGCCGACGGACGCATGCACGGTCCCGGCGTCCTCGACATGAAATCGGGCGTCGCCCTCATGCTCTACGCGATCGCCGCCCTGCAAACCTGGCACGGCGCTTTGCCCCGCCCGGTCACCGTGTTTCTCGTTTCCGATGAAGAAGTCGGCAGCTACTCGTCCCGAAAAATCACCGAGGCGCTGGCGAAGGAATCCGCCGCCGTCCTCGTGCTCGAACCCGCAGGCCCGCGTGGTGCCGTGAAAACTGCACGCAAAGGCGTCGGCGAATACGTTCTAAGTGTAAAAGGCATTGCTGCCCACGCCGGACTCGACCCCGGCCAGGGACACAGCGCCATCCTCGAACTCGCCCGCCAGATCACCGCCGTCTCCCAGCTCAACGACTTGCAGCACGGCCTTTCCGTGAACCCCGGCGTGATCCGCGGCGGAACCCGCACCAACGTGATCGCCGCCTATGCCACCGCCGAAATCGACGTGCGCATCACACACGCCAAGCAGGCTGCTGCGCTCGACCGCAAATTCCGCGCCCTGAAGCCCTTCGACAAGCATTGCAAGCTCAGAATCGAAGGCGGCATCAACCGCCTGCCCATGGAGCGCACTCCCGGCGTCGCCGCACTTTACCAAAAGGCGTTAGCGATCGCGAAGCAGATGGACTGGAAACTGGAAGAAGCCTCCGTCGGCGGAGGCTCCGACGGAAATTTCACCGCAGGCATGGGCATCCCCACCCTCGACGGCATGGGAGGCCACGGCCAGGGAGCACACGCCATCCACGAGCACATCATCATCTCCGAACTCCCGCTTCGCGCGCTGCTGCTAGCAGGAATGATCGAAAGCGCATGACGCTTTGTCCCAGCGGAACAGAGAGCACAGAGGAAGTTGATCGTCCCCTCCCTGTCCTCCGTGCCTTCTGTGGTTAGAATTCTTGCGAGGCTTCGAGAACGCATGCTCAAGTTCATGGTCGTCCTCTACAAACGCCCAGACCTGACGCAGGAAGAATTCCGCCGCCACTTGCAACAAATTCACGGCCCTCTGGCGAAAGCCTTGCCCGGCGTGCGCAAGTACATCCAGAACTTCGTCTGTGCTGATCCCAAGCGCACCCCCGGCTGGGAGGCGATCATCGAGCTCTACTTCGACGATTGGCTGAGCATGGAGGCGGCGTGGGCGAGCCCCCAAAGCGCTGCCTCCGACGCCGATCTGCCCGCGTTCGCAGACTTGACGCGCACCACGTGGTCGGCAGTAGACGAGATCACTGTCTTGCCGTGAACACCAGAAAGTAATCCATTTTGTCGCCCTTTACGAAGTCGTACTGGTCAACTAGCGTATAGCCCGCCTCCTGCGCTTCGCTGATCACAACCTCACGCCCGACTCCGTGATCCTCGCCGTTTCCATTGCGGTCGATAATTCCAACCTTGGCCCCCGGACGCAGCGCCCCTCGCAGGTTTCGCAACAGCGCCACCGGTTGCGCCACTTCGTGATACGTCTTGAGCAGCAACACCGCATCCAGCGAACGCGCTGGCAAGACGGGATCGTCTGCCTTCCCCAGAAGCGTCTTCACGTTCCGCAGCTTCTCCTTCTGCGCCCGTTCGCTGACGTAGCGGATCGCCTCGGGATTAATATCGACCGCATACACCAACCCGCTAGCGCCGACCCGCCGCGCCGCCCGAACCGTAAACCATCCCGATCCCGCCCCAATGTCCGCCACTCCCTTACCCGGAGCGATGCCAAGAATGTCCATCACGCGATTGATCTGCAGCCGCTCCTCGCGCCCCGGCGAATCGAAAATCGATAAATCTCCGGTATACGGTTCGCTGGTCTTGCGTTGTTCGCCGGTAGAAGCGCTGGGCGCAGTGGCTGGACTCTGCGCCGCAACACTCTCGACTTGCGGAAAAAATAAGAGAAGCAGAATAAGCCCCACCACACAACGTCTGAACATGCCGAGTCGACCTCCGAGAAAGATGCGTTCTTCGAGAATAGACTCTGGGCGGCACAACTGGTGAGCGTTGGCGGGGTGGGACAAACACTCACACCGGCTCCGCTCAGGACAGGCGTCCGTCGCCTTTGACTCCGCTAATAGGGAAGCCTAAACTTTTCTCAGGGATCTCGGCTGCATACCATTTCGCGAAGGCCGTCCCCCTGGAGAACTTATGGGTGAGTTTTCGCCCTGGCACTGGCTTCTGGTGATCATCCTCGCGTTCCTGCTCTTCGGCACCAGCAGGTTGGGCGACGTTGGCAAGGGCTTGGCCGAAGGCATTCGCAACTTCAAGGCCGCGCTGAAAGATCCTGAACCGGCAAAGAAGGAAGCACCGAAAGAAGAAGATCAAGAGAAGTCATAGCTGGAATCGCACCAAGGCACGCCTGGGATTCAGATCCCTTCCTGCTCGCGAAGCATGCGATACACCAGCGCCACCGGCAATCCCACCACATTGCTGTAATCACCCTCAATGCGCGGAATCCAGCGCGAAGCCGTCCCCTGGATGGCATACCCTCCCGCTTTATCCTCGGGCTCTCCGCTGGCGACGTACTGGCGAATCTCGTCTTCCGATAATGCGTTCATCGTCACCAGCGTAGTCTCGGAGACAGTTCGCGCGAACTCACCGGCATTCAACAAGTCACGGCTGTCACCTGCCCTCACCAGGCACACGCCCGTGATGACGCGATGCACGCGTCCCGACAACAGCCGCAGCATGCGCGCGGCATCTTCAACATCGACCGGCTTGCCGAGGATGGCGTCATCCACAACCACAATCGTGTCCGCCCCCAGAACCCAATCCTGCGGCCGCGTACGCCACACCGCGAGCGCCTTCTCCCGCGCTAGTCTCTCGGCACAATCGCGCGGCGCCTCACTTGCGCGGGGAGTCTCATCAATATTGGCCGGCTCAACCGTAAACGGAATCCCCGCGTTGCGCAGCAGTTCCTGGCGTCGCGGCGATGCGGAAGCGAGAACGATCATGCGAGGGATTCTATCGAAAGTTCTTCCGCGTCTACGAGCCGATCAACTCAATCCGGTTTCCGAACGGATCCGAGAGGTGGCAGCGGCGAACTCCGGGAGTGCTGGGGTCATCGCTCACTTCAACTCCCGCGGCATGCAAGCGAGCCGTCAGTTCGTCGTAGTCCCGGCAGCGCAGTGCCGGATGCGCCTTCTTCGCCGGACGGGAATCGGCGTCAACTCCAAGATGCAGCTGCACGCTTCCACTTTCAAACCAGCAACCTCCGCGCCGTGTTAGTTCCGGCGGCTTTTTCAGCTCGGCCTTGCCTAGCAGCGTGCCGTAAAAGCCGCGCGCGGCTCCTCCTCGCCCGCAGGCGTGGCAAGCTGCACCTGATCGAGAGCGATAAACTGAGTTGAAGATCGGCGGATGCAGGCCAGCGTTGCCTAACCTAACGGCTTCCGACGACGCCACGCACCGATTCAATCAACTTGCCCGAGTCGTATCCGATCCCGTCCTTGAACACCGTCTCCACGTTCTCAATGTCCTCAATCTTCTTCAACGGATCGCCCTTGATCACGACCAGATCCGCCTGCTTGCCGGGCGCAATCGTCCCGATGCGGTCGAGTTCTCCCAGATACTGCGCCCCGTTCGCGGTCGCAATGTGGATCGCTTCCAGCGGCGTGAACCCCGCCTCCACCAGCAGTTCCACCTCACGCTGATCGCCGAATCCTGCAATGACTCCTCCCATGCCCGTGGGGTCAAGTCCCGCCAGCAGCAATCCGCCCGCCTTCGAGAAGGCATACTCAAATTCCTCCTCCTTTTTGAACGCTGCCGGCCAGGGCGACACGTCGCTGCTATAACGTTTTCGAATCGCCGCGGAGTCGCTGGACTGGACCCATCTCTGCAGCAGCAGAGCCCGCCCGTCAGGCGAAAGCGCTTCGAGAACCCGCGGTTGCAGCGTTGGACGTCCCGCGAAGCTGCCCATTTCAAATACTGGCAACGTCGAAGTGACCGCCACATGGCGTGCGATCAGGTGTCGTGGACAGGTCCGGAATTTATTTCGAGTTTCGACATCAACACCGGATCCTCTTCCGATTTACACTCCCCCGACTTGTGTTCAGGATTGAATTCCGAATCGACCATCAGCCCATGCTCGAGGTCATCGATTCCGAGGGCGGCGGCTTCCCGGAAGCCGATCGTGCACAGATGCCCGGTGACCTTGGCCCCGCGCTTGTGCGCAGCAGCAATTGCCGCACCCAGTTCCTCGTGCGTGATGAACATATGGGCCTTGAAGTCTTGGGCGCCTTCGTCGAGCCAGTAATTCACCGTCCTGGTGGCATCTTGCGGCCCGGCCAGTTGATGCAGTTGAAGCCCCCATGACCCGGCGCCCTCCAGATATGGTCCCGTGACACGCATCTTGGGACCGGGAATCTTGCCAGCATCGATTGCCCTCCTGATTTCGAGATCGGTGTATGGTTCGAGCGAGCCCGTGGTACGAATCGTTGTCACGCCGCCCGCAAGGTACAGCCGCGGAAAACTGAACGCCATCTCCCCGAACGCGGCGTTCCCCACCGGATAAAACATGTGATCATGCATTCCAACCAGCCCGGGAATCACGCTGCATCCCTGCAGATCGAGCACTTTCGCGTCGCTGGGCACCTTCGCCGCCGCAGCATCGCCCACCGATTCGATCTTTTCCCTTGTTAAGAATGATCGTCTGATCCTCGCGCGCCGCCGCCCCCGTGCCGTCAATCACGCGCACGTGCGTCAGTGCAACCACCGGCGCATCAACCGTGACGAATTGGCGGACTTCGGGGGTCAGCGTCTGTGCCGCCGCAAGAGAACAACAGTTGAGCAAGAGTAGGCCGATTACCCTCTGCATGCGTCCTCCCTGAATGGCAGATGAGAGTAAATCAGGCGGGACCGCGTGGCAAGACTTCCGCCAAAAAGCAAAGGGCCTCGGCATTCCAAGGCCCTTCAACATTCGGGTTAATACGGCACC
>DATDGW010000706.1:0-3766 GCA_036521895.1 Candidatus Sulfotelmatobacter sp. | reverse complement strand
TAGCGAATTGCCTGCGATACCACCATGAGACCGCATACGGGCTGTCGGGCGCCATCGGGATATTGGAGAAATTTCCGCCGATGGGATAGTTGATACCCGGAAAGTCGCGCAGGTTCATGCCGAACAGGGGATCAGGAAAGGTCTTGTCCTTCACCAGCGCGGCCACCACCGTGGTGGGAACGGCCGCTTCGTGCCATCCCGTGGGAGCGAACTGCGGCGTGGAGATGACTTCGCCCTTGGCCTCGACCTTGGCGGATGTTTGCAGAGACCAGCCAGCGCCTAGCGTGACCTTCGCTTCGGCGGCATGCTTCATTTGTGCGGCGCCTTGCGCGCCAAGGGATGTAACCAGTAGGAATTGGGCCAGAACAACGAGGGAGATTCTAAGCCGCTTGCTTGAGTTCATGACGCTCCTAGTCGATGGTGGTTCCTGCTCGTGATCGATCCGGGGGCACGCTAGCAAGAATGTCCCCGTGAATGGATAACATTTATATTAATACGTTTCAATAGCGGAGTTTCGCCAGAGTTGGCGGCGTGGTTCGGGAACCGTGTGATAGCAGAAGCCAGGATTTCCACATGCGGGTTGTAGCACGATGCATTGAGGATAACGTCCGGCGCAGGGGACCGGGCTGGTTTATAATCAAAGATTCGCCTCTCTACTCTGGAGTGACAAGAAAATGATTCGTTTCCTGCAAAAATCCGGGCAGACCACGAAGTATGTTCTGGGCGGGCTGCTCCTGATCATCTGCGCGTCGATGGTGATTACGCTGATCCCCGGCGGTTTGGGTGGGGACGTCTTCAGCAGCACGCCCGGCAAGGGCATCGTGGCCAAGGTGGATGGCGGTGACATCACCGCCGATGAGGTGCGCACGACCGCGCGCCAGATGGCGCAGCAGGATGCGCAGCGCTATGGCGAAATGGCGTCGAAGTTGATGCCCTTCCTGATTCAGCAGGAGACCATGCGCGCCGTCGACCAGATGATCAGTCGCCAGGCTCTGCTGAGCGAGGCGGCACGCATGGGGTTGCACGTGACCCCGGCGGAAATCAAGGACGAACTCCAGCACGGCCGTTACGCGGCGACCTTCTTCCCCGGCGGCAACTTCATCGGCCAGACCGAATATGAAGACATGCTGCAGCGGGCGAATCTGACGCCCACCAAGTTTGAAGAGGCCGTGGGCAACGACATTCTGCTCACCAAGTTGCAGGCGCTCATTTCGGGCAGCGCCAGCGTGAGCGAAGCGGAGCTTCACGAGCAGTTCATCAAGCAGAATTCCAAGGTCAAGTTCGATTACGCGATCCTGAAGCAGGACGACCTGCGCAAGGGCCTGCATCCCACCGACGAAGAACTGAAGGCGTTTTACGAGAGCCACAAGCAGACCTACGCGAACTCCGTCCCGGAAAAGCGCAAGGTGCAGTACGCTCTGGTCGAAACGGCGAAGGCGGAAGCCGAAGTCCAGATTACGCCGGACGACCTGCGGTCCTACTACGATCAGCATCGTGCCCAGTACCAGGTGCCGGAACAGGTGAAGGTGAGCCACATCCTGATCAAGACTCCGCTGCCGGGCCCCGATGGCAAAGTGGACGAGAAGGGCGTGGCTGAGGCGCAGCACCGTGCCGAGGACTTGCTGAAGCAACTGAAGAGCGGCGCAAAGCTGGAAGACTTGGCCAAGAAATACTCCGAGGATCCGGGCAGCGCAAAGCTGGGCGGATCGCTCGGCTGGATCGGCAAAGGCCAGACTGTCCCCGAGTTTGAGAAGACCGCGTTCTCGCTTGCCAAGGGTCAGATCAGCGATCTGGTGAAGAGCAGTTACGGCTTCCACATCATTCGCGTGGACGACAAGCAGGAAGCGCACACGAAAACGCTGGACGAAGTGAAGTCCGAGATCGAGCCTATCCTGAAGCATCAGAAGGCACAGCAGATCGCCCAGAAGCAGGCGGAGGCACTGCTGAAGCAGGCTCGCGAGCAGGGTCTGGCCGCGGCGGCCCTGGCCCAAAAGATCCCCGTGATCAACTCGGATTTCTTTGCGCGCAAAGACATGCTGCCCGGCCTCGGGCCGTCCACGCAGTTCATGGATGCGGTGTTCAGCGAAGCCGAAAAGTCGCCGCCGGATGTGGCTCCGGCGTCGCAGGGCATCGTCGTATTTCAGTTGTTGGCGGTGAAGCCGGCCGCGACCCCGACGTTCGAAGAAATCCGCAGCAAGCTTGAGGAGGAGTTCAAGAACGAACGCTCCTCGCAGTTGCTGACGCAGAAGATCCAGGAGCTGTCGGACCGCGCCAAGGCCGAACATGACCTGAAGCGCGCGGCAAAAGAACTGGGAGCGGCGGTCAAGACCAGTGACTTCGTTCTGCCTGACGGACAGGTGCCCGACGTCGGTTCGATGGCCGGACAGGCGTCGGTCGCCTTCAACATGAAGCCCGGCGAGATCAGCGGTCCGATCAACAGTGGCACCAACGCCGTGGTGCTGGGGGTGCTCGAGAACCAGCCGCCTACGGAATCGGACTATGCCGCGAAGCGAGATCAGATTCGCGATCAACTCCTGCAGCAGAAGCAGCAGGAGCGCTTTGGCCTTTTCGTTTCCAGCCTGGTCGACGAGATGACGCGGGCGGGAAAGATCAAGCGCAACGAAGAAGAGATCAAGTTACTGGGCCGCAACGGCAGCGAGTCGGGAATGTAGCGGCGTGACATGCCATTTCCGCGCGCCGCAGGCATTCTGTTGCATCCCACGTCGTTGCCTTCGCGCGGCGGGGTCGGTGATTTTGGGCCGGCCGCTTATCAGTTTGTAGATTTTCTCGCTTCGGCCCGCCAGGGCCTATGGCAGGTTCTGCCGCTGGGTCCGCTCGGCTACGGCAATTCGCCTTACTCCTCGACCTCCGCATTCGCTGGGAATCCATTGCTGATCAGTCTGGAACGGCTGGCTGAGCATGGCTGGATCGATTCGGCGAAACTCGTGGATCTTTCAGCGGGTGCCGGTCCCGTCGAGTACGACCAGGTTTTTGCCCAGAAGATGCCTCTGTTGTTTGAGGCGGCACGAAACTTTGTGCGGTCGGCCTCGGGCGGGGCGATGCAGCGGTTTGAAGAGTTCGGCGCGGACAACACCTGGTGGCTGGACGACTTTGTCCTTTTCGATGCCCTTCGTGCCCGGCAGAAGCTAGAAAGCTGGAATCACTGGTCGCGGGATCTTGCTCAAAGAGAACCGGCTGCGCTCGAGAAGACTCGTCAGGAACTGGCGAGCGACCTCCAGGTTCGCAGCGCACTGCAGTTTGCTTTCTATGAGCAATGGCGGGCCCTGCGGCGTTACTGTTCTGAGCGGGCAATCCGCGTGGTGGGCGATGTTGCCATCTTCATGAATCACGACAGCGCCGACGTTTGGACGCACCGGGATCTGTTTCGGCTGAACGAGAAACTTGAACCCGAAGTCGTGGCCGGTGTACCTCCGGATTTTTTCAGCAAGACCGGACAACGATGGGGCAACCCGCTCTACCGCTGGGATGTGATGAAGGAGCGCGGCTACCCGTGGTGGATCCAGCGCCTGCGCTGGGCCACGCAGAACTGCGACTACATCCGCCTCGATCACTTCCGCGGATTCGACCAGTTCTGGGAAATTCCCGCCTCTGATGCCACGGCAGTGAACGGCCGCTGGGTGGATGGACCGCGCGATGACCTGTTTCTGAAGCTCCGTGAGGCGCTGGGCGGCTTGCCGTTCTTCGCCGAGGATCTGGGCTACATCACTCCCGCGGTGCACGCCCTACGGGACCGGCTGCAAATTCC
>DATDGW010000705.1:0-5749 GCA_036521895.1 Candidatus Sulfotelmatobacter sp. | reverse complement strand
CACCGGAGTCGGGCCAGATATGCCCGGCATGCCTCATCGGTACGGAAGTTCGTTTCCAATTCCGTCAAATTTCGAGGATATTCTTCCGCCATCCCCGTACACTATATATTGGGGCTACCTGAGT
Source organism: Candidatus Sulfotelmatobacter sp. (assembly GCA_036521895.1). GTDB lineage: Bacteria > Acidobacteriota > Terriglobia > Terriglobales > Acidobacteriaceae > Sulfotelmatobacter. Next base: position 5,625 of record DATDGW010000705.1, on the reverse strand, counting down.
CAAGCAGATACCCCTCTGACACGAATCATCTCGTCGTTGGGAGCGATGTAGACACAGCAAATCTTGTCGGCCGTAACGTAGCTGTGCAGCCATTGGATCTTCGGCCCGAGGCTATCCAGAACGCTGCACGATTTCTGCGAGATAGCGAGCACCTGATCGGGCGTTATATTTCCGATGCCGGCAAGCTCGCGCTCAACAACGTACGTGGGCGAGTGTCTTCCTTTCCGGTCAGCGTTTCGGACAACAAAACAAAAAGGGAGACGCGCAACGTGAGCCGGCGTCTCCAGTAAGCTCTATTCATGTGAGCAACTCACGTGGTCGTTCCAGTCCACGAAGTCGCCCTGCGGGTTGTCCCTCCACGCCCACACGTGAAGCTCGAAGAACGGAGCCGGGACACCGTAGCGGTTGGGAGCATCGATTAACAAGAACGTTTGGCCCTCGAGCACCGGCGGTGCATTGTTGTTGTTCTTAAGCCAAGTGGCCTGGTCAACTATGAACTCAACTCCCACCAGTTTCATTTGACCGTTCAAGTGTTCGTAAATGAGCGCCTGCGGGTGTTTGGCGTCAATGGTCCCGTTAAGCAAGCTGAAATTGACGTAGTGGATACCCATGGCGCCATGATCGGAGCCACTGACACAGCCGAGAAATTGCCCGTAACCATCTGCAATAGCGTTGTTGATGTCGAGGTATTGTTTCGTAGCCTCGCGAACCGTCTGAACGAGCTTGCTTTGATCTTCCCGCCGCCCGGCTGGCTGCATCTTCTGCTGAGCCAAGCCAAACGAGGAAAGTGCCAGGTATGCAACCAACCGCAACGACAAACGCGAACTGAGAAACACTGTGTTTTTCATGTGTTGACGCTCCTTATCTTTGTTGTGACAAAAGTTTCAAGAAAACGCCTTTTTGCGACGCAGAATTCCAACACAAATTACGAGCAAGCTGCTCGTCTACTTGGCGGATGCGAGAAGCGTGAATACTTGCCAAGGGATATTCCGGGCCTGCAGTTCACGTTCGAGTCTGCTGGCCGGCAACTGGTAGCCAATTCCTTTTTCGCGCTTGATACCGGTCAGGACGTACCGGTCGCCATATTGGTGAAACACAAGAGCTGTATACTTGCGCGCGTTCGGCGACTCATCGGAAATGGGAAAGGCATAGGCGTGCTGCTTCCCGCTGCTGATCGAGAGCAGTGTCTGTCCATTCACAACAACTGCGATTGTGCATTCGCCCGCTGGCATCGTCTTGCCATTTGCGACGAACTCGAAGGGGACTGGTGTTTTGAGCGTGGTGGACGTCTGCGCGTTTAGCAAAGCCGTCAACCCGACCAACGTCATGAGGAGCAGTGCGGCGTGCTTCGTGATCGTCATTTTGTTTTCTCCTGTTGCGAAGGTTGTGGAGGCGCGTTCTGAGCTGCTTGCTGAAGCCGAGCTACCAAGCCTCTATCTAGTTAGGCGGGAATGAATCGAAGGAAACCGCAATAGGGAAAGGAAAAAAGTCGAGTCAACGAGCATTCGCGCACACTCGACGCTAGGTTTTTTGCGGCTTTCGTTGTAACTTATTGAAACCACGAGGCCCGCTTGGACACCTCCTCCAACCACGAAGTCACCCGGCTACTGAAAGCCTGGAGTAGCGGAGACGAACAGGCGTTGGAAAAGCTGACGCCACTGGTGTATCGGCAGCTGCACCAAATCGCGCAACGCTATATGGGCGGAGAACGCTCCGGACATACGCTACAGACCACCGCATTGGTCAACGAAGCCTATCTACGATTGGTGGAGTGCGGACAAGTGAACTGGCAGGACCGGGCGCATTTCTTTGCGATATCCGCCAAGTTGATGCGGCGCATTCTGATCGATTTTGCCCGCTCGCGCGGTTATTTGAAACGCGGTGGTGCCGTTCCTCACATTCCTCTAGAGGAGGCTCCGTCAGTGTGCGACGAGGCTGACGTCAATCTGGTGGCGCTGGACGATGCTTTAAACGCATTGGCTGCGGTTGACGAAAGAAAAAGCAAAGTCGTGGAGCTGAAATTCTTCGGAGGATTGAGCGTCGAAGAAACGGCTGAAGTCTTAGGTGTTTCCAGCGATACAGTAATTCGGGACTGGCGACTAGCCAAAATCTGGCTTTTGCGCGAGTTGAGCCGCGGAAGGGCAAGTCATGAGACCTGAGCGTTGGCGTCGGATCGAAGAACTTTGTCAAAAGGCTTTAGATCTCGACGAAAGGCACCGCGCTGAATTCCTCCATTCCGCTTGCGGGAATGACGACGAGTTGCGCCACGAAGTGGAGGCTCTGCTGGCACACGAGAAGAAGGCTCAGCTATTCATCGAATCGCCTGCGCTGGAGGTGGCAGGCAAAATCCTGGCTAACCAGGCGCCTAGGGAGAGCTGGAAGAACCTTATCGGTAGCACAGTCTCACATTATCGGGTGATTGAAAAGCTGGGTGGAGGAGGAATGGGGGTCGTTTACAAGGCGGAAGACACCGACCTGGGCCGATTCGTTGCTCTCAAGTTCTTGCCCGACGATATAGCGCATGATTCTCACGCTCTCAGCCGCTTCCAGCGTGAAGCCAGGGCTGCCTCAGCTCTTAATCACCCGAACATTGTGACCATTTACGAACTTGGCCACCTGGACGGCACGCACTACATCGCAATGGAGATGATTTGCGGTGAGACGCTGCGAGCTTTGATTTCGTCCGGCCCCCTTCCGTTTCGCAAGGCGATCGCAATCGCAACCCAGATCGCGGACGCGCTGGCGAAAGCGCATGAGACCGGCCTCGTGCATCGTGATCTGAAACCTGAAAACCTGATGGTTGCACATGATGGCACTGCCAAGATTCTCGATTTTGGTCTGGCGAAACTCCGCGAACGCCCTCTCGATTCGGACAGCCCGACAATCATGGGATCGATCACCGACCCTGGAACTGTGATGGGAACCCTCGGCTACATGTCGCCGGAGCAGGCAAACGGCGCTCATGTGGATTTTCGGTCCGATCAATTTTCGTTTGGCGCAGTGCTCTATGAAATAGTCAACGGACGCGCCGCATTTGCAGGAAACGGCAAAGCCGAAATCATGGCCGCCATTCTTCGCGATCACCCGGAGCGCTCGCCCTACTCAGCAAAACTGCAGGCGCCGGCCCCTTTCTTCTGGATATTGGAGCAGTGCTTGGCCAAAGACCCGAATCAGCGCTATGCATCAACCCGAGACTTGGCGCGCGATCTGGCCACAGTTCGCGAGTTGCGCATGGATCCGTCGCCCCGCCGGATCGCCGCTCGACTAAGCAACATGCCGGTACAGCGCACAGCCTTCATTGGGCGTGAACGAGAACTGGAGAATCTGCGCGAGCTTCTGAATTGCGAGGATGTGAGGCTGGTGACCTTGACGGGGCCTGGTGGAATTGGCAAGACCCGGCTCGCCTTGCAGATAGCCTCTGAACTGGAGGATAGCTTCGCTGGTGGTGTATGTTTTATTTCGCTCTCCGCCGTTGCTGGGAACGAGGGCCTGACTACAGCAATTACCCAATCCATCGGACTGCGCGAACTAGCCGGCGAATCGGCGCGCGAGACCTTGCGAGAATATGTGCGCGGGCTGATCCAGCCGCTGATTCTGTTGCTCGATAATTTTGAGCACCTGATTTCGGCTAGCGCCGAGATTGCGGACCTGCTCACTTTGAATGCAAATCTCACGGTGATTGTAACGAGCCAGGCACTGCTTCATGTCTACGGTGAGCATGAATTTCCTGTCCCGCCGCTGGGCGTGCCCGACGTGAGATCTGCGCCCACCTCACTCCAGGCTCTGTCGCATTTCCCTGCAGTCGCGCTCTTCCTGGATCGGGCAAAAGCTGTAAAGCATGACTTCACAATCACGAAAGAAAACGCGACCGCGATTTCTGCAATTTGTACCCGCCTGGATGGTCTGCCTCTAGCCATTGAGCTTGCGGCATCGCGGATCAAGCTGCTTTCGCCGTCGACCTTGCAGGCGCGCCTGGAATCTTCGTTGAACCTGCTAACGGGAGGCGCGCGTGATCTGCCGCTACGGCAACAAACGCTTCGCGCAACGGTGAACTGGAGTTACAGCCTTCTTAACACAGCGGAGCAAAGCCTGTTTCGACGTCTTTCCGTGTTCATTGGAGGTTGTACACTAGAAGCTGTGGAGGCGGTGTGCGACACGAAATGCGACCTTGGACTGGACGTGCTCGATGGCATGGCCTCGATGGTAGACAAGAGCCTGATCCAGCAAATAGAGCATCCCGGAGCAGAGACGCGTTTCCTGATGCTCTCGACAATTCGGGAGTATACTCTGGAACGACTAGCAGAGAGCGGCGAAGAATCAACGACTCGCCGCGCCCATGCCGCCTATTACGTTGTGCTTGCGGAGGAGTGTGGCGAAAAACTGAGTACTCATCCCGAATGGGTCGAGCGTTTCGATAACGAGCACCAAAATTTTCGCGCCGCGTTGGAATTCCTGATCAGAACCGGTGACGCAGATTGGGGCATGCGCCTCGGGTCCGCTCTGTTTCACTTCTGGGAACTACGGGAGCACTTGGCCGAGAGCCGAGCATTCTTGGATAGGCTGTTCAAATTACAGGGCGTAGTCCAGCCTGAAATGCGCGCGCGCCTATTATTCTGTGCCGCGATTTTCGCGGGCGCACAAGGGAATTTTGATTCCGCTCAGAAATTGTTCGAGGAGAGTCTCGAAATTAGGCGTGAACTCGGAGACCGCCGCGGAGCCGCGGTGGCCCTCAACGCATTGGGCGTAAACGCCCGCCTGCGTGGAGATCTCGAAACTGCATGCTCGCTCTTCGAACAGTGCGTCGCGAATTGGAGAGTTTTGGGCAGTGCCACTGACACTGCTCGCGCACTCAGCAATCTGGCGACTGTAGTCAGGTTGCAGGGCGACTACGCACGTTCCCACGCGCTGTATGACGAGTGTCTGGCCATCTTCCAGGCCACCGGCGACAGCACCGGAGTCGCGTGGACTCTCAACTACCTGGGCGACCTCGTACAGGAATCCGTTGATTTCATCGCTGCTCGCTCCTATTACGAGCAGAGTCTCTCAGCGTTCCGCCAGTTACGCGACGGCTGGGGCATCGCGAGCGCCCTATGCGATCTGGGTAGGCTGAGTGCAGCACAAAGTAAGCATCAGGATGCCGAACGCCTTTATGGCGAGAGCATCAGAATGTTTCAGGATCTGGGACATAAGCGCGGTATCGCGAGAGTGCTGGAATGTTTCGCCGTAAGTGCGGCAGCCCAATGCCGGGCCGAACAATCCTTGCGCTTGGCAGGAGCTGCCGCTGCATTGCGTCAGCACATCGGCGCTCCTCTAATTCCGGCAGAGCAATCCAGACTGGAAAAAAGGCTGGAATCCGCGCGCAACATGCTCACGAACGCCGCGGGTTTGGAAGCATGGTCGTCGGGGTGGGAGATGTCGCTGGAGGAAGCGGTCAACGAAGCGCTTGGCAAAAAGGACACTGCCAAATCCTGACTAAAATGCCCCTCGGCGCGTGTCAACAACTTTGAGACACATGATCCCGGAATTTACTGAGGTTTAATTTCTAAGTTGAGCGGCTTTCTTGGTTCAGCATGAAATGGAGAGCGACGTTCTCCGTTAGTGCATAGATTCCGCCCCTTCGGGGCG
>DATDGW010000704.1:0-2937 GCA_036521895.1 Candidatus Sulfotelmatobacter sp. | reverse complement strand
CATCGTCACTGGCAACGGGTCCGATTCACTGATGGCCTTAGTGAATAGAAAATTCGTGATCATGCGCGTACCGTATCCACTCGGTTTCTTTGCGAAAGGGATGGACGGCCGCATAGATGACCCGAAGGCTGGATGGAAAGGAAAGGGCGTTTGGACAACATGGGGTACCCGCACACCTTTCCACAGCGAGACCGGCAAAGGAACCACCAGCAAGGTGGTCCACTTTCAAATCCGTCCCGACCCACTCGCGAACTAGAGGGGATCTCGCCCAGTTTCGCTCACTTCAAGGCGGCCGGCGAGATCAAACCAGCATCGCCGGACCTACTTTTGGGAGCCACCTGGTGCTGGCGCTGGTGTTCGTGCACGACCTGTACGTGATATACGTCATCCTGTTCACGATGAGCGTGGTCTCATCTTATTGCAGTCAGACACTCTTGGACTGCTTTAGCCCGGATTTCTCATCGATTTCTCATTGATTGAACCCCACGTCTACGAGGTGGCCAACGAGTCCGAAAACTGGAGTAATAAGACTACTCAGGGTTATGAAAATCGTGGAAGAGGCCGCAAGATACTGTCGTGAACACCGATGAATCGGTTTTTGCGGTTCGTGGTTGGACGGGATGAGAGACACGCCGGCCGTTGGCGTATGGGCTCGGCATGGACATGGGAGAAGGTTGTGGGTGGGTGAGCTGCCTACGTTCCGAAACGGCCGGCCTCGAGAGTGGCGAGCATATCAGTAAACAGTGCCGCGTAAGGGTAAGCACCGGAGAGCGAGATCCAGATCTTGCGCACCGTCACGCGGACCTGGGCACCGATCTTAAGCAACTTCAGCCGGATGGTCCCGCATTGCGCCTTCTGCAACTCGGTGCCAGCCAATGCCGTTCGCCGCAGCGTCTGCAGCAGAACATAAGCCATCGAAGAGAAGTACAACCGCAATTGATTGGACCACATCTTGCCGGTGCTGGTACGATCCGCAAATAGGTCCAGCTGCTGCTCCTTGATGCGATTTTCCGGACAATCGCCGCGGGCGCAATATCCTTTCTCGTACAACTCCTGTGCCGACATTTGCTCTGGGGACAGCGAAGTCACTACGAACCGGGGATTGGGCCCTTTGTCCAGGTGCTCCGCTTTGGCGATGACGCGCCGTTGCCGGCTCCAGGTGTCTTGGGTCGAATAGAAGAATTCGCTGAACCATCGGGCGGGCGTCTGGGTTTGCTGGTATTGCTTCTCGGCTTGCGCCATGGGCGTGGCGATCAGTTTCTTCAAACGCGGATTCTGTGCCAGCCCGAAAATGTAGTCTATGCCCTCGCGCTCACACCACGCCATCAGTTTCTCCCGGCAGAAGCCCGCGTCGCCCCGCAACTGAATCTTCACGGCCGGCCAGCGTTGGCGAATGCGCGCCACCAGCGGCTCCATCTCTTCGACCGAATCGGCGGATGCATCCCTGTTGGAAGTCCTCAAGCGTGCGCACAACAGGTGCTCTCCGCAAAACACGTAGAGCGGCAGATAGCAGTAGTCGTGGTAATAGCCGTGGTAGAAGCGCCCTTCCTGGTGGCCATATACGATGTCGTCGGTAGCGTCCAAATCCAGAATGATTTGGTCCGGAGGGTGTGGGTGCGCCTCCAAGAACAGGTCCACCAGTAAGGCATCAATGCTCTCCGGGTCCACCACGATCTTCTTGGTTTCCGGTTTGTGGGAGTCCGGCTGCCGAGGACTGCCGTCGTAGTCCGGCGCCGTTAACTCCAGGCGGTTGAGGGTGCTTTTGCCAGCCAACGCCTTGCCGCGATCTTGGGCACGCCGCCGCTGTTCGCCCTTCACATCATCCTTGCTCAGCGCCACGGCCAGCATCGGATCGCGCCGCAATTCATCGTGATCATTGAGATCCTCGTAGCCCAGCGCCAGACCGAACACACGCTGCAAGATCAGATCCAACAGCGGGTGCTCGATTTGCTTGGCACGGCGGTAGTCCGTGAAACAAGCGGCGAATCGCCGCACGATTCCGGTCCGCTGCTCCAGTTTCTGCAACAGCAACGCTCCCCCATCGGAGGTGATGTCGCCCCCATCGAAGCGCCAAACCAGCTCCCGTCCTCCCAATTTCTGCGGAGTTCCCAGCGGCTGAACCAGCGGGTTGAATCGTCGCGGGGCCTCCAACGGCGTGATCACCAGTCCCATGCCCATCTAAGACGCTGGGCGCGACGCGCAAGTAACATCATTTAGTAAAAATGTTTTGCTATTCTTCGCTCATCTACGGTATATATACAGTAGGTAGATTCGTGAGAACCTGTATAAGCCATGCCCTCACGCAAAGGATCCCGCCCGGCCCTCCGCGCCGCCACCCAAAGCTTCCGCCAAGCTGGGCAAGAACTCCACCAACTGGACTATTTCCTGAAGGGAACCGTCTTGAAGCGGATGATGAAATGCGGCCAACCCAACTGCGCCTGCCACCGCGATCCATCCCAGCGTCACGGCCCTTACTTCGAATGGACCTATAAGGCTGCGGGCAAGACCGTCAACGTCAAACTCAGCCCCCAAGCAGCGCCGCTCTATCAAGCCGCCACCAGACAACACCGTAAACTCAAGGCCGTTCTGGCTCGGATGGAACGACTGTCGCGAACCGCCCTAGCCCAATTGGCGAAGCAAGCACAGAATACCGACTGACCTGAGACTTGCTCGCACTACAGACTGTTATTCGCCATCGGCGCTGCGTAGTCGTCTATCCCGCATGCTATCTTTCACTTGCGCTCAATAACCTCGCTCACGGCTTGGTTCGATGAGAAAATACGGCTAGGTGCGCTGCTACGAAGAATCAGGCCTAGTACATAATTGCAAAATTAAGCGTATTGTGCCATGATCGACGCATGGGCCAACGGACAGCGATTCGCCTGACCCCCGAAGAGGAGCGCATGCTGCGGCAGTGGGCACGCGCGGGTACTAGTG
>DATDGW010000703.1:0-2345 GCA_036521895.1 Candidatus Sulfotelmatobacter sp. | reverse complement strand
CGGTGTCGTACTGCCGCACTCGGCGGCCATCTCGATGAGTGCACCCGCTGCGGGCATCGTGCCACCATCTCCTACAACAGCTGCCGGAATCGCCACTGCCCGAAGTGTCAGACCGCTGCTCGGGAACAGTGGATCGCCGCGCGCCAAAGAGAACTTCTTCCGACGCGCTACGACTCGGGCGCAACTCCGTAAGCCTCCGGCAAAGCAGCCCTGACGAGGTCACTTGGACCAGTACCCGACGATCATCCAGGTGGCAGTGAACGATGGTTTCTCCGTGTGGCCGACAACTCACCGAGAGCCTGTCTACGCCAGCAGCGTCCTTCTCACGCCAGTTATCGCTGACCAGAATAATCTCTGCAGTGTTGCAAGTAGTCAGAGAAGTTCAGTTTCTTGGGGCTAAACCAAAGGAAAGATTTTTATGCACACTGACCGCCTTCGCATCGTAGACGATCTTTCCGCCGACGACAGTCAACACCGATTCCGTCTTCGGTAGATCCTCAAGTGGCACGCTAAAGATATCTTGTGAGAGCACAGCCAAATCGGCCAGTTTACCTGGTTCTAGACTCCCTTTTTGCTTCTCAGCAAACTCCGCGTACGCCGAGGTCAGCGTATAGGCGATGACCGCTTGTTCACGGTTGATCGCTTGCCCTGGCTTTCCCGGGTAAACCGACGCCAACATGATGTTCAGATATGGGTTGTTAGGGCCGTCGGAACCCAGAGCAACGGGAATGCCGGCAACTAAGAGAGAGCGGAGAGGCTGCATTTGGTCTGTTCGATCAACACCAAAACGCTTCACGAACAAATCGCGCAAGGTGAAGTGCGTAGGATTCTCAACGACGATCAAGCCCAATTCCTTCGTGCGAGTAATGAGGTCGGGCATGATGCCATCCCCGTGCTCGATGCGCACACGCCGCTTGGACCAGACTTCCTTTCCGCCGGTCGCGTCCATAGCGTTGAGGAAAGTCTCGGTGCTGCGGTCGCCTGTCACATGAACGAGCAATTGGTCGTTGTTTTGAATTGACTCCCTGAGCATGGCCTCCATTTCTTTCTCAGAGAAATCTAAGTCTCCGGAGATGTTGGGATCATCGGAGTAAGGCTTCCGCAAGGCCGCGGAACTTTCGATGGGACTGCCGTCCAGAACCCATTTTGTGCCACTCACAGTTATCAAGGGAGCTGGGTTGCGCGGAAGCGAACGCCCTTCAATCGTGTCGCGTCCATTCGAAGAAGTTCCTGCCATGCGAATCACACGCACGCGAATCGAAGTCGGCGCCTCTTTGTATAGAAACACGCAGCGCTCGGACCCAGCCGGCATGGACATGATTTGCACGGAGGTGATGCCAAGCCGCACAGCCCGGCTGAGGAAATCCCGCGTTTGCTCCAAAGCTTCCTGGTCGGTCGCCATATCGCTGAGCCGACGATTGAGCCGAAATTTGGCGTACTCATTGACTAAGCCGGTCAGCTTGCCGTCTGGCGAGCGTACAAGACGGCCACCCACCGGATTCGGCTCGTCCTCTTTGACACTCAGTTTTACAAACCCCGCGCTATTCAGAATCGCCGCGTGCTGTGCCCAGGTGTTCAGCATGACCGGATGAGTCGGTGCCAATTTGTCCAGCGATTCTCGAGTAGCGTGCGGGTCGTCGAGGGCAGCTGGTCCAATTTCGCCAAGGATCAGAGTTCCCTTGGGGGCTTTGGCCTCGGCTGCGGTCAGTTCGTCCGCCACTTCCTTCCATGCGGGGTCCATAGTGTTGAACCGCAAAAGGAACCGGCTCGGCTCCACGTCGCAATGATAGTGGGCGTCGTTGATACCGGGAATCACCAGGTGCCCGCCTAGGTCTACGCGCTTCGTCTGCGCGCCGGCTAGACCGGCTATCTTCTCGGAAGTGCCGGTCGCAACGATGCGGTCGTTTCCTATTGCGAGCGCCTCGACATACGAATGTTCTGAACCGCCGGTGAAAATCTTTCCGTCCAGCAAGATCAAATCAGGGGACGCTTGCTGGCCGGCCCCGGCCAGAGCCGAAAAGAGCACAGCCAGCCCGGCAATCAACACCCTCGCTATGGTCCTTTTCATCGCCATCCTCCTGCGTGAGGTTCATGTCACTTCATCCATATTGAGCGCGCGCATCCCGCATCCGTGAGGTTACTTACCTGTCGAATTCTCCTGAGCGGAACTGCTTCCTGCCGACCACAGTCACCGCGCTTCCCGAGTCTGTAACCATGGCTCGAAACTCCGCTCCGCCGTCTGTAATCACAAAATCGGCGTGAACTGCGATGCCCAAGGGAGACACGTTGAGTGTCAGAGAGCCTGTGCAGTCCGGATTCATTGTGTATGTCCCCTTAATGATCAC
>DATDGW010000702.1:0-8525 GCA_036521895.1 Candidatus Sulfotelmatobacter sp. | reverse complement strand
GAGCGACGGACTGGGTCGATGCAGTACTCGCGACGAAGGGTCGTTTTTATGAACGCAACCAGTATCTCCTTCGGTGCTGATCGTGCTGTTCACGATCCTGCTGCTTGCCTGGAGGCGCAGGCTGAAACTGCAGACCATCGGTTTTCGATCGCAACGAATGTGTCCGTTTTGCGGACTGATCCGCAGGAACACGCAGAAGTGCGGCGATTACCAAAAGGTCGCCAGCCGCAAGGATTCCACTGACGATCAGTGTGGAGATACGCGCCCCGCGCCACGCGCGCCGCAGTCCTATTCCGGTAGCCACGCCCCAACCGGAAAACATCAGGATCCAAGGCAGATTGGCGCGGTAGAACCTTCCCATCTCTCCGTGGCCGCCGGATTGGTAGTCAAACACGAGAAATTTCGAGGAAGCGTACAACTCCAGCAGCTCGAAGCGAAGACCTTCCGTACCCATACGACAAGTGACTGCGGTCAATTGAACCTTTGCGTTTACCTCGTCTACATTAAGAGAGTCGATCTGAGTGCCCTCACACTTTTCTCGCCACAAGCTACTCTTGAACATCATTTTAGGAGCCTGTTTGAGCGTCCCCAGAATACTGCTCGTCGACGACACGCCTGAAGTTCTTGCGCTCTGCGCGGAGATTCTGAAACGAAGCTACGAAATCGCCGGTACAGCGGGAGACGGAGAATCCGCCATTTCCGCGGTTGAAATGACGGCTCCGGACGTCGTGGTGTTGGACATCACGATGCCGCGCTTAAACGGGGTCGAGGTCGCGAAGCGCCTGCGAAGCTCCGGATACGGGGGAGCGATTGTCTTCTTGAGCGGGGACTTGGAGTTGATGAACTCGGCGATGGAGGCCGGGGGGTCCGCGTTTGTCACAAAAACACGGCTCAGCGAGGACCTAATGGTTGCCATTCGAGAAGCGCTCGCCGGGCGTGCGTTTGTGTCGTTTTCCGAGTAAGAGTTGAAGATCAATATACTGACAGGAAAACCGGGGAGGGCGGGGGAGGCTGAGCCCGCATAAGATGGGCGGGCCGAGTATGTCGCGAATGCACACCAGCGCAACAAGACACTTCCCCATCCTATCGGCAGCCACGATGCCTCCGATTTTCATTTTTTCATGCATGGGAATCGCACAAATCTTGCAAGCCCTGTCATCCCATGGGAGGACGTTTCAGATCAAGGGCAGGGAGAGGCTATCAATCTCCCCTTAGCCGGAACTCCTAGCGCGGGCTGCTACACTCGCTAAATCATGCGTGTGAAGATCCTGGGATCCGCGGCTGGGGGAGGGTTCCCGCAGTGGAATTGCGCTTGCCCGAACTGCCGCGCGCAGCGTGCTGGAACCTTCCACGGCAAGGCCCGCACGCAGGCGCAAGTCGCCGTTAGCACTGACGGTAACTCCTGGTTCCTGCTGGGAGCCTCTCCCGATCTGCGTACACAAATCGAAGCCACTACCGAATTTCATCCGCGCACAGGGGTGCGCCAGTCGCCGATCGCGGGAGCGGTTTTAGCGAACGCCGACATGGATCATGTGCTCGGCCTGCTGCTGCTGCGCGAGTTGCAACCGCTGTGCGTGTATGCGACCGATTCCATCCGGCGGATCCTTACCGAGGACAATTCCATGTTCGCGATGCTTCAGCGGGTTCCCGCACAGGTGTCGTGGATCGGCTTTGCTCTACGAAAGACTTTCCGGCTGCAGAATCCGGCGGGTGAGGATTCCGGGTTGTATTGCCGTGCGCTGTCGCTGGGAACCCACTTCCCCGCATACGTCTCAGCACAGCGCCGGTCGCAGCTTTCATGCGGGGAAGCATCCCTGGGGCTGCTCATCGAGTCGCCCTCGGGCAAGCGCCTGGCTTACATGCCTGCAGTCCCGCAAATCGACGATGCGCTGATGAAGGAATTTGATTCGGTCGACGTCCTGCTGTTCGACGGAACGTTCTGGAGCGATGACGAGTTGATTCGGATTCAGGGCAGCGGGCAAACCGCTCTGCAGATGGGGCACCTTCCCGTTTCGTCCGCCGAAGGCAGCCTCAGCCGGTTGGCGGGACTGCACCGTCCACGTAAAATCTATGTGCACATCAACAACACGAACCCCATGCTGAACGAGACTGGCCCCGAACTTCGGCAAGTGCGCGAGGCGGGATGGGAGATCGCGGAGGATGGATGTCAGGTCGACCTTTAGATGCAAGCGCGGCCGATGCCGGGCGGCTGTCGTTCGATGGGCTGCGGGCGCACTTGCGGGGGGTGGGCGAGGAGCGGTATCACCACCAGCATCCGTTCCACCTGATGATGCACGAGGGCCGCTTGAGCCGCGGACAGCTCCAGGCCTGGGCGTTGAACCGCTACTACTACCAGAGCATCATTCCGATCAAGGATTCGATCATTTTGTCGCGCGGGCCCGATCCGGTGTTTCGACGCGCCTGGCGCAAGCGCGTGGTCGATCACGACGGAGACGCACACAGCGACGGCGGCATCAAGCGCTGGCTGAAACTCGCGGAAGCGACGGGGCTCGACGCCGAGCAGGTTCGCGCTGGAACCGGCATTCTGCCTGCGACCCGTTTCGCGGTGAATGAGTATCTGAACATCGTGCGCAGCCGCAGCCTGCTGGAAGCGGTGGCGTCGTCGCTGACCGAGTTGTTTTCGCGTGACCTGATTTCGCTGCGCATGGAGAAGATGAGGCAACATTATCCGTGGCTGTCGGGCGGGTTGGCGTACTTCGAGGCCCGGTTAACCCAGGCGCCGGAGGATGCCAAGTTTGCGATCAATTATGTCTACGAGAATGCCTTGACGCGGGCCGAGCAGGACCTGGCGATCCAAGTGCTGCGTGACAAGTGCGACATTCTGTGGGCGCAGCTCGACGCACTTTATTTCGCCTACGTGCAGCCGGGTTGGCCGCCGCCCGGCGCGTTTCTGATCGAGGGAGCGTAACGATGGCGCCACCGTCAGACTCAAGCCAGCCGCGCCTCGCCGTCGGATGCCGGTGGGGCGGAAGCGGAGAGGGCCGAGTGATCCTATTCCCTGAGGGGAAGATCAATCTTCAGGGCACAGGACTGCAGGTGCTCGAGCGTTGCGACGGCGTGCGAACATTCGGCGAGATCATCGCGGAACTGCAAAGGCAGTTCAGTGCCGCGGATCCGGAGAAGATTCGCAGTGACATCAGCGTGTTTCTGGAGCAGTTGCAGCGAAAACGGATTGTGGACTACTAGGAGATTTGGTAATTGAGGAATGGAGAAATTGATCCGCTCGAAAGCAGTGTGGAAACCAATCAAATTAAAGTTACTCAATTACGCAATTACCCAATGGTTTCTAACCCTCTCGCACTCATCGCCGAAGTCACGCACCGCTGCCCGCTGCACTGCGTTTACTGCTCAAATCCCATGCAATTGGCGGGAACGAAGGAAGAACTCTCGACTGCGGAGTGGATGAGCGTCTTCCAGCAATGCGGCAAGGTTGGGATGCTGCACGCGCACTTTACCGGAGGCGAACCGCTGGCTCGTACCGACCTGACGGAATTGATCGCCGCGGCCAGGGCGGCGGGACTCTATACCAATCTCATCACCTCAGGCCTTGGGCTCAACGAACAGCGCTTGCAGTCCCTCATCGATGCCGGACTCGACCACATCCAGATCAGTTTTCAGGATTCGCGGGAAGAGGCAGCGAACTGGATTGCCGGCGCGAAGACGCATGCATACAAAATTGAATTGTCACGAGCGATCCGGCGGCACAAGATTGCTTTCACTGTGAATCTGGTGGTGCACCGGCAGAATCTCGACCATCTGGAAGAGATGATCGCGTTCATCGAGCGACTGAATCCGGAGCGCGTCGAGATCGCCCACACGCAATACTACGGATGGGCTTTGGCGAATCGCGCCGCACTGATGCCCACGCACGCGCAGCTTGAGAAGGCGGTCGCAATCGTCGCCGATGCCGAGAAGCGGCTGGCTGGGAGGATTCGCATCGATTCGGTGGTGCCCGATTACTACGCAAAGTACCCCAAGGCTTGCATGGGAGGATGGGGACGAAGACTGATGCTGATCAATCCCGCAGGCAAGGTGCTGCCTTGTCACGCAGCGGAAGTGCTGCCGGGCTTGACGTTTGAGAACGTGCGCGAAAAGACGCTGTCGTGGATCTGGCAGGAATCGTCATCATTCCAGCGGTTTCGTGGCGAAGAGTGGATGCCGGAGCCGTGCCGCGGTTGCGATCGCCGCAGCGAAGATTTTGGAGGCTGCCGCTGCCAGGCGTTCTTGCTGGCTGGTGACGCCACGGTGACTGATCCGGCGTGCTCGCTGACGCCGTCGCATGGCATTGTGGAGGCGGCCGTGCGTGAGGTGAATGCTGGGGCGGAGGTCGCGCGGCCTACATCTGCACCGTCGTTTGTGCAGTTGCAGCAACAAACGACGGATCTGTGGAGTTACCGCACGAACCGTGAATAGCAGAATCCGCGGAGAGAGCGGACCCAGGGGCTGCAAAGCCCAGATCTATTTGGCCAGGTTTGCGCAGGACTGAAGTCGTGCCCTTCCCGGTCTTCTCTCGCCCCTCCCTGATCTCTCCGTCGTGCCCTTATAATCTCTTCGAAGGACAGACCGTCACCACCGGATGCCGACGGTAATGGGACGCAAGTCCGTGGTAATCCCATTGCGTTTGCCGTGGAGATAACGGAACTCGGCGTAGATCTCCATATTCGTGCTTATCTTGCGGGTGATGCCGCCGCCGAAGTTCTCGCCGAATTGGTTCAGGCTGGAGTTGAGAAAGCTTCCATGCAGAGGCAGGCTCCCGTTCGTGCACGGTCCCCACCACAGGTAGAAGGCGTTGCAGGCCGATCCTGGGAGGGCAGTCGAAGAATCGAGTTTGCCGGAGCGGTGAAAAAAGGAGCCACCGGCCAAAATGTAACCGCCCCAGACCTTGGTCACGGGAATATTAATGATGGGATCGACGTGGATCGAGTAGACGTGACTGGTCGCCGACGGCGCTTGCGCACTTTGCAGGGCCGAAGTGCGCAGAGGCAGGTTGTCAAACTGGAAATCGGCGCGGAGTCCGAAATACTTGCCGTAGTTGCGGGCCACACCAGCGGCGGCAACCCCGCCTCCGCCGCGCACAAATTTCGCGGTCGTGCCGTTGGTGAGACTCGCTCCGCCGCCTACGTTGAAGACCCAATTCTTGTAGTCTTTGACCTTTGGTTTGCGCCCCGGAATTTCCTCGGCAGAAGTCTCCTGAGTGCCGACCTGCTGATTATCGGGCTGCGGTTGGGCCGAGGGCTGCTGGGCTGGTGGCTGCTGCGTTGCGGGCTGTTGGGCCGGGGTCTGTTGGGCGTGGACGGATGTTGCTCCCGCCAGAATCGTCAACAAAATCAATGTCAGAACGACCCTGAAAAAGGGAACCGTCGCGAACTTTTGAATCATTCATTCTCCTCCCGCTGCCGGGCGTGGTTGCGGACGACCTAGCGCTCGGGCCATATACGTCGGCCGCATACCTCGTCAAAGAGAGGCGCTTCTGAAAGATCGGGTCCGCGATGCTCCCGCCGGGATAGCACTCGCAGCAGGCAGGCACCATGATATCAACTTTGATGCGGATTCCGCCCGCAATGCCGCCCCATGAGGTCACGGCGCGGTTGAAGGATCGGATCTTTGGTGTTCAAGGGATCGGGCGAGGCTACGAAACAAGGTAGGGAGCCACGCATTCCACTGGTTCCAGTCGTGACTACCGGGGACGGTGTGAAATTCAAATCGAAAGTGACGCGCATGGAGCTGATTGGAGAATTCGCGGTTTGCAGCAAGCAGGCCTTCCTGCTCGCCGCAGGTCAGAAACAAATATGGGGCCGTTTCCGGATTTGCGGTGCGGACCAGGATGAAGGGGTCGTTATCGCGACGCGTCTGGCTTCCGGAGGAACCAGAAATGGAGTTGTAGGGGCGTGACTGTTGCAGGCGTTTCAGGGAAAAGGCTCGGCGGGGAACGTCGATGGCCGAGCTGATTCCACCCGCGAAGGCAAAAAGATCGGGATGGCGCGCCGCGAACGGCCGGTTGCCACGGGGAACTTGCTTTCCACGTCGGAGATGAGATCTTTCACGAGGTAGTCTTCGTAGCGATCCTGCGGCGGATCGACGGCGTTCGCGTAATACGATGCGGCGCCCTCTGGCATCACGAGAACGAGACCCGATTCGGCAAACTGTGCTACGTCCGAATCGTTGGTCCAGTCGCGGAATCCTCCTCCCCCGCCGTGCAAGAGCTAGACCACCGGCAACTGGTGTCCTGGTGCCACACTTGCGGGGATGACCACGCGATACTTCAAGTCGCGTTGGAGAGCGGTGCTACGAAATGTGATGTCTCGCAGAATGACATTAGGAGTAAGCCGGGGATGGTCCTGCTGTGCCGCTTCTTTCTTCCTACAGCCCGTCGACAGAAGCAGAAAGGTGGCAAAAAGGACCGTGGCGAAGCGGCGATGGCCGTTGAACCGCATGGAGACAGTGATCATAGCGGAAAAACATGTTATGGGAAGTGCGGTACGGCAGACGGGTTCTTTCTGGGTCAACAGCGGCGATGCGAAGTCGTGTGTCTGGCGGTTTGCAGTTTCCGAGAACCGAAGTCGCACGTATGATAGGGGATTCCATTTTCTGAGCGGGAGCATCCTTGCCCAAGCAGACTGCAAAACCGGCGGCGAAAGCGGTTACATCCAAGATCCAGGAGCGAAGTTCCGCCTGCCGCGTCGCACTGATCGGCTTTGGAACCGTGGGCCGCGCGGTGGCGAGGATTCTGTGCGAGAACCGCGACGGTTCTCTTAGGCTCACTTACATCTGCAATCGGAGTGTAGAAAGAAAGAAGCAGGCGTGGGTGCCGAGCGATGTCATATGGACCGACGACGTACAAGCGGTGTTGAAGTCGGACTCGCAGATCGTGATCGAGCTGATCGGCGGGCTCAATCCTGCCGAGCAGATTGTGCGGAGCGCGCTGGGGTCGGGGAAGTCGGTGGTCACGGCGAACAAGCAGCTGATCGCGCGGCACGGCCCTGATCTACTGCAGCTGGCGAGCAGCAAGGGATGTCAGATCGAGTTCGGCGCCTCAGTGGCCGGGGGAGTGCCTGTCCTTCCAGCGCTGCGTACCGGGTTATGCGGCGACCGACTGCACGGCATTGCTGGGATTCTGAACGGGACGTGCAACTACATTCTGAGCCGGATCGAGAACGCGAGGATTCCATTTAGCGAGGCGTTGGAAGAAGCGCAGGCTCGCGGGTACGCGGAGGCCGACGCGTCGGAGGATCTGGACGGTGGAGACGCGCGAGCCAAGCTGGCCATTCTGGCGCTGGCGGGACTGCATTCGCGGGTCGCGCCGGAGTCGGTTCGAGCGCGAACCATTCGTGCCATCGATGCGGTCGACTTTGACTATGCGGCGGAAATGGGTTGCACCATTCGCCAGATTTCGCGGGCCGATCTAAAAGGAGACAGGCTGTTTGCTGATGTCGGCCCCTGCGTGGTTCCAACCGACTCACCCTTTGGACGCGTGCAGAGGAACCTGAACCTGGTGCTGACCTCGGGTCAGTATGGCGGCGATATGGCGTTTTTGGGAGCGGGTGCGGGCGGCGATCCTACGGCGGTGGCCGTTGTCTCCGACGTGATGTTTGTGGCGCAGAGCCTTTCTGTGGGTGGGGGCAAACGGGGTGCGGCCAGCAACGTCTCTACCCCGGAGATGAGCAGCGATTTCGAGACGCCGTGGTATTTGAGGTTTTTTGTGCGCGATCAACCGGGGATCGTGGCGCGGCTGGCGCAGATCCTGGCGGCGCACCGGCTAAACATTGATTCGCTGCTGCAGAAGCCGGGCTTTGAGAAGAGTTCCCTGCCATTCGTGATCACGCTGGAACCCTGCCGGGATGCACTGTTGCATCCGGCGTTGGAAGAGATGGCGGGGCTGGAGTTCGCGATTCGGCCGTGTTTGTGCCTGCCGATCCTGCGTTAGAAGAAATGTGTGAAGAAAGAAATCAGCGCCGGTCGTCGCCAACCATCTGCGCTGCGACGATCCGGCGCCAGCCGAGATTAATTCCAGAATGGATTCTTGAGACCCGCCGGAGCGAGTGCGCTGTCGGTTTTCGCTTCCGTGGCGGATTCATCCGAGATTTTCTCGTCGATGAAACGGGACGGCGGCGGTGCGATGAGTCCGTCTTTGCCGGGCGTTGGATTATAAGGATATTTCGATTTCATTGGGCAGCGTCCTCCTGTTTATGATCTAGGTTCATTAAACACCCCGGAGCTTGACCGGGTGGCCGCAAAATTTCGATGGCTGGCATCGAAAAAGCAGCATCGTGATACGGTCGGTTGCCGCCCACCCAGTTCCGCGCGAGATCCCTCGCTCCACCGGAAAGCGGCTGCGCTCGGGATGACGCCATCGGAAGGCTGGCTGATCCCTCTTCCACACCTATCGCAAGAGGGTCGATTCGGGCGGAAATCTGGGCTTCGATATATGCTGGTCAGTTCGCTTCTGAAACTCTTCCCGAAACGGATATTCCCTGGAGGACGCAATCATGAAATACCGCAAGCTG
>DATDGW010000701.1:0-7891 GCA_036521895.1 Candidatus Sulfotelmatobacter sp. | reverse complement strand
AGCCCCGAGGACCGCGACGAAAATGAGCCCTGCGATCTTACGCATGCTAATCACAAAGCGTTCTTCAGAATACGACAAACACAGTTTAGATGACGGTTGCCGGGACTGTGACCTGACGATAGTGCGACCGTCTTTCGTAAGGGCTGCGCCAAGAAAATTTGAGTATCGCCCAACCCTGCCGCGAGGGCGAAGAAGCGGTTCATGGGGGCTGCGACGAGTGTGCCGGGGCAGATGCTTGCCCATGACCAATAGGGGTGTTTTGTCTTTTGTTCGCGTTCCTCATTCGCCAATACAAAGGAACTAGTACGCTTAGAAAAGCGTCCCACCCAGCTTTTGCAACCTTTGCAGCGCGGTATACTCAAATGTCTTAGAGGAATTCTTATATCTTGATGAGACGTGGTTGGCCCTTATTAACCCTGACCCTGTTCCTGGCAGTGCTGTCGACGACGGGCTGCGTGTTCCGCACGCGTCCGGTCGAAGAGCAATACTCGAAGGCTCCGCTGAAGGAGTCCACGCAGCAGGGGCTGATCGACAGCATCAACCAGCAGGCCGAAGCCATCCAGTCACTGAAGGCGACGGTGGACATCGACAGCTCCGTCGGCGGCATGAAGAAGGGGCACGTCACCGATTACAAGGAAATTCGCGGTGTTGTGCTGGCGCGGAAGCCGGATGCGCTGCACATGATCGGGCTGATGCCGATCGTGCGCACCACGGCGTTCGACATGGTGAGCGACGGCCAGGACTTCAAGCTGTGGATTCCGACGAAGAACAAGTTCGTGATCGGCAAGAACCAGGTGGAGACGCCCAACACCGATCAGCCATTGGAGAACATCCGGCCGCAGAATATCTACGAGGCGCTGCTGATCCGCCCTATCGATCCGAAGTCCGAGATTGCGGTGCTGGAGAATGGCTATGAGACCTTGCATGACGGCAAGGGACATCGCGTGTTGCAGGATGACTACGAATTGACGGTGATTCAGAGGTACGAGAAGGGTTGCACGCAGGCGTGTGCTGAGCACCCATGGCTGGAGCGCAAGATCATTTTCGGGCGCACGGATCTGAAGCCGCACCGGCAGGTTATCTATAGCGAGGACGGCAGAGTGGCGACGGATGCCAAGTACGCCGAGTACAAGGATTTCGACGGAAGCGTTTTCCCCTCGCGGATCGAGATCTACCGGCCGCAAGAGGAGTATGCCATCACGCTAAACATGCTGAAGGTGGACATCAACAAGCCGCTGACAGATGATCAGTTCGTGCTGGAACAGCCGACCGGAGCGGTGGTGGTGCATCTGGACCGCCCGCAGTCGACCCTGGTCTTGCCGCTGGAGAAGAAGTAAGTACTCGGTACTCGGGACTCAGACGCAGCGGTCGGTGTGCGGTCTTGCAGGTCAAAATCTCCACCTTTTCGCCAAGAGCGCGAGAAGGGTGGGCACCCTAGCAAATATGATGAACAAAATGGTTGTCGCCAACCTGGTGCATCGGCCGACGCGATCGTTTATCGCGATGAGCGCGATTGCGCTGGAAGTCACCATGATTCTGTTGGTGGTGGCTTTGTTCTACGGACTGCTGAACGGATCGAAGGAGAGCCAACTCGGCGTGGGAGCCGACCTGATGGTCACCCCTCCCGGGTCGTCGGCACTGATCGGTTTGTCGGGCGCGCCGATTTCGATCAAAGTAGGGGATGTTTTGAGGCGAGTGCCGCATGTGGTCACGGCAGTCCCGGTGATCTGGTGGTTCGCCCAAAAACCGCCAGAAATCATTTATGGCATCGATGTGGCCAGCTATGACACGCTGCCTCCCAAGTTCGTGTACCTCTCCGGAGGGCCATTTCAAGGACCGTATGACGTGATCATTGACGACTATCTTGCGCGCATGAATCACCTCCAGGTTGGCGACAAGATCGAGATCCTAGCCCACGATTTCCGCATCTCCGGCATCGTTCCGCACGGGAAGGGATGCCGGAAGTGTCTGCCATTGGCGACACTGCAGGACCTGGTGAGTGCAGAAGGCCGGGTTTCCGCTTTTTACCTAAAGCTGGATGATCCTGCGCACGCAGCGTTAGTGGAGAAGGCGATTCAGGCGACCCGCGGCATGGAGAATTATTCGGTGCGCTCGATGGAGGAATATCTGTCGATGATGACGCCGGATAATCTTCCGGGATTTGATCTCGCCATCAAAATCGTGATTGGAGTTGCCGTGGTGGTGGGATTCCTGGTGATCTTCCAGTCGATGTATACGGCAGTGATGGAACGAACGCGGGAGATGGGAATTCTGAAGTCGATGGGTGCGTCGAAGTGGTACATCGTCAACGTGGTGATGCGAGAAACGGTGCTGCTGGCGGTTCTTGGGATTGTTGCCGGGATCATTCTGAGTGCGGTAACTCGCCGAGCGATCATGTTCGAGAAGCCGGTGCTGCGCTTGTTCTGGAGCGACGCTTGGGTGCTAAAGGCGTCGGTGATTGCGGTGGTGGGTGCGCTGGCGGGGGCGTTGTATCCGGCGATGAAGGCGGCGCAGAGAGATCCGATTGACGCGCTGGCGTACGAATAGGAATTGGCGCAGGCAGCGAGGTCGAGACGCCCTCGCGACAGCCGGCAGGATGCCGGCGCTACCTAAACCAAAGGCGCCGGAGGGCAATCTCCGGCGCCTTACCTAACTTAATACAGTTTTTATCCTCGGCCTAGGAATTGCACGTGGACGTAGGTGCCCAGCCTCACGTTGTAGGCGAGATACCAGCCGTCGTGGTCCGGGTCGTCGTAGATGACGATGTCGTCGCTGTCCCAGAGCCAGTCATTGCAGTAGGCGAGGTCGAAGGCGCCAACGCTGAAGTAAAAGCCTCCAAACCAAAAGCGGTTGGGTCCGCCTCCGCCGAGACGCCAGCTGTGACCGCGGCCGATGCCGCCGGTGAAATGGCCGTGTTCCCAGGGATGATCGAGGTGAAAGCGAACATCGTCGCGGCCGTAGTCGTGTCCGACCCACTCGCCGTTGTGGTGGACGTGGGGAGCTTCGGGGTGACCTTCATGGTCGCGGAAAGTAGCCGGCGGAGGGGCCTCGTGCGGAGCGGTGTGAGAAGGAGGGGGGCCGTGGTGGGGAACGTAACCGCCGCCGACGGGGCTTTGATGATGATTGTGCTGTGCCAAGGCAGGGAGCGAAGCAATGACAATCACTGCCCAGAATGTTGGGAAAAGTCTCATAAGCATCCTCCGCGGCTACCTTACCATCGGCGTGTTGGAAGTAACACAGCGTTGACAATTCTTTGCACGGTACGCTATCGTAAAGACTTGGTAGTCGTGTGGTTGCCCGCCTGATGGTCCTGGCGTCCTCGCCGGGGAATCAACGAGCGGTCTTCTTTCGCAGCTTTTATTCAATCTGGGAGAACTCTGATGTCAACCTATTTCCCCAAAGAGGGGGAAATTGTGCGCAAGTGGTACGTCGTGGATGCGGACGGGCAGACGCTCGGACGCCTGGCTTCCCAGGTAGCGCGCATCCTCATGGGCAAAGAAAATCCGAAATATACGCCGTTTCTGGACACCGGCGATCATGTGATCGTGATCAATGCCGACAAGATCAAGACGACGGGTGTGAAAGCGGAGCAGAAGAAGTATCACCACTACACGGGATATCCCGGTGGTCTGCGTACGGAAGATTTCAAGAACCGGATGACTCGCAAGCCCGAGGCGGTGATTGAGGCGGCGGTGAAGCGCATGCTGCCGAAGAACAAGTTGGCGGCGCATATGCTTTCGAAGCTGAACGTGTACAAGGGCGACAAGCATCCGCACCAGGCGCAGAAGCCGCAGGATTTTAAGCTGGAAGTGCGCGAGTACCGGCCGCGGAAAGTTGCTGTTTCCTAATTCCCGCGAGATCCTTCGCTCCGCCTGAAAAGCGGCTGCGCTCAGGATGACGCCGACGAGATTTTAGATCGAAGCTTAGGAGCTCCATGGCAGAACTAGTTCAATACTACGGAACGGGACGCCGCAAGACGGCGATTGCCCGTGTGTATTTGCGTCCGGGCAGCGGCGATTTCAAGGTGAACGGGCGCGCGTTTGAAGAGTATTTCGTGACTCCGGCGCAGCGTTCAGCGGCGAAGTCGCCGCTGGCGTCGTCGGATACGGCAGCCACGTTTAACGTCATCGCCAGCGTTTTGGGCGGCGGAGTGCGCGGCCAGGCTGATGCAGTGAAACTGGGCATTGCCCGTGCCCTGATGCAGTTCAATGCGGAACTGCGCAAGAAGCTGAAGTCCGAGGGCATGGTCAGCCGGGACTCGCGCGGCAAAGAGCGCAAGAAGTACGGGCAGAAGGGCGCTCGCAAGCGGTTCCAGTTCAGCAAGAGATAGGTTTCAAGGTGGCAAGGTTTCACAGTTTCAAGGTTTTGCATGTGCTGTTGGCAACCTTAAAGCCTGCGAAAGCTTAAAAGTTGAGTTTTTTTAGGTGTTCAATTCTTCTCGTGCCGCGCGGCGCGGGGACGGGAATGGCAATCGGGAAGGCAGGTTTCAACGTTTCACAGTTTCAAGGTTTCATAGACCTTGAAACCTTGCGACTTTGAAACCTTGATCTCCTGATGCAGACTAAAGAGGAGGTTCATTGGCTACCATCACCATGAAGGAGTTGCTCGAAGCGGGCGTTCACTTCGGGCATCAGACCAAGCGCTGGAATCCCAAGATGAAGGAATACATCTTCGGAGAGCGCAACGGGATCTACATCATCGATCTGCAGAAGACGCTGAAGATGTTCAAAGAGGCGTCGAAGTTCGTACAGGATCTGGCGAACGACGGCCGCATTGTGCTGTTCGTCGGCACGAAGCGCCAGGCGCAGGATGCGATTGCTGAAGAGGCTCAGCGTTGCGGGATGTTCTACATCAACCAGCGCTGGCTGGGTGGACTGCTCACCAACTGGGTCACGGTACAAAAGTCGGTGAAGCGGCTGAAGGAGCTCGACGAGATGGCCACGGATGGCCGCTACGAGCTGCTCCCCAAGAAAGAAGTCATCAAGCTCGAACGCGAGCGCAAGCATTTGCAGGCCAACCTGGCCGGCATCAAGAATATGAGCCGCCTACCCGACGCGATCTTCGTGATCGATTCCAACAAGGAGCAGATCGCGGTGCGCGAGGCGCGCAAGCTGGGGATTCCGGTGGTCGCCGTGGTCGATACGAACTGCGATCCCAGCGAAGTGGATTATGTGATCCCGGGCAACGACGATGCGTTGCGGGCGATCCGGCTGTTCACCTCAAAGATTTCGGAGTCGATTGCTGAGGGTGCGCAGTTGATGACCGACAAGCAAGTTGCCGATATGCAGGCGGCCGCCGATGCGGCGCAGGCTGCGGCGGAGGCACCGGTGGAAGAGGTTGCGGTCGACGCCACGGAAGACATCAGCATGGAAGAAGTACTGGGTCCGGGAACACACAAGAAGCCGGTAGCGACCGAAGAAGCCGAGTTGCCGAAGGTGGAGAGCCAGACGGTTTGAAATCAGTTCTCAGTTCTCAGTTGTCAGTTCTCAGTTAAACCACGGGGTTGCGTGGCTCGCAGAGTAAGGACAAACCGGGCAATTGATATCAGACCCGCGCGGGTCGTCCGGCGCGGGTCTAATTTTATAGTTTCGAGTTTCAGGTTTCGAGTTTCAGGTTTCGAGTTTCGAGTGTCCTGAAATGACGACAGCATTCCTATACACTCGAAACTAGAAACGTGAAACCGGGAACTTTTATGGGTACTACTACAGTGAACATTTCAGCGGCACAAGTGAAGGATCTCCGGGAGAAGACCGGGGCTCCGATGATGGATTGCAAGCAGGCCTTAACCGAGGCCAAAGGCGACATGGAGCAGGCGGTCGTAATTTTGCGCAAGAAGGGTGTTTCGGTGGCAGCCAAGAAGGCAGCGCGCGTGACCAGTGAAGGATCGGTGGCGAGTTACATTCACGCCGGCGGCAAGATTGGTGTGCTCGTCGAAGTGAATTGCGAGAGCGACTTCGTGGCGCGCACCGACGACTTCAAGGAACTGGTGCACGACATCGCGATGCACATTGCGGCCAGCGACCCGAAATACGTGCGCAAGGAAGACGTCACGGCTGCAGACTTCGCTCGCGAGAAGGAGATTTTTCTCGCGCAGGCGATTGCCAGCGGAAAGCCAGCGAATATCGCCGAGAAGATGGTGAACGGCAAGATGGAAAAGTTCTACGAAGAAGTCTGCTTGCTTGAGCAGCCCTTCATCAAGGACCAGACTATCTCGATCGCGCAGCTCATCGCGGTCAAGATCGGCAAGCTGGGCGAGAACATCGCCGTGCGGCGTTTTGCGCGCTTCAAGGTGGGTGACGTGGGCGAGACTGTTGCCGTCACGAAGCTGACAGAGCCGAAAGGCGAATAATTCAGGGCGCCCCTAAATGGGGCGCTTTTTTTGTGGCATGCTGCGGACTGCGAGCGCGAGACGCGCTCGCGACAGCCGGCGGCACGCCGGCGCTACAAATATCGGCCGGGGCTAGTTGCCGGGCGACGAGACTCCCTCATGACAACCACGACCCCTGCCTTCAAACGAATTCTTCTCAAGTTATCCGGTGAGGCGCTGGCCGCGAACCAGGGCTTCGGCGTCGACACGGCGCGCATCCACGCAGTTGCGGCTGAACTGGCGGACGTTCATAAACTGGGCGTGCAACTGGCCATCGTGGTGGGCGGGGGCAATTTCTTTCGCGGCGTCGCCGACCAAGCCAGGGACATGGACCGGGTATCCGCCGATCACATGGGCATGCTCGCCACCGTGATCAACGCGCTGGCGCTGCAGGATGCGCTGGAGAAGCAAGGTGTCTTCACACGGGTGCAGTCGGCGATCAAGATGGAGCAGGTGGCCGAGCCCTTCATCCGGCGCCGGGCGATCCGCCATTTGGAGAAGGGACGTGTCGTGATCTTTGCCGGAGGCACCGGCAATCCCTATTTTTCCACCGACACGGCGGCTTCGCTGCGCGCCATGGAGATCAAGGCGGAGGCGATTCTGAAGGCGACCAAGGTCGATGGCATTTACGACGCCGACCCGATGAAAGTGGATGGTGCCAAGAAGTTCAATCACATTTCCTATATGGACGTTTTGAAGCTGGGGCTGAAAGTGATGGACTCGACCGCCATCAGCCTGTGCAAGGACAACAACCTGCCCATCATCGTCTTCAACCTGAACCACCACGGGAACATCCGGCGCGTGGTGCTGGGGGAGAAAATTGGATCGAGGGTCACCGCGAAGGGCGAGTAAGCACCTCTTAGTCGCATGAGATTCTTCGCTCCGCCTGAAAAACGGCTCCGCTCAGAATGACGCCCGCGAGCGGAACTGTGGCTGGATTTCTTATTCGGTTTATAATGCAACGTTTTGATTCCTCAAGTGTACGGAGCGGACCCATGGCTGACAGCGCGCCTCTGAAAGAAATTCGAGTTCAACTCAAAACGCGAATGGACAAGGCGGTGGAGGACTTCCGCAAGGCCATGGCGGGTGTGCGGACCGGGCGCGCGAACGTGCACATGCTCGATAACGTGAACGTCGATTACTACGGCTCGCAAATGCCGCTCAACCAGGTGGCGCAGGTGCACGCGCCCGAGGCGCAGTTGATCACGGTGCAGCCGTTTGATCCATCGCAGATGGGAGCGATTGAGAAGGCGATCCGCGCCGGGGACATGGGGTTGAATCCGATGAATGACGGCAAGCTGATCCGCGTACCGGTGCCCGCGCTTACCCAGGAGCGCCGGCAGGACATGGTAAAGCACCTGCACAAAGTGCTGGAAGAGCACCGCACGGCTGTCCGCAACATCCGCCGCGATGGCAACGATGCGATTAAGAAGGCGCTGAAAGACAAGAAGATTACCGAAGACGAAGAGAAACGCTCATTGGACGAAATTCAGAAGCTGACCGACGGCGAGATCAAGAAGATGG
>DATDGW010000700.1:0-6929 GCA_036521895.1 Candidatus Sulfotelmatobacter sp. | reverse complement strand
AGAAATGGCTGGCCGAGAGCGGTCCAGTCCGTGGGCCCAGCGGCGAAGTGTGCAAGGATCGGGCACGCGATTCGGATCTTTGACCGTAGGCATGGCCTCTTCCCAGGAGCAGGGCTCCGCGAAGCGCCGCCGCAGCGCCTGGTATCCCACCTTCCGTCTCCCCGCACAAGCTCGAAACGGATTGGGCCGCGATATCCTAATGCAGACTGGCCCACACTTGGTAGATCACTACCACTATCATGAACAGGAGATAGATTCGAAGAGACCACATCACGAATTTCTCAAGCCCGCTTAGGTGCCGCCGGGGAATCAGGTGCTTTTTCAGCCCGGCGAGTTGCTCCGGTTCGAGCGAGGACAGAACCAGTTTCTGATCGGAGGAGGTGATCGCGCTGCGTACTTTGTCTTTTGAAGGCATCCTACGGTCCTCCTACTTCCCGCCTAGAAACGCGAAGACATTCGGCGTAATCACACTGATGCCGAAGAGCAAGCCAGCCAGTGTGAGAAAAACGACGACAGCGGTGGCGAGTATGTTTGCCCACCTCGGACTAACTAGATCGCCCATGACTTCGCGGTCGTTCGCAAGCATGAAGAGGAACACGAGCGCAGGCGGCATCGCGAGCACGGCGACCACGTTGACCAACAGAACCACGTAGACGAGGGGAAGCCCAGGGATCAAGACGATTGCTCCGGCAGTTGCCGCGCAAAGGAACAGCACCGAGTAGAAAGCCTTTCCCTGCGCGACAGGCAGGTTTAGGCTGTGAGGCCTGCGGGCTACCTCTCCGAAGGCATAAGCGGAGGATATGGAAATCGTGACAGACGCAACCATCCCTGCTTCCACGATACCGATTGCAAACAAGGCGGCGCCGAATCGCCCGATCAACGGTTGCAGCGCTTGCGCGAATTCGGCTCCCTGAAAGTTCTCGGCAGTCATGTGATGAGCGAACAAGGGGGCGGTGGCAATGATAGTTGCGACCGCGGCCGTCGCGGCCAACGCAGCCCCAACTACTGTATCGATGCGGCCAAGGTGGATGTCTTTCCTGGTGAGTCCCTTGTCAACCGTGGCGCTCTGTTGAAAGAACAGCATCCACGGGGTCACAGTTGCGCCGATGTCAGCGAGCACGATGATCAGAGTGTCTTGGGTCAACCCTCCAGGGAGCGGCTTCCAGGTAACGAGTGCGATGCCGACAGAGTGCCAATTCGGGTGCGTAAGCAAGGCCACGGGAACGAAAACAAGATTGAAAACGGCGATAGCGAGCAGGGTTCGTTCCCATGTCCAATATCGGTGCATCATGACAGCCAAGCACAAGAACACGAGTGCACTGCCAACCGCAGCCCAGGGGGGAACACCAAAAAATCCCAGGCCTGCCCGGATGGCAATAAACTCAGTGATTAGCGTCAGGAA
The DNA here is from genome assembly GCA_036521895.1 of Candidatus Sulfotelmatobacter sp. GTDB lineage: Bacteria > Acidobacteriota > Terriglobia > Terriglobales > Acidobacteriaceae > Sulfotelmatobacter. The sequence goes on along the minus strand of DATDGW010000700.1, from coordinate 5,527 downwards.
ATTGCCGATGCCCAGGTCGATCATGGAGAACCAGCCCCAGAACGGCCCAAAGCGATCAAAGATCAATTCCGCGTGACCGCGATGCGTGGCGGAACCGAGACGCATGGTCATCTCCTGTACGACAATGGCCATACAAAACGTGAGAATGACGAAGGGGATGAAGAACCCAATTCCAAACCGCGCGCCCGTCGCGGCGTAGGAAATCATACTTGGGCCGTCGTTCTCCCCAAGCATCACAAGAATTCCGGGGCCAACAAGTAACCATAGCAGGCGGAACTTAGAGAAGGCACCCCGCTGGGCGCGCGCCGCCGAAACACGGACACGGTCATGCGCACGATCAACGTCTTCGTGGGTGATAACGACGTCATCGTGGGGGACGGGTTGCGGCGTTATTCTAGACAGCGGTCCTAAGTTCACCGGCGATTCCTCGTAGTGCCCTTCGATTCCTCGGCACGCTTTTCATCGCCGGAGAGGAACTGTACAGATTTGCTTGCGCGCATTAACCGCAGTATATCAGAATATATTAACTTAGATTAATTAAAATTCCGCTAGTGCTCTTGCGCTACCCAGACCTTCTCCGCCACCGGAGAACCCAGCGCCATTCTCTTTCTTTCAACCCTTAGAATGGACGTCCCATCGTAGTTCCGAGACTCGACTTTCAAATGAGTTCCGGGACGGATTCCGTTTTCTTGTAGAAATTCCAGCAGTCTTCGGTCCCTTTCGTATACGCTGCACACTCGGTATTTTGAGCCCGCCTCGGCTTCACTGAGCAAGCGCTGCCCCTTCTTGCGCCGTTGCTCGGGACTCATCACGGCCAGACCATTTCCGTGAGGGCAGGTCCCTTTGTGCCCGAGCACTTTGACGAGTCTCTTCTCAAATGAGGGAGACACGGCATGCTCCAAACGCTCTGCTTCATCGTGAACGTCGATCCATTCCATCCCGAAAATCTCGGAGAGCATGCGCTCGATCAGGTGATGGCGAAGAATGGTTCGTTCCGCGGCTTTCCGTCCTTCGGAAGTGAGTTGAATCCGGCCGCCCTTAGTAAGGGTGACAAGACCGTCTCTTCGCAGCCGCTTGAGGGCGGCGGTTACTGCTGGTGGCGTCACGGAAAGCCAATGAGCAAGAAGTGCGGAAATCACGGTATTGCCTTCCGCTTCGGCCTCTGCAATGGCCTTCAGATAATTTTCCTTGGAAATGGTGATCATCATGATTCTGACAATATCTTATCACCACTCGATCTCGTTGTGGGACACAGGGCGTCTGTAATGGAACGGACCAAAGATAGCTTGCTGACTCCAGGAGAACCACGGTTATCCTCAGGAATTACACTACGCTTTACTTCTATGCTTAACTACGCTTAATGAATGTAACAGAGTTGTATATTAACGTGTTTCTGTTTTAACAAAAGACACTCTGTCAGCAATTCCCAGACTTTAAGCACGCGACTGATTTACGCTCTTTTGGGCCAAGTTCACGTTGTCTGCGAGGGAGATGCCCAGCAGCTCCCAGGTAGCAGTCGGCCCACTTTTGGGGCGACTGGATGTGCAGTTCGGGTTGCCCAGGTTGTCCAACCGCTCTGGCAGGAGCCAAGCAGCTCGAGCAACCACAGGCTCGAAAACAGCTGGAAGATTCCCGTTGCGGAAATCGAACAGGGAAGTTGTTACAATCAAACATTCCCCGAGCGGAGATTGGCGATTCCGCAGGAGAACTTGGGGCCGGAAATGAATCGAGAATGGAGTGCGGTACTTCAGCGGGTTAGTATATCGGGGGCCGCGCTCCTTTTCGCCTTGCCTCTTTCCGCGTACGACCGTGCGCTATCTCCCGAAACGGTTCGCGAAGCGTATTTCCTTGGGCAGCAAAGCAATCAGGCAGGCAAATTCCTCGAGCCTTACACACAGCATCCACCTATGCCCAAGACGGGCTCGTACATTTCCAGTATCAGTATTTTGACTCCCTATGCTCAGGCGGTCTTCCGTTCCTGGAAAGGCGGCATGCGGTATAATGCGCAACAAGCAGACGAAGACTATCGCCGCACAAGTGACGCCATCGAGATCATCGTGACAATCGACTTCACCAGCACATACAGCGCGATTCAGCAGGTGAAGCCGGATGCGAGCCACTCGGGAGGCGACGGTTTCCTTCTCCGGCCCAAGGATTTCTGGCGAGACTTCAGTTTTAAAGTCTACCAGCAAAATGCCGCGGCACCTCACGAAACCGTCCAGGGCGAGCCAGTATACGATGCCAGTGGGTTCAAAGGAGCCGTGGTGAAGATCGAGTTCGCTAGCGCGAGCCTAGCTGATAAGGACACATCTATCGAAGTCACTAGCCCGGACGGCCAGAAGATTTGTGCAAGCTTCGACCTTTCGAAGCTGCGTTAATTCGGCGAGCAGCAGTTAGAAATGAGTCGCCGAATGGCCGGATTGACGAGTGTCCAGCAGCGATCCCTGAGACACCAAAGCTCCCGCCGAGTTTCGGATTTCCCAGGTGCCCGCCGCGGCGCTGACCCCTTATGTTCAAAAATCTCCCAGATTGCGGTCGGTTGACGAGCAAGTCGGAAGTTGAACCACCGGAGAGCCAAGCGGGCTAACCGGATTTCCCTGAGGCTCTAGGCTATGGGGCCGTCAGCCGCGACGCGCGTTAGATATCTTAAAATATAATACCATTCTAATTAACAGATGTTTTATAAAAGGTCGCGTTGACAGCGCGTAACTTACAGAAAAGTCAAACGATGAAACCTATAAAACCGACAAAGTGGCCAGTTGTAGTTCGCCAAAACTCAATCCGTGGGCAGATGGGCAGATTTCTCTCGGGATTTGCGAGGGGCGAATTCTTCTATGAAGCAGGTTCAGCGCGTGGATTTTCTCGTACGAAGCCTAAATCGGAAGCGTTGAGACGAAATTGCCCTGCTGAGAACAAGCAGTCGGCTGAACAGTTCATGCGGTTCGGTCGTATCGATGGTGCAACCCGCCGAGCCGTGGGAATGCGATCACGCGATTCGAACTCGCTGACCGACTGCGGCCATGCGGCGTTTGCTTGTCCAGCCCGAGATGCGTTCGATCTTCGTGGTAATAGTCGACGTATTCAGTGAGCAGGCGCTTTAGATGTGCTTCGTTCACCGCGATCACGTGGTCCAGCAAATCCCGACGGCAGCTTTCAACCCAGCGCTCCGCCACTCCGTTCTGCCAGGGACTTCGAATCGACGTTCGGATGGGCTGGATCCCGATTGCCCGGATGGCGATCGGAACCTCAAATCCAAACTTGCCGTCACGATCAAAGATCAAAAAGCGTGAGGCTGCAGAGTATGGAAATGCCTCGCGAAGTTGCTGAATAATCCAGGCGCTCGAAGGATGCCGTGTGACGTTGATATGAAGAATTTGCCGTCGATCATGCGCGATCACAAAGAAGCAGTAGAGCACGCCGAACGTGATCGTTGGCACCGTGAAGAAATCCATGGCCGCAATCGCTTCCCGATGGTTGCGAAGGAAGGCCAGCCAGTGCTTGGCCTGGTCAAGACCTCTCGGCGCTTGCTTCATCCATCGGGAAATAGTTCGTTCGGAGATGTCGAATCCAAGCATCAAGAGTTCCCCGTGAATACGCGGCGCGCCCCATGCCCGGTTTTCGATGACCATACGGAAGATGAGGTCGCGCGCTTCCTGGGAAATGTGTCTTCTGCCGACTACACGTCGCGCCTTTGAGATCGCCCGCCAGTAGAGCTTGAATCCGGCACGATGCCAGGCGACAACCGTCTCGGGGTTGACAATGATAAGGGCCTCTTTCCAATTCGACCAGAGCCGACGAATCAATACCCACAACAATTTATCTAAAGCTGGCAGATGTGGTCGCGGATGCTTCCGTTTCAGGGCGGCGAGCTGCTGTCAGAGGACCAGGTTTTCGAGCAGGAGGTTGCGGCGCGATCGAAATGCACGGAAAACGGTTGTCAGAAGGAGCCGGAATGTGCGAAACATTGCCTTGAACTACCGCAAGGCACGTGTGGATTTCAATGAGCAAGCTGTTGAATTCAAAGGCCGATGGAGTTTTGGCGAACGACAAGGGCTGCACGCCTTCAGAAGGGGCTGCAACCGCCGTTGGGAGCTTGCTGGGATTGTTCCTGCTGTCGTCCGACAACAGATGGGTCATACCTCTGCTGCGATGACGAGGCTCTATTCCGGTCGGATTCCCGACGAGCAAGTCGAAGCTGCGTTTTCCATGAAGAATCGAAGTTCTGTAGTGCAAATGGAAAATATGGAAAACGAGGCGGCGGCGTAACTGCTTGAAAAGATTGGAGCGGCCTATCGGAATCGAACCGACACCTGAACCTTGGCAAGGTTCCGTACTACCACTATACTAAGGCCGCTCAACTGACAGTTCTTTTTATAACATGCCCGCGCGGCAGCGACAAGCCTTCCGTGGCTTCCCTTTCATCATCGACAAAATCTCGAAGTTTCCTTTTCAGGAAACCATCGTAACGCGCGCGGACTTCACTACTGGAGAACGTTTCTGCCGGTCGGCGAAGCGATCCGCTTTATCTTTGTCGGTATACACGCGGCCGAACTTCTCCCCGTCGGCATAGTAAACGGTCACCAGAAAATGGTGATGTTTGCGCCGCTTGTCCTTGCCAAAATTAGTTTTCTCTTTCTTTGGGGATTTTTTCGTCGGAGTTTTGGTCACAGAGGCCATCCCTGATTAGGTTGGTAGGTCACTGCGTTCACTATCGCAGGGAAGTGCCACTCGCGCAAGTATCGCTATAGATAGTAACGCTGCGTTTATTACAAGAAATTTAGCCAATTGAGGAATCTCTGAACTCGTCCGATATCGATGTCACGCTTGCTCGCGCCGCTCGTCAAACCCCCTCGCGCGCCGAAGAGGGAACGGACGGAGAGCCAATATGGACCACCCTCAAATGCCCGTTTTCGCCCCAAAATGCAGCCAAATTCGCGGATTTCTCTACTATCGCCCCTAGTCGCCTCGAAACATTTTTTAAAAGAAGTTGCCGCCCATGAAACTTTTCCCACCTTTTTTCGTCTTAACATGTGAGGACAACGATAAGCTGAATGTGGCGGAGATTGAACATGATTATGACAATTACGAAACACCCGCCCCTCGTGGAAGACCTGCGAAATCATTCGCAGGAGCAGATCGCTGAATTGCGTATGCTGCTTCAGTTCGGTGCACCTTCGCGGCCAGATCCGCGGCGGCCCGGCTTCTTTGAAGTCGAAGGGCGTTCAAGTATTTATTACGTTTTCAAATATCCTACGGGAACGAAAGTGATGCTGCTTGGCGTTTGGGACCGCGAGAGCGATCCCGTAGCGGAGCTCGTGGCCTGCACCTGTCCTGCCGCGTAATTTTCGGTTTTCTCCTGAGAGCGTAAAAATCTGAGAAGCGCTCCGGCCCAGCCGCGGCGCTTTTTAGTTTTTTTCCTCTTCGTCTAATTCCAAGGATACGGAGTTGACGCAGTAGCGCAACCCCGTCGGATTTGGGCCATCGTCGAAGACATGCCCCAGGTGCGCGTCGCAGCGGCTGCACTTGA
>DATDGW010000699.1:0-1617 GCA_036521895.1 Candidatus Sulfotelmatobacter sp. | reverse complement strand
TGCGGCGTTCGTGCTCGATGACGAAGAAGCAATACAGCACCCGGAAGGTCACGGTGGGCACCGTAAAGAAATCCATGGCGGCGATGACCTCGCGATGATTCTGCAAAAAGGCCAACCACTTCCGCTTTGGGTCTCCTCGGCGCAGGATGCGGCGCAGATACCGGGCCACGGTTCGCTCCGCAATGGTAAAGCCGAGCTTCTGCAGCTCCCCATGGATTTTGGGAGCGCCCCAATCGGGATTTTCCTCGGCTAGGCGCACGATCAAGTCCCGCAGTTCCTGAGTAATTCTCGGTCGACCGCTGCGCGCTCGCGATCGCCAGCGCCAGTAGAGGCGAAAGCCGGCGTGGTGCCATCCGATGACCGTTTCTGGTTTGACAATCAGGAGGACATTGGACCAACGGGGCCACAAGCAGCGCAGGGTGGTCCAGAACAACCGGTCGCAGGCGTTCAGGGGTGGCCGCGGCCGCCTGCGTTTGAGCACGGCAACCTGCTGGCGAAGAGCGAGGATCTCCAGGGCGGCATCCGCTCGTGCCCGGAAGGAGGCGCGGAGTGCAACAAGGAGGGCGAGAAGGAACGGGAGCATCAACTCACGGTTTTAGCATGAAGCAACAGAGGCGGGGTCGGTGCGGTTGATGCTCACACAACCCATTGATTTCCTTATTCGGCGGAGTATTGTCAACCCACAGCGGCAGCCGAACCGTTTGCCGCCGGGCGGGTGGTAGAGCTTCTGCGTGCGGCGCCCACAGCGCGGGCACCGGAACCACCATCTAAGCCCACCGAGGTGCGGGCCGCGTGGTTTCGAGACGCACTGGATAGCTGAAATACCGAGGGACAGAGTTTTCATGCGATGCCAAGTAGCTCAGCCGCACGGTCGGGTAGGCCATGTTCGTGGCATCCACCTCGTACCCGATGCAAAACAACGGGCGGCGCGAAGCCGTGCTCCCCTCGTGAAGAACGTCCTCCCGCGTCCACCGCGCCGCGTCGATCTCCAGGCATTGCTCAACGCAGATCTTTTTCGTGTGCCAACCCCACCTACCCGCTGCCGCAGCGAGTAAGTCCCTCTCCAGTGTCGCGACTATGACAGCTACGAGGGAGGATGTTCAGCGGACCGGGCTTTCGCCACGGCTGCCGGACTCTGCGCCCTCAGGCGCTCAATGGAGATGGACACTGGGGGCAGCTCTGTTTCGCCGACGAGCGTCCGCAGCAAATGATTACCATCGGGAGTGTCTGGGGGTAATTTCAAGGAGAATACGTACTTGGAGGTGACGCGATCAATGCAATCAAATTCCGCGGGATTACTTATGTCGCCATCGATAAGAAAAACTACGGCCTTTGGGTCCTCGATGTTCTCAAGCGTTGCCTTTAGAAAATCGCCACGAATGTTTCTCCACCCAAGGTTATCTCCGTCGGCGACGGAGACGAAAGCCGCAGGTGATGTTGAGGTTCTATTCACTTCAACCGTAAAGGACGGAGAGAGCGGAGTACCCCGGAATCGGGTGACGACTTCAATCTCGCCCGATTCGATCCCTTCCGGCAGCAAAACGTTGACCTGATATCCGGCTTCACCCATTTCCGGGCTGATGTAGCATGGAAATCCCGGATTGCCGCTGAATGTAA
>DATDGW010000698.1:0-3736 GCA_036521895.1 Candidatus Sulfotelmatobacter sp. | reverse complement strand
TCCGCCAGATCAACTCGGTCCCGAGCACATTCGCGAGTATGTGGCCCATCTGTTCCGAGATCTCAAACTCGGTGATAACACGGTGAATCAGCGCGTCGGCGCTCTTCGATTTTTCTACATCAAGACGCTCAAGAAATCGTGAACATCGAAGAGACGCCCTATCCCAAAAAGCGCTTCCATCTGCCGGTGATTCTTAGCCAGGACGAAGTCGCTCACTTAATTGAGTCCGCGGATACGCCGTTTCATCACACGATCCTGATGACGTTGTATGGCACCGGGGTGCGGCGAGCCGAATTGGCCCATCTCAAGCTATCCGATGTCGACAGCCAGCGCATGGTGATCCATGTTCAGGGAGGCAAGGGACGCAAAGATCGGGACGTCATGCTTAGCCCGAACCTGCTGGAAAATCTGCGAGAACACTATCGGAGCCTGCGTCGCAAACCAGCCCTGTGGTTGTTTCCCGGAGGTAAGTGGCACACCGCCAATGACCCTATCGACCCCAAGGTGGCCTGGCAAGCCTGTCGCGAGGCGGCCAACCGCGCTGGTATCCAGAAACCTATGCACCCGCATACCCTGAGGCACTGCTTCGCAACTCACTTGCTGGAGAACGGGACCGACCTGCGCACCATTCAAATGCTATTGGGTCACCGCGACCTCAAGGAGACCACGGTCTATCTGCATGTCTCACAACTGCATCTCTGTGCCGCCACCAGTCCCCTGGATAGACTTTCCATGTTCAGCAAACGCAACCAGTCTTCCGACTCCAAGTAGATGCAGTCGCCACCGGTGGAGGTGGCCGATGTTATACGCGCGACGGGTAAAGCATTTTTCGATAACAGTAAGTGGCTGACCTGGCTTCACGTCAAAGTACTCACCGCCATCCTGTACTGCCGCACATCGGCGCTCGGCGGACACCTAGATAAATGTTCCCGTTGCGGTTATCAGGCCATCTCCTACAACTCATGCCGAAACCGGCACTGCCCGAAGTGCCAGGCTAACGCGCGCGATCGCTGGCTGGAGGCGCGTTGTCGAGACCTTCTGCCTACCCGCTATGTCCACGTGGTGTTCACACTCCCGCATCAACTGGCGCCACTGGCGTTGCAGAACAAACGCGAGATCTACAGTCTATTGTTTCGCGCCAGCGCTGAGACGCTGCTCCAGGTGGCCCGCAACCCCAAGCATCTGGGCGCCCAGATCGGGTTCTTCAGCATCCTGCATACCTGGAATCAGCAATTGATGCATCATCCCCATGTCCATTGCGTCGTTCCGGCCGGAGGCTTATCTGCCGATCACTCCCAATGGATTCCCGCTGCCAACAACTTCTTCCTGCCCGTAAAGGTTCTCAGTCGTGTATTCCGAGGCAAGTTTGTGGCCGGCCTGCGTGACCTGCATGCCGCCCACAAACTCGGCTTCCACGGCAAACTGACGCCTCTTCAGTCGCCCAAGACGTTCTCCGCCATGCTCCGAACCTTGTTTCGTTCCGACTGGGTAGTCTATTCCAAACGGCCATTTGGCGGCGCCGAGCACGCGCTCCGCTATCTCGGTTGCTATACCCATCGTGTGGCGATTTCCAACCATAGGCTCGTTTCTCTCGCTGAGGGTCAGGTTACTTTCCGGTGGCGCGATTCCGCTCACAAAAATAAGAAGCGGCTTATGTCACTAACGGTGGAAGAATTCCTGCGGCGATTCCTCTTGCACGTGTTGCCGAGACGATTTGTGCGCATCCGCTACTTCGGCTTCTTCGCCCACCGGCTTCGCGCTGAATCTGTTCCGTTGTGCTTTCAATTGTTGGCTGCTACGCCTACCACCCTTCCCACGACAACCTGCGCCCCTTCGTCCGCTCGCCCACTGTGGCAATGCCCAAAGTGCGGCGGCCCTATGGTTTTACTGGAACCACTCTCCGCGGTTGACCTGAGATTACGTTCTCCTCCCGCCCGCATTCCCCAGCAGTCATGACACGATCTTTTCCAACTCGGGTCCGCAGCGCCTTCCAGAGCCATCGCCCAAAGTGTGCCCGTGAGTTGAATTGCTCGCAGCCACCGAATCGGAATCTCCTTACGCCACTCCTCGAATCGCTCCGACCCATCGTTAAACTCCACCCTTCTGCTCGATCCAACTGCACTACGACCATTCAAAATCCATAGCGTCCGCGTTCCAAAACGGCTTCCTTCAAGTCGCTGTATCGAAAACGCTCCGGCGATCGGCGGTATCGCGCACGTGAACAAATGCACCGCCGGAGCGTTCCCGATACAGCACTAAGACTTGACGGGTTGTCGCGATGTCGCGGATTTGCTGCGCTCGATCGTTCAGGTTTGAATCACGGGCAGGCCAGAAGTTGGCGGTGCCCGAAAGAGCAGTCTGAGCATTTGGTTCGCCTACGCGTTGAGGCGATCCATCGCTGTGCCGTGCTTCCTGACCTTCCCTAAATTCTCGTCGGCGCTCTAAAGCGCGGAAAGACGCAATGCTGATCTCTCCCAGGAAACCGAAAGTGTTTCGGTACCTAAAGCGCGTCGGGTGTAATTCCCGAGCATCGACCGTCGTGTTTCTGAGGCGCGGCGGGGAGACTGATTCGACAACAGAAAGGAGCAATCAATGGAACGTGTGAATGGTGCGGCGACGTATGAATCGCCGCCGACGATTTCAATGCCGGGCGGAGACGCTGGCGGGTCTGGCGGAAATTTCGGACCTGAACGCTTAGCGGATATTCGCGATCGGCTCGCGGAACCGTTTGATCCCGGCGAGATCAAGTGGCGGGTGACCGCAACCTCCACGAAGCAAACCAAGCAGGGTCCGGTGAAGCGCGGGCAATTGGCTGCTTACGCCGATCCGCGGGCTTACACGGATCGTCTCAATGAAGTCTTCGGCGAGTGGGGCTGGACTCGCGACTACGATGTGCAAGTCGTGCAGAATTTCGAACGGCGTGCACTAGCCGACAAGAACAAGATGGCCATTTGCGCCAAAATCGTCGTGGTCTCGAAAGTCACCATTCTCGGGCTTGGCTCGCACACTGGAGTCGGCGAAGAATGGGCGGATGACGAAAATGCCGCCACTCGCGCGGAAGCGCAGGCGTTCAAGCGCGCCTGTTCCTGCTTCGGCTTGGGCCGTTACCTATATAATTTCGACACCATTTGGGTAGATCTCGATCAGTCTAGCCGCCCGGTTCACACTCCGAATTTGCCAGACTGGGCGCTGCCGGGCTACGCGAAACGCGAGGCTCAGCGTCAGGCCGCGAGCAGTCGGACGGCGCAAGCCAAACAGAACATCGTCCAGAAGGAGACGGTTGCAAAGGTGCAGGAGTTGTGCGGAAGAGTAGGACACAGTCTCTCGCGGTTCGTGCTGAACAAATATGCGGGTGCGACCGAGCCTGGAAAGGTCGGCTTTGCCAAGCTGACCATCGTGTTCGAAAAGATCACTGATATCGCCAAAGGAGTCGACCGGCTGCGGAAGGCGGCAGAAATAGTAGGTGAGCAACGCTACGGGGCGATTTGCCGCGAGATGAATTTCGCCAGCGAGTCCATCGATGACATCCCAGACCGGGATGCATTGAAGGTGTTGCTGGCGCGTCTGGAAGCCGAGGCGGCGGAAAACGCGCCGGCGGCAGGTTGAGTTTCCATCCTTATATATATAGCGACAGCCGTCCGGCTGCCGTTCACCCATCCACAACTTACCAGCAGGCGTAGCCTGCTTTGAACTTGAAGGAGAAAACAATGAACGCTAAAAGTGTGTGCGCGAGCCC
>DATDGW010000697.1:0-5076 GCA_036521895.1 Candidatus Sulfotelmatobacter sp. | reverse complement strand
TCGCTGCCCCCTGGTTACCAAAATTTACAACTCCTTTACGACTCTTTGCGCAAGAAACGGCTCCTCAAGCATCAACTAGAAGCAGGCTGGGCAAGGTGAATTTGCCGGGCCGAGAGGAAAAAACATGGATCATCGCGGTACCGCTCCCAAGCTCGCTCCCCACATCACGATTCGCGTATCCGGACAGTTATTTCAGGGACATCTGCCGTACCTGGAGCACTTGGTTGAGTCGGCGGCGGAGTGCAAATTGTGGCCTCTGCTGAATCTCTCCCATCTGGAGGAGTTGGACCGCGCGACGCTGCTATATCTGATCGACGGGGAGGATCGCGACTTCGGGCTCGTGTCTTGTCCAAGACTAATCCGGGAGTGGATGGAGCGTGAGAAGGGCCGGGCTGCGGCTTGAAGCGGCCAATTCAAGTCCGAGACAGCCGGGGCGGCTGTACCCACATAGACATTCTGCTCCCAATTGTTGAGAATACTCAGTTTCCTATTGGGAGCTCCATTGACGAAAGCGACACGCGCCAAAATCAGCGCGCTCGGCACCTATTTGCCGCCGCGAGTTCTTACCAACGCCGACCTGGAAAAGATGGTCGACACCACCAACGAATGGATCATGGAGCGCGTGGGGATCCGCGAGCGCCATGTCGTCGACAAGGGCGTGGCGGCCAGCGACCTGGCGGTCGCGGCCGTAAAGAATCTGCTCGAATCGCATCCCTTCGATCTGCAGGAGGTGGACCTGATCGTGGTGGGGACGGTGACGCCCGACATGATGTATCCGTCGACGGCGTGCTTGGTGCAGCACAAGTTGGGAATCGAGAATACTTGGGGCTTCGACGTGTCCGCGGGATGCTCTGGATTCTTGTATGCGCTGAATACCGGGGTGAAGTTCGTGGAGTCGGGGCAGTATAAGAAGGTGCTCGTAATCGGGTCGGACGTGAATTCGTCGATGACTGACTACACCGATCGCGCGGTGTGCATTATTTTCGGCGATGGGGCGGGAGCAGTTTTGCTGGAGCCGTCGGAGGATGAGGAAGTGGGGGTCATCGACCACGTGGCGCAGATTGAAGGCATGGGAGGGCAGTATTTGTTCATGCCGGGAGGGGGAAGTCTGAATCCGGCGACGCACGAAACGGTTGACCAGAAGATGCACTGTATTCATCAGGATGGCAAGAATGTCTTCAAGTATGCGGTGAGGAAGATGGCGGAGATGACGGAGCGCATCCTGGAGAAGAACCAGCTGACCGGAAAAGATGTGGATTGCTTCATCGCGCATCAGGCGAACCGGCGGATCATCACGGCCACCGCTGACCGGCTGGGGATGCCGCTGGAGAAAGTCATCATCAACATTGATCGTTACGGGAACACCACGGCGGGGACGATTCCCATCGCCATGCGCACTGCGCTGGAACAGGGACGATTGGAAAAGGGAGACCGCGTTCTGATTGCGACCGTGGGGGCGGGGTTTACTTCGGGGGCGACGCTGCTGCGGTGGGCTTACTAACGGCTTTTTGTCTTCGAGGCGGTGGCCCTACACAGTTTTGCCGCCGCCAGCGGGTGCATAGATCCTTCGCTTTGCTCAGGATGACAAGCCCTGTTAGACATTCTTCTCCCAATCCTTCAGAATAATTGAGCCTTCATAACAGGAGTTTCTTGTTGACGAAACCGATTCGCGCCAAAATCAGCGCCCTCGGCACGTATGTGCCGCCACGCCTGCTCACCAATGCCGACCTGGAGAAGATGGTCGACACCAACAATGAGTGGATCATGGCGCGCGTGGGGATCCGGGAGCGGCATATCGCCGAGAAGGGCGTGGCAACGAGCGATCTTGCCGTGGAAGCGGCCAAAAAGGCGCTGGCGCAGCGGGGATTGTCTCCCACTGACATTGACGCGATTATTGTAGGCACCGTCACACCCGACATGTTTTTTCCTTCGACCGCTTGTCTGGTGCAGGACAAGTTGGGCGCCAAGGGAGCATGGGGATTCGATCTTTCGGCCGCGTGTTCGGCCTTTTTGTACTCGGTGCAGGTGGGGGCGCAGTTCATCGCCAGCGGATCGCACAAGCGAATCCTGGTGATTGGCGCGGACGTGATGTCGTCGATCATCGACTACGCCGACCGTGCCACCTGCGTGATCTTCGGCGATGGCGCGGGCGCGGCGATTCTGGAACCTGCGGAAGACGAGTCCGTCGGACTGATCGACTACATTCACGAAGTGGACGGTTCGGGTTCGCAGTTTCTCTACATGCCCGGAGGCGGCAGCCTGAACCCGACGAGCAAAGATACGATCGCGAAGAGAATGCATTACGTCCACCAGGATGGGCAGCAGGTTTTCAAGTTCGCCGTACGCAAGCAGACCGAGCTGTGTCTGAAGCTGCTGGAACGCAACGGGCTGAAGGGATCGGACATTGATGCATTCATTCCGCATCAAGCCAACCTGCGGATCATCAATGCGACGGCCGATCGGTTGGGCTTGCGGCCGGAAGCTATCGTCGTCAACATCGAGCGCTACGGGAATACGACGGCGGGGACGATTCCCCTGGCCATGAATACCGCGCGGGAGCAAGGCAAGCTGAAGAAGGGAAGTCTCGTGATGCTGGCCTCGGTGGGGGCGGGATTTACGGTGGGAGCGACGCTGCTGCGGTGGGCGTTCTAAAGAGGACTTCAGGCCTCGGACGTCGGACCTCAAGGACCTACGCGCAAACTCCTGATGCATAAGGACCGGAGCTTGACGTCTGAGGTCCATGACGTTCGTAACCTCTCCTTTCTGCATTTCGGTAGCTTGACTGCGGGGAGCGCTGCTATGGTTTTGGAACGTTCGCCCCACGTAGGGATGCCGGCGAGCGTGCAAGGGCTATGAAGCGCACGACAATCCTCTGCTGTGTTCTGCTGGCTCTGGGCTCGGTCGGAATGGCCGCTCAGCAGGCCGATCCACGCGAGAGCAAACTGCTGGTTCTAGAACGCCTGTGGAATGAAGCGCAGGTGAACCGCGATTCGTCGGCCCTTGAGGCGCTGGTTTCGAGCCGGTTTGTGAATACCGAATGGGACGGAGAACTCAGCGACAAGCAGAGATTTCTTGCCGACATTAAGGATCCGCGCTTTAAGCCGACCGCCCTCAATATCCAGGACGTTAAAATGAATTTCTTTGGCGACACCGCGGTGGTTACCGGGATCTACCACACGCAGGGTTCCTACCAAGGGAAGCCGTATGACCACGTCGGACGCTTCACGGACACATGGGTCATGGACGGCGGCAAGTGGCAGTGCGTGGCCAGCCATACTAGTCTGCTGAAGAAATAATCACGTCGATTTTTCAATCGCACCTTTGCGGCAGAACTTCTCGGTTCGAACGCCGCTCTCGGTTATAGGCCCATAAAATCTTTTTATGCGGGAAATCCGCGCCCCGAGCGGGTTGCGGTGATCTAATCAGGTTCGGGATTGCTTCTGATCTCGCAACGGGATCGTCCGCATGGATGGAGCTACCAAACCTCGCGCCTGGAAGGTGTTGCTCGCCTTCGCCATAATTTATTTCGTATGGGGCTCGACCTTCCTGGCGATCAGGGTTGGCGTGCGCGAGGTGCCGCCGTTTCTGCTGGCCGGGATGCGATTCCTGGTGGCTGGAATCGTTTTGTACGGGTGCATGCGGGCCCGGGGCACACCTTCTCCGACGGCGCGCGAATGGGGCGGGGCGTCGTTGCTGGCCGTGCTGATTTTTGTTTTCGACTACGGGTTGCTGTTCTGGGCAGAACGGCGGGTGCCGTCGGGGATCGCGGCGGTCATGATGGCGACGATTCCTGTGTTTATGGCGCTGGCGGAGATTGTGTTTTTACGAACTCAGCGTCTGACTGTGCGACTGGGGCTGGCGCTGCTTGTGGGGGTGGGCGGCGTCGCGGTTCTGATGGGACATACGATGAGCTTGGGTGAGGCTCCGGTCGACACGGCGGGTGCCTGCGCGTTGCTGGTCGCGGCGATCAGTTGGTCGGTAGCGGCATCGCTCAGCCGTAAGTTGCCGCTGCCAGCGGCGAAGGCCATGAGTTCCGGAGCGCAGATGCTTGCCGGGGGCGTGCTGCTAACTTTGACCGCGGCGTTGCTGGGGGAATTTCGCGGCTTCCACATGCAGGCGGTTTCGCGCGGTGCATGGCTGGCTTTGGCCTACTTGATCGTGGTGGGATCGATCGTGGGCTTCACGGCGTATGTTTGGCTGATTCATCACGAATCGCCGACCAAGGTTGGGGACACATGCGTATGTGAATCCGCTGGTGGCGGTGCTGGTGGGATATTTCCTGGGCGGGGAAGCGATTGGGCCGCGAACTGTTGTGGGGACGCTGCTGGTGCTGGTGAGTGTAGTGGTTATTACGACCACGCCGAAGAGGCAACTCCGACCTAAACATTCGGCGATAGACGTTGCGAATCCAGCGCAGACGTCAGAGTCAGCATAGGCACTGATGCCCGCTTGTTGTTCACGTCGTGTAGCGGGGGCATTCTTAATCCGCGCGCGATCCTTGGCTGCGCCTGAAGAGCGGCTCCGCTCGGGATGACGCCTCCCATTGCCAATACTGGCTTCGGCGATTAAGCGCTATGACTCATTGAGTCTATTATGAAATGTGTCATCCCGAAGCCCCCGCGTTTTCTCCAGCGGGGCGATCTCGCGCGGGTCACCGAGCGCTGTCGGCGTGTAGACTACTCCAGCGCTCGGCCAAGTCGTCCCAATGGAGGATTCATCGACTCGATGAGACTTATCGTCTTGCTCCGCCGCCAACCTTTGATTTCCTTTTCGCGATCGATCGCCGCATCGGGATAGAAGAAGCACTCTTAGTAGGCGAGCCGGGTAAGGTGGTATCGGCTGGTGAAACCGGGAACGAGTTTATTCTTGTGCTCGAAAACGCGACGGCTCAGGTCTCCCGTGACGCCCGTGCCTAAGACGTGAGAGCGGGACCGGTTCGTCCTGATGTAAACGTAGAATTGTTTCGGTCGTCGCATAAATCCCGCGGCGGTCGGCGCAGGAGCCATCCCAGTCCTTCTACCATTCAGCGGTAGCTCAAGTCTGTGACGAATGAACATTGCTCTGTGGATAGAGGAT
>DATDGW010000696.1:0-16813 GCA_036521895.1 Candidatus Sulfotelmatobacter sp. | reverse complement strand
CCTGTGTGTCACAATAGGCAGACCACGCGGCTTTGGCCGCGGTGAACCAAAAAATGTCGCCCCGCAAGAAGAGCACGGCGAAGCACAAAGCGGATGAAATCCTTATCCCCGACAAGCTTTATTTCCGCATCGGCGAAGTGGCTACGCTATGCCACCTGCCCGCCTACGTGCTGCGTTTCTGGGAATCTGAATTTCCGCAACTGAAGCCGGTCAAGAGCAGCACGGGACAGCGCATGTACCGCAAGCGCGATGTCGAGAGCGTGCTGCGCATCAAGCAACTGCTCTACGAGCAGGGATTCACCATCTCCGGGGCGCGGCAGCAACTGCGGGCCGAAAGCAAGACGGACAAGACGCAAACGGCCATCCCGTTCCCATCGCATTCCACGCCCGAGATTCAGCGCATTCGTCAAGGGCTACGCGAGATTCTGAGCATGCTGTCGGCGCGGCGCACGGGATAGCTATTGCATGCGCATCCGCGCGCGATTCTGAACAGAATTCCTTTCAAGCTGCTGGTTCCCTTGGTCTAGCTGGTTTCCATCCTCTCCATCTTGTTGTATGTCGTACTCTCGCCATTGCTCTGCCGGTACGGACTCCTGCTCTGTTCGAGAGTCGGGATCGCATGGAAGAAACGCGGCCAGGCTGTGCTGGCCGTGCCCGGCGGCGGCAAGCACTGCGAGGAAGGGATGTCCCGGATCCAGTCGGTGGTCGGCACCCGGGCGGTGGTTCTCAACTACGACGAGCGGGAGAGCTGGGACCGGTGGTCGCTTCCGGCGCAGCTGTTTCAGATTTTCGGCCTGCGCGCGATGCCGGAACGCCTCACGCCCGGCAATCTGCCAGCCGTGATCGTGTTCAAGAGACTCCGCCAGCCCAGGAAGTTCACATTCGGAAAGCGCTCCAGAGAGCCTGAAATGAAACTGGAGCGACCGCTCCGAACTCGCTTAAGCTTCGACCCAGTTGCTGGGCTCGAGAATCGTGGGCGGCTCGTAGGTCTTCCGCCCCCCCGCCAGACGTTTTTCTTAGCGTCCCGTTGTTCACAACAGTACCGGACCTAGCAGTGCGGGAAGCATCCGCGACACAATGCCGGATTCCTGCTTGAATTCCTGCCGCAGTTCGCGGATCCGTACGCTGACGTTGTGATTGACTTTCCGAAACTGCCGTTCCATCGCCCACAACACCGAGCTGTACACGCCGCTCAGTTTTCCCATCTCGCGCGTGAAGCGTTCCCGTACGCGCGCGTCGGGATAGTCTTTGTAACGCTTGGATCCCGCTAGCAAAGTTCGCGAAATGCGGTACAGGCTGGGGCCGTTGAGCTGGAAGTTGCGCCAGAAGGCCCAATCGAGGAAGTGCTTGGAGTCTTCCCGCGAAATCGCGCGTACTTGCAATTGAATTTAAACTGGCCATGCACGTCGGCATAGTCCAGGTCTTTCAGCAAGCGGCCCTCTTCGGACATCTGCTGATGGAGCGGAGTTCCAGGTACGGGCGCGTAAAGCATGAACTGGTCGAAGTCGGTATCGTGCGAAACGGCGTGCTTGCTTTCCGAGACGATGTTGTCTGGCGAATGGTGCTCCAGCCTGATGATGGTCGACCCCTACACGCGAATCCGGTGCTCGCGCAGTTCGCGGGTGAGTTCCCGCGTGTCGGAGCCTTGCAACTTGATGAAACAGGCGCAGCGAGTAGCTGCTCTGCGCGCGCGTGACCGGGTTGTGATAAAGCTCCATCGGATTGATGGAGCGGCTGCCAAATTCGTCGTCCTGCGCGTACGGTCCGAAGACCGAACTCAACAGAATGCGGGCTTGCGATCCCTTGGGGTGTTTCGCGAAACTGGCGCACGGACTGCTATGAGGGCTGGCTGCAACATCGGTGGCAAGAAGTTCCAATTCGTTTCATTATCCATTTCCCCCACATGCCGTTACTGCAATCGTAGTCGTGCGCGGGCGCCTTGCAGCGGCGCGCACGCAGATATCACAAAAGATTACAGAGCGAGGACAGTGTCCAAACGTAACTAGAGAACTCTCAGAGGTGCAGGCCACTTGAACCCGGCTTGCCATCTAGCCTAGAATCGCTGCGCGATGGCTTCGGAACCGCTGGAGATCGAGCGTCTGGACCGTGGAGTGCTGAGCTTCCGCGGGCCGTTGACCATGGAGAACGTGTCTCCGTTCATGAACGCGGTCCGGCGCGAAGATGCTCCCACCATGATTCTGGACTTAACGAACGTTCCTTATCTGGATTCTTCCGGGTTGGGATCGCTGGTCAGCGCGTGTACTTCTTGCACCAAGGCTGGGCGGCGCATGGCACTCACGGGTGTGAACAAGCGCGTGCGGAAAGTTTTTGAGATCACAAAGGTGGAGCAGATCTTTTTGATGTTCCCCACGCTCTCCGACGCACTGGAAGCCTTCACCAACGCCGGAACTGCATAACAGTACGTGGGACAGCCGTCGGTCGACTTCGCCTCGGGGCAGTCCCAGGCTGTCCGCCGGACGAAGCGCGGCGAGTGGCGTTCAAGCCGGCCATCAGCCCAAAAACTTCAAGCCGCGCGTACGGGATTCGGCTTCTTCGATCCCCCCGCATTCACCGCGTCCAGCCGAATGCGCGTGACCCGCGCGGTTTCCGACACTAGATCGCTGGTGAACTTGGCGCCTTCGCCGGCCATGACCGAACCTGCGGCCAGAGCGAAGCGCAACGCGTCTGCCTGATCCTCGAAATACAGAACCACTTGTCCCGACATAGTACTTCTCCCCGGGCCCGGAAGGCCCCTCGGTCGCGAGCGGTGCGACCTGGAAATCAGCTCGGCCAGAGCTTTCCTGATTGTCCGAGCGAATCGACACCAAGTCAAAGTGATTCTCTTGGTTCCACCTACTCGGTAGGGCATCGCCGCCCGGATCTACCGGGCTCGCACGACATCAGCTAGTTTGAGCGGCCCCGCTTCGGCTATCATGTGCTCCTGGAATTCCGCCCATGCGATTCTCCCTGGGTATAGTCGCGATTCTTCTTTTGACGGCTGTGGCCTGGCCGCAGTCTGCGCCGGCCGCGGCGGGCGTGACTGGTTCGTGGGAAGGCGAATCGAAGTGCGCGGTGCCCGACTCCCCGTGCCACGACGAGCATGTCGTCTATCGCATCACGGCCGACAAGAAGAATCCTGCACAACGGAGCATCGATGCCGACAAAATCGTCGACGGCTCGCCGCAATTCATGGGGAGCATGGTGTGCCAGTATCACGCAGACCAGGCCACGCTGAGTTGTACCGGCAACACGCCCAAGCGGGACGACTGGGAATTCCGCGTCTCCGGCGACACCATGACCGGGACGTTAACGCTTGGCCCAGAGAAGCAACTCTACCGCCGCATCGCGGTTCGCAAGAACAGCCCCAAGGCGAATTGAAGGACCGGGCATGCCTGTACTGATCTCGATGCTCCGTGGCGTCAACCTGGGCGGCCACAACAAAATCAAGATGGATGACCTGCGGACGTTGTGCGAATCGCTCAAGTTCGAAGATCCGCGAACCTACGTGCAGAGCGGCAACGTCATCTTCCGGACCAAAGAAAAGAACTCGCCCGCCCTTGTGAAGAAGATCCAGGACGCGATCGAGCGGAAGTTTGGCTTTCGCCCGGCAGTCATCCTCCGCACGACGGGCGAATTGAGAAGCGCCATCGCGGCGACCCCTTTCGCTGCCAGCCGAAAGCTAGAGCCCGGCAAAATCCTGGTGACGTTCCTGAGCGACGAGCCCGGATCGGACGCGAATGCTACTCTGTTAGGCTTGACGAATTATCCTGAGGAGATTCATCTGAAAGGCCGCGAACTCTACATCTACTTCCCAGACGGCGCCGGGAAGTCGAAGCTCCCGTGGTCGCAGGTCGAGAAACTGCTGAAGACCACAGGCACAGCCCGCAATTGGAACAGCG
This sequence comes from Candidatus Sulfotelmatobacter sp., assembly GCA_036521895.1. Taxonomy (GTDB): domain Bacteria; phylum Acidobacteriota; class Terriglobia; order Terriglobales; family Acidobacteriaceae; genus Sulfotelmatobacter. Next base: position 12,914 of record DATDGW010000696.1, on the reverse strand, counting down.
TCACGAAGATGCTGGCCATGGCGGAAGAGATGGAAGGAGCGGGCTGACTCGATCGTTCACCGCCCATCAATCAATGCGGTTCTGGCGGGGGAGCATACCCCGGGCTCAGGGCTGATCGCCTGGATGCCCTGGCAGGAATTCCAAGTAGCCATAGCGGTCATACCGAACGTACGTTTGAAGCCCATTGGGGTCGGTGATTTCGTTCTCGCGCATCCTCCCATCATCGCGAAAGTAAGCGTAGGTGAAGGACTGGCCGTCTCCCATCGTCTGGCTCTTGATGTATCCGTCGACGAAGTATTGATTGCTCAAGAAAGGTTTCTCGTTTCCGCGGGCTGCGGTCAGCATTTGCCCCTTCTCGTCGTATGTGTAGGATTCCACATTTCTCTCAGAATCCGTCGCGCGGATCATGTGCCCATCCGCGTCATAGTCATACTGCATGGTGCGGCCTGAAGAGGAAGTGATTTTGTGGATCCTATGTTGAAAGTCATTTTCCATCCGGAGCCATTTGCCCGAAGGGCTGGTCACCTCGAGAAGCGCTCCGAATGAGTCCCGCTGCATTTCATACTTACGCTGGGCGGGGTCCACGAACGATGTTAGGACAGTGACATATTGAGGCAGAGCCTCTGGCCGGTAGGGGAAGAAATACGACCACCCATCGTTCGTTGTGACCTGCCAGGTGTTCCCCAGAAAGACGGCATCTACAAAGCGGCCGCCGGTGCCCGATGCGGGCCGATAAGTGTCACCTCGTTGTCCAACCTGCGGCGGTTGGTGGACGAAGTTGACCCTGCCTCCGTCGTCCATGATCAGATCGACGGCGACTCCCATCTTTCCTCCGAGAAACATGTCGAATGAATCGGACCCGCCTACTCCAAACGCACGTGAGCGATCGTCCTGGTTCCGGTAAACGCGAGTGAACTCCAGGCCGGGTTCATCCGGGAATAAGAAATCTGATTTGTACTGCACCAGGAGCCCGACGTTCAAGGACGCGGAAAAAACCTGGGCGGAGGTATCCGGCAGGGCGGAACTAGCAATTTGTTTCTTCCACAGAGGACTCTTTCCGGGCACGTCGTAGATAGTGACGGCAGGACCTCCCGAATCGATAAACGGGTCCCACCGCCCCTCAGACCCGACAAGCGTGCCTCCCATTTGATCGATCTCCGATCCCGAAAGCACCCCTCCGCTGACGAGGCTGGTGTAATCGCTACTCATCGGAAGATCGAAGTAAAGAATCGCGAGATTCTTGGTCAGGAGCTTCTGAAGCCGGGCGTTCAGCCACTCCGGATTCATCTTTTCTAACGGCGCCGGGGGATGCAATCTTGCCGACGAAACCACCGCGAAGCGGCCCTCGCTCCGCAAGTTCTCTACGTAGGTCCAGCCCAAGCTAGGAGCGTAAATGTCGTGGGACGTTACTGCGATAACAATGGCAAACGGGTCGCGAGCCAACTCCGCGTGTTTCCGTTGCAGAAACTCGTCGATACATCTGTCACCGTTAAGTTGATTGCGCTTCCAATCGATCAGGCTCGAGTCTAGCGGAACGGCTGGAAGCAGAGTTACATCTATTCCGAGCTCTGCTTTGTAATAAGGCGGCGCCCATTGAAGAGATTCCGGCTCATCCAAACCCAGGGGAATGAGATAGACGTTCTTTGCGGGTACCTGCGGAAGACGGATTTTATGAACCGGCGCAAGGTCAACCCGGTATTTGCCGCCCTGGGACTTGAAAATCAGCCGTGAAAACACTGAAGCGCCGTTGATCTTATTGGCGATTCCATAGAGATGGCCGGTTCCGCGTGAGCCGGCTATCGCGACCGACCACTCGGAAAATTCTGAAGGGCCATAAGACACCACGTGCCCCAGCGCCGGAAATTTTGCATGGATTCCGCTTCCGAGGATGTTCTGTACCTCTGGGGAAGAGAACGCAGTTTTCAGCGAGTCCTTGTAGGCGTCGGACCGCGTGAGCCTCATGTTGGAATAGACGCCAAGGCCAATCGCGGCACAAGTGGCAAGCAGCACGATGATGCCGATGCTTCGCAGCACGAGCGAAATCACGGAAACCGGCGGGTCAGAGAGTCCTCGCCGCTTGCCACAGACGCGGCAGCCCGACTCACCTGATATGTAACCGGTATGACAGGTTGGACAGTCCCCCGCTGCTGAAGTTTGCATCCCCCAGAACTAACATCGGTTCGTCGGGGTGTCGACATTACGTCAGTTCTCGACTATTTGCCCGAACGCAAACTGACTCTGGAAATGAATTGGTCGGGACGGGCAGATTTGAACTGCCGACCCCTCGCACCCCAAGCGAGTGCTCTACCAGGCTGAGCCACGTCCCGACGAGGAAGGATTCCACTGAAGCTACGGTCGCTCTAAAGCGATCCCGTCACAGCGGAGGGGTTCACTCAATAATTCTACACTACGTTTGGGGCATCCCGGCTACTCCAGATCGCGCCAGTTCGCCCCAACGCCCATGTCGACCTGCAGCGGTACGGCGAGCGCGTGGACTTTCTCCATGTGCTCCCGCACCAGCGGCTGCATCGCCTCTACTTCGTTCTCGGGAACTTCGAACACCAGTTCGTCGTGAACCTGCAGCGTCATCCGCGACTTCATGCCGCGCTCGCGCAGCGCGCCGTCAATTTGGATCATCGCAATCTTGATGAGGTCCGCTGCCGTACCTTGAAGCGGCGTGTTCACCGCCGTTCGCTCGGCGAATCCGCGCTGGTTGGCGTTTTTGCTGTTGATGTCGGGGATGGGGCGGATGCGGCCGAACAGCGTTTTCACTTTCATGTCGCGGCGGGCTTCTTCTAAAGTCCTATCGATGAAGGCGCGTACGCCGCTGTATTTTTCAAAGTAGGCAACGATAAACTGCTTGGCTTCACTGGGCTCGATGCCGAGTTGCTGCGAAAGTCCAAACGCGGACAGTCCGTAGACGATGCCGAAGTTCACAACCTTTGCCTGGCGGCGGTGGTCCGGCGTGACCATCAGCGGAGGCACGCCAAACACTTGCGAGGCGGTGAGCGTGTGAATGTCGTCGCCGCGGCGGTAAGCTTCCACCAGCAGCGGATCGCGCGAGAAGTGCGCCAGCAGGCGCAGTTCGATCTGCGAATAGTCGGCCGTCAGCAGCACATGGCCGGGCTCGGCAATAAAGGCGGCGCGGATTCCACGTCCGAGTTCGGTGCGGATCGGAATGTTCTGCAGGTTGGGATTGGCGGACGACAGCCGTCCGGTCGCGGTTCCGGTCTGGCCGAAGGTCGTATGCAACCGGCCGCTCCCCGGCTTGATGAGCGCGGGCAACGCGTCGACATACGTGGACTTCAGCTTAGTGAGCTGGCGATAGTCGAGCACCATGCGTGCGATGGGATGGTTCTCGGCGAGTTCTTCCAGCACGTCGACCGCGGTCGAGATGGTGCGTCCCTTGCCGTATTTCACCGGCTTGGGCAGGTTCATGCGATTGAACAGGACGTCGCCCAGTTGCTTCGGCGAGCCGACGTTGAATTCCATTCCCGCAACTTCGTAAATTTCTTTCGCCTTTGCAGCGATCTCGCGCTCCAGTTCGCTCGACATCCGCGAGAGCGCCGCCGTGTCGATTTTCACTCCCGCCCGCTCCATGCGCGCCAGCACCGGCACGAGAGGCAGATCAATCTCTTCGTAAAGCTTGGCCAACCCCGCCCGCTCGACCTCGCCGCGCAACGTAACAGCAATGCGTCCGGCGATGTCGGCAGCTTCGGCAAGCTCACCGCCCAGCTTCAAATTGAAGCGCCGCAGAGCTACGTCGGGGAGCCGGTGCGATGACCAAGTCGGATCGAGCAAGTACGAGTACAACATTGGGTCGTGACGCACGCCTGCAAGCGAAATTCCCAGCGGATCGAGCGCGTGAATCGCGGCCTTGTAGTCGTGGAGCGTTTTGGGTACGTCAGCGTTCGTCAGCGCTGAGCGCAATGGTTCGGCAGCGCCTCCGGAGTCGAGCCTGACGACCGTCGCCGACCCCGCAGCCGCAGAGATCGCGGCGCGCCGTGCCGCCGCTTCGGGAGCAGCTTCAATCGGGGCCCCCATGCTCCCCATGAAAGACATTTGCGTGTCCTGCGGCTCTTCTTCTTTTTCTTCTTCTTCAGGCGCGGCGGCTGCCTCTTCCTGCTCTACTGACACCGCCAGTGCGCCCCCGTCCGCAACGGCGCTAACAACGCTCTCGACATCCGCCGCCGATTTCGCCTCGGCGTAGCGCCTCTCGCTCACTTCGACTACGGGCAGCAGCTCTTTCAGCAGCGAAGTAAATTCCAGCTCGGTGAAAAGCGCGCGCAAGTCGTCCGAATTGGGCTCACCCGCGCGCATGGATTCCACATCCAGTTCGATGGGAACATTCATGTCGATGGTCGCCATGCTCTTGCTGAACAGAATCGCCTCGCGATTATTCTGCAGAGACTCGCGGTAGGTTTTCTTTTCGACCTCGGCGGCGCGCTCCAGCGCCTGCTCGACCGTCCCGAAGCGCTTGATGATCTCCACCGACCCCTTGTCGCCGATGCCAGGCGCTCCGGGAATGTTGTCGATGGCATCGCCGCGCAGCGCCATCACGTCGATAACGCGCTCAGGAGGCACGCCGAGGATTTCCACCACCTTCGCCGCGTCGCAGATCAGATTGTCTTTCGGCGGATTCAGAATCTGCACTTTCTCATTGACTAACTGCATCATGTCCTTATCGCTGGACACGACGTATACCGGATGCGAAGCCTCGGCCGCTTTGCGGGCCAGAGTGCCGATCACATCGTCGGCCTCGAAGCGGACCACCTCCAGAATCGGAATCCGGTAGGCCTCGAGTGCCCGCCGAATGTAGGGAACCTGCTGCACCAGGTCTTCCGGCATGGCGGCGCGGTTGGCTTTGTAGCCTTGGTATTCCACTTCCGTGAACGTCTGCGTCTTGATGTCGAACTTGCGGATGGTGGTCACGGCCTCCGCCTGCTCGTCGCGGAAGGTGGGCCCGGCAACGTCGAACACGGCGGCCAGATACTCCGGAGAAAAATCTTCGCGGAGTTTGCGCAGCATGTTCACGAAGACGTAGATCGCCGCCGTCGGGAGCCCGGTTTTGGTCGACATGGGCCGCTGCCGCGCCATGGCGTGATAGGCGCGGAAGATGAACGACATGGTGTCGATCAGGTAGATGCGGCCGTGCGCGGGGGCTGCCTGAGACGGCTTGCTAGTAGCCGTTTTGCGGCTCGAAGCTGCCGCTGGCGAGGTCTGGTCCGATGATTTCTTGCGCGGGGGCAACCCGCTTAGTGTAGCAGCAGAAAAGTAGCCGCAGCCAAGCAGCTAGAAGTCGATGTGGAAGTCCGCCTGCACCATTTTCTTCCCAGGCGTGTGCGAGTTATTGCGGAAGATCAGATAGTATTTCGCGGGCTCGTCGAGTGTTGGCCGCAGGCTCGTGTTCACTTCTAGCGAGTGAGCGTCCTCCGCGGAAAACACCGCTTCGCCGGGCCGTCCGTTGAGAAAATCCTCATATTGTTTCGCATTCAACACCAGAAACTCGATGTCGGCGTCCGATTCACTGGATAGCGCTCCGCCACGCTTCACGAACGACTCATAGGTTCCGCGCAACTGCGGATTGGAGGCATTCGCCGGCACCTCAAAGGCCAGCTCCACGACCTTCGCAACCCCAAACATCTGATGCACCAGGTCGCGACTGGTACCCACCGGCGAATCTGCCACACGAGGAGGAGCGCCCGTTCGATGCAGCGCGGGTCCGGCAGGTGGATTCGGCTGGGCCGGTTGAGGGGGCTTGATCGGGTTCAGCGTTTCGATGTCGGAGGGCTTCTGGTGCGCCATGTAGTTCGCCAGTGGACCGGCGAGAGTCACGGCATGCTGAGCATCCCGCACTTCATCATAAGTCTGATCGGTTGGAGTGCCCTGCGTTACGACCGGCGCCGCGGGCACCGCCACCGCCGCCACTACACGCTCACGGTGCGTCCACATGTAAGAGCTGATCAATATGAGAACAAAAGCCGACACCATCCATCCGAGCAAACGATTCATGACTGCTCCCTTGCACAAATGTTAGCGACAGGCAGGCGGATGTGGTAGCTGTCGAAGGGTAGACGCAGTTACTTCGGTTTGCCGTATTCGGTGTTGAAGTGGAGCTTGATTTCGCCGCACGTCCCCTGTTCCGGCGAGTACACCACGCAGGTATCGAAGGGCCGTGAGTAGACATGCAGACTCACCGCGCGCCGGTTGAATTCCCGCAGATTCACCACGCGATGCACTGGATCGGCCGGATCGACCGCGCGAGGATGCGTAGGGTTCATCTCGATAGTGTCGGTGGGCTCGAGCCGGCAGGTTCCGCCGTCCAGATCCTGATGAACCAAGTGAAAGTTTTCCACCTGCAAACGACCGATGGGTACCGCCATCCAGCAATTCTGGTCGCGATGATTGTGCACCGAGCTGGCCTGCCCGACCTCCCAGCAAATGGCCATCAATTCGTAGAGCGGCGTGCGGTCGATGAGATTCCGGGTGTAGTGCTGCCGGTCCCAGTTGAGGTAGGGCCCGAGAGAGTCAGCGCTGACCGGCGCGTCCTGCAGAAAGCGCCGCACCGGTTCGGTCGGGCCGAACGCAGACTCGGGAAATTGCCGGAGCCCTTCGACGAAAGTTCGGATGCAGACAGGTTTTACAGCGGTGGTCATTTCAGGTACTCCGGAGAAAGAGTATAGCCCAACTCCAGACCCTGAGAGCTAACACCGGGAACTTACGGCTGCGTTCCCGCCTCCGAAATTTCTTTGCTCTGTCCCTGCGCGACCACGGGATACACCGCTCCCTTGCGCCGCCGCAAGTCACTGGGCAACTCCGAGCGCAGCAGCCACAAACCCGCCGCTACCGCCGCTGCCCACGTAACGGAAACCAGCGCCAGTTGCGTGACATCCGCCATGCGGCTGCCATGGCCTGCCGCCAGCGGCACAATTTTCGCGACTTCAAAGCTGATTGCTCCCGCGAACACCGCCACCACCGCGGATTTTCCTAACTCCAGCCAGCGTAATTCACCGAGCGGGACCAATCCCTTGCGATGCAGCAGCCAGGCGAGTGCTAGCAGGTTGATCCCGATTCCAAGATCCGATGCCCACGCCAGTCCCACGACCCCAAAGGTGTGAAACAAGAACGAATAAACCGGCAGCGACAGCGCTGTGATGACGCTGACGGCCACCATCGGAGTGAGCGTGTCCCCCGCGGCATAGAACGCGCGCGCGTAGAGTCCCTGCGCTGACCACAGCACCAGCGAGAGAGAAAACCAGAAAAAATAAATTGCCGTCGGTTGCGTGTCGGCAAAAAGAAATTTTCCCCGTCGATAAACCAGATCGATTAGCGGCAGGGCGGCGGCCGTCATCCACGCCGTCGCCAGCAACGACGCCGCCGAAACCCGGTACACCGAATCGTTCACAGTGACGGCGAATTCCTTCAGCTTCTTCTCGTTGAAAAGGCGCGCAAAGAACGGCAGTGACGCCTGCCCTGTCGCCTGCCCCAGCACCGCGATCGGCACCGCCAGTAACCGTTTCGCATAGTTGAGTCGCGAGATGCCGCCCACCACGCTCGAAGCATAGTGCCGCAGGATCCAATCATCCGCTGTCACCAGTGACACGCCCAGCATCAGCGGCACCGACAGCTTCACCCATTCGCGAAACGCAGGATTCTTCACATCAAACGAAGGCCTGTATCCTGTGCCAATGCGCGCGGCACCAATCACGCTGGCAAGAAACGGGCCGGCAACGCTGCCCACCACTGCTCCATAGGCCAGCGAGGCAATCCCGAAATGCCTTCCGCCGACCACGCCGCCCACAATGATGAACACGTTGTAAATGAGCGGGCCGAACGCCGGCAGCAGAAACAGCCGGTGCGAAAGCAGGACGGCCGAAACTACGCCACCGACATAAAAGAAGACCTGCGCCGGCAGCAGAATTCGGGTGAGGTGCACGCAGAGTTCGATCTGATCGGGCTTGAAATCTTTCACGAACCAGCGCACAAACTGGGGCGCGAAAATCTCCGTCAGCAGCGTTCCCACCAGCATCACCGCGGTCATGACCGTGATGATGATCGAAAACGTCTTGCGCGCATCCGCGTCGCGCTTCTCCGCGAGAAACCGAGTGTAGATCGAGATAAAGGTGATGGAAGCGGCGCCCCCGGCCACAATGTAGTTGAGAAAGTCGGGGAGTGTGAATGCCGCAACATAGGCATCGGTCTGCGATCCGGCGCCGAAAGCGAAGGCGATGTAGGCCTCGCGCAGGTAGCCGACGACGCGCGACAGCATCACCGTCGTCATCAGCAGCAGAGTCGCCGAAAACGCCGTGTGCTGGTGCGACGGCCGGAAGAAGCGAAAAAGTTTCGTCATCGAGACCCGATCGGAACGTTCAATCTTATCGGAATCTCAACTCGTCAGGCAGTTGCGCGGCCGACACTCCTGTTCAACTCCCTGCCCTCACTTTGACTCGGCCGCCACATACACCTTGTCGGCCGAAACCAGATCCACATTCGGCAGTTCCGTCCTCAGTCTTACCGGTTGCAGCCCAGACTTTTTCGGCGGTTTGGCGAGGAATGTCAGGAAATATTGATGACTGAGGCGCTGTGTGAAGTCATCGAGGTAAGGAGAGAAAGCAACCGCCGGCCCGTTGAACCCAATGTAATAGGATTCTCCCCCTGTCCGGTCCGCGACCTGCGCGAGATAGAGCTGCCCCCAGTATGTCTGCCAGTAGTCATGGGCAAAGTGGCCGACCCCGGGAGAATAGATCACAGAAACCACAATGCCCGCGCGCTGCGCACTCTCGATCGCCTCGTTCACATACGGATCGTTCAGATCGCCGGAGCCGTAATACAGGTCGATTCCGTCCGAGGCCATGAACACCTCGCGCCGCCCGCTGCTTTCCGGCCAGTGTTTGATCAGGTCGCTCAGTGAGAAATAAGGACTGCCGTTCGCCCCGCGGGCCCCCATCGGCAGGCGCAGCGCCTTCGCCGCCAGTGCGTGATCGCTCGTCAGATCGTGCACGATCCTGGCCGTACCATTCTGCATGTACGCGATCCCGATCTTCGTGGAGGCGGGCTGCGCATCGATGAACTTTCGAATGTCGTCCAATTGCGTGCCCAGACTGCTGTCGGAGCTGTCATCGAGCAGAACGAAGAGTTCGAGAGCGGCTCGGTCTCCCTGCGCGGGAACCCATTCCGTCACCGGGTCGCGATCCTTTCCTTCGTACACCATGACGTCTTCACGGTTGACTGCCGGCACCGAGGCGCCGCGATGAGGCTCGACCGTGACCAGCATATGCGCCGGGACTCCCTTTTCGGATGTCGTCTGCTGCGCCGACAGGGTTAAACTCCCGCACAGCCAAACCGCCACACCCAATGCTGCGTTCGCCATGAAACGATATATGTTCATCGAAGCTCCTTACAGAACCGTCCTCGATCACAGCATTAGCATCGGGATCGGAGGGGACGCGTTCTACACCGTTAGATGTTCCAAAGACACAAAAGGTGGGACATTCGACGTACTAGCTGTGGAACCGCCTCCGAGTTCCTCAAACTGCCGAGCTAACTCTGGTGCGATAATTCAAGTGTGGCCGACTCCACGACCATCTCAGCCCGTTCCGCCGTCCTCCGCCGATCCTTCCGCAAAAATTTCCCCGCGGCCGTTCACGGCGAAGGCGTCTACCTATGGGACGCCGACGGCAACCGTTATCTCGACCTTTCCGGTTCCGCCGCGGTCAACTTTATCGGACACGGAGTTCCGGAAATTTCTGCCGCCATGGCCGCGCAGGCTGCCAAGCTCGAGTTCGTCCACACCAGCCAGTTCACCACCCCGGTTGCCGAAGAATACGCCGAGGAGTTGTTGGCGTTCGCGGGTGAAAATTTCCGCGAGGGCGCCGTCTACTTCACCTGTGGCGGATCCGAATCGATCGAGACTGCGCTGAAACTGGCGCGCCAGTACCAAGTCGAAATCGGGCAGACGTCTCGCCACCAGATTCTCAGCCGCCAGCAGAGCTATCACGGCTCGACGCTCGGCGCCTTGTCGGTGTCAGGCAACAAGCGACGCCGCGAGATGTATTTGCCCATGGTGCGCGAGTTCCCGCACGTCGGCATGCCCTATTGCTACCGCTGCGATTTCGATTGCACCGACGGCTGCCGCAACTGCGGACAGCAATACGCCGCCGAACTCGAACGCGCCATCGCTGCCGGTAACAGCCAGGCCGCCGCCTTCATCTTCGAACCAGTCAGCGGCGCCACGCTCGGGGCGGTAGTGCCTCCGCCGGGATATCTGCAATCCATTGCCGACATCTGCCGCCGGTACGGCGTGCTCCTGATCGCCGACGAGGTCATGACCGGTATGGGGCGCACCGGCCACAACTTCGCCGTGGAACATAGTAATGTCGCTCCAGATATTCTCGTCGCCGCCAAGGGCCTCTCCAGCGGATACGCACCGCTCGGCGCGGTCATCGTGAGCAAGAAAGTCGTCGACGCGATTGCCGCCGGCTCCGGCGCGTTCCTGCACGGCTTTACCTACAACGCGCATCCCATTTCGCTGGCCGCCGGACGCTCCGTGTTGCGATACCTGCAGGAGAAGAAGTTGGTAGCAGCGGCCGACTCGAGCCGCCCCGACACTCCTGCCAGCTATTTCAAGCAAGCCCTTGAAACCTTACGCACAGAAGCGACCGTCGGCGACGTTCGCGGCATCGGTCTGCTCTGGGCGGTGGAATTCGTGGCCGACAAAGCCAGTAAGCGCCCGTTTCCGCCCGAAGACAACTTCGCCGGACACGTAGCGGCCGCGGCCCTCAAGCGCGGGCTCCTGGTCTACCCCATGCAGGGCAGCGTCGACGGCATCTCTGGTGACCACCTTCTTCTAGCTCCCTCGGCTGTCATCACGCCAGAACAGATCGCCCGGTCGATTGATCACCTGTCGGAGTCTATTCGCGAAGCAAAATAGCGCCGCCGTCCCGGCGGCTGTCTGGAGGGCCTCCCGCCCGCCGCCCGTCCCGCGCAATTGATCGCGCCACCTATCTCCCGTGTTGTCAATCGCTTACCTCTTGACCTTCGTTTGACACCAGCTTGATCCCCAGTGCATTGTCCTGCGCCCCAGAATGCGCGAAGTTGGACGCGTGAGCAGCATAAAGCGAAAGGCGGCGGCAACGATGGCAATTCCCAATTCCCAAACCATGACTGAGTTCTGTGAGCAGGTAAACCCGCGCGTGCTTCTGGAGATGCGCCGCACCCGTCCGTTCCCCGACATGCTCCGCGTGCAGGAAAGCTGGGTTGCAGCCGCCGAGAAACGCGCCCTACTCTGGCTGGCCGCGCACACTCCGGAGTGCATCGGTCCCGACCACCTGACCATCCTGGGTCTGGCCGCCCAAGTCGGCGCAGGAGTGTGCTACGCCCTCGCTGCACGGAATCGGTACGCGCTCCTCGCCGTGATCGCCTGCCTCGCCCTCAACTGGCTCGGCGATTCGCTCGACGGCACACTCGCGCGGGTCCGCCAGCGCCAGCGTCCGCGATACGGCTTCTACGTCGACCACATGGTCGACAGTTTGGGCGGGCTCGCGTTGATGGGGGGCCTTGCGCTTTCGGGATACATGCATCCTGCCGTCGCCATATGCCTGCTGATTGCTTTTCTGATGCTCTCGATCCAGTCGTATCTGGCGACGCACGCGCTGGGCGAGTTCCGCATCTCGTTCTGGCGCTTGGGACCGACGGAACTGCGCATTCTTTTGGCAATGGGAAACCTGGTATTGTTCTGGAAGCCGGTGGTCCATCTGTTCGGTGGGATCTATCGCCTGTTCGACGTGGGCGGAGCCATCGGTCTCGCTGGCATGGGCCTGATGGTCGTCGTCTTCACCCTGCAGAACACGATCCGACTGTATCGCGAAGAAAGGATCCTGCGATGACGGTGAAGATGCCAGCGAACCCGCGCGAAGACCATGCCCCACCATCCACCTTGCTGCGCTGGTGCAAGTTCAACTTCGTGGGCGGAGTTGGAATTGGAGTGCAGTTCACCGCATTGTTCCTGGTGAAGGGTATTCTGCACTTCAACTACCTCGCTGCAACCGCCATAGCTGTGGAAGCCGCGGTGGTCCACAACTTCGTTTGGCACGAACAGTTCACCTGGGCGGACCGTACCAGATCTGGCGATCGTTTTGAAACTCGCTGGCGCCGCTCCCTCCTGCGCCTCGTCCGCTTTAACCTGACCAGCGGGGCCGTCTCCATCCTCGGCAACCTCGCGCTCATGAAAGTGATGGTCGGCCAGGGTCACATAAATTATCTGCCTGCCAACGGGATTGCCATCGCTCTGTGTTCGCTGGCGAATTTTCTGGTGAGCGAGGAGTGGGTGTTCGTGGAACGCTAAGGCGGACAAAAAGCCGTCCATGCTGACGAGAAGAGAGTAGAATGTGCGCCACTCAGCAAGGCCCACCGTTTCATGGCGTGCTTTACTCATTTCCGATCCGGACCCGCTCGAGCGAGAAAATATTTAGCTGCTTGCAAAAGGCTAGGACGTCGCTTCATCGCTTTCACGAACGTCCGCATTGCGCGTAGCGCGGTTCTCATTCCAATGTCGTTCTGCATCGGTGGAAAGGGCGAGCGCAGCAAAGACGCTAGTGTTGTGTCGCACAAATAGCTGGAGTTATTTATGGAAATGGAATCATTCGCGTCCAAATTAGCTATTCGACAACATTCCGCACATCGAAAACATTGGCATAACGCAACTCTGAGCCTGGACATGGATCTACGCTCCGGCCCAGGCCGAAGGTAAGTGCTTCTCGCGGTTTTGTCATGCTGCTGTCCGAGTTACTGAGTCACATATCTCCTGAAATCAAGCTTACTTCTTTTAATCGGTTTGACTGCTGTCCAACTCCGCCTACCACGTGATTTCCAGTTGTTGCGCATCGTCGTGCACGCCGGCCAGAGCTGGCGGGGCC
>DATDGW010000695.1:0-6434 GCA_036521895.1 Candidatus Sulfotelmatobacter sp. | reverse complement strand
GAGAATCAGAGCGACGCCGATAAGTACGACAGCGAAACCAAGCCCACGCTTACGACCATCGGAGGACTCGTCACGCTCGACGCCAAGGCTGAGGGGTCCGGAGACCATGCCGTCGAAACCGATCTCGATGTGTCCCTGCCGCGCAAAGTGGCGGTTTCGATCACCTCGCGTCGGGGCGATGTGAACCTGGTGGGGCGCGATGGCAACATCGACATTTCAGCGCAGCATTCCGATACGAGCGTCGAAGACATAAACGGCAACGTCAAGGTAAGCCAGGAAAAAGGCTCGGTGAAGATCGAGCAGGTCACCGGCGACGTGCATGTGGAAGGCCGGGTGAACGAAGTCTCGGTGGCGGACGTCAAGGGCGCGGTGCAACTCGACGGCGAATTCCAGGAGAGTGTAAAGCTGGCGCGAATCACGAAGTCGGTGATCTTCAAGTCTTCGCGCACCGACATGGAGTTTTCGCGGATTGAGGGCTCTCTCGATCTCGATTCCGACGAACTCCACGCGGAGCAGATCACCGGTCCCTTGCACTTAACTACGCGGTCGAAGAACATCCGGCTGGAACAAGTCTCAGGCGACGTCCGCCTGCAGAATGACAATGGCGCGATCGAAGTCGGCATGCGCACGCTGGGCAATGTACAGATCGACAGCCGCAACGGGGAAATCCAGCTGAGCCTGCCAGACAAGGCGGGATTCCGGCTGGATGCGCGCACGCGGGAGGGTGAGATTCAGACGGACTTTCCCGAACTGAAGGTTAGCAACGACGAGCACGAGGGTAAAGCCAGCGGCAGCGTAGGCAACGGCCTCGCGCACATTGTGCTCAACAACGAGCACGACGGTATCGAGATTCGGAAGGCGAGTCTGCAGCCGCCAACTCCGCCAGAACCGCCGAATCCCGCGAAATCCGGGAAGGCGCTGCCTGCTCCTAAGGTGAAGGTGGAACCGACGGAGAACTGAAGACGGCAGGTTTCAGAGTTTCAAGATTTCAAAAGAGACTTATGTGGGGACAGCCGCCTCGGCTGTCCCGCATGGGCGAGGCGCTGCGGCGCTGAGAAGCACTCGGCTCGATCAGTGATTGCGTTTCTTGTTCACTAACTCTTCCACCTTCGCCAACACCTCGTCCTCACTCAACGCAGTCGAGTTGATGATGACCGCATCGGCGGCGGCGACCAATGGCGACGCCGTGCGCGTGCGGTCGCGGCGGTCGCGTTCACGCAGTTCTGCAGCGACGGTCGCGGCCACGTCCCCCTTGATTTTCTGCTGCTCCATGCGCCGTTTCTCGCGCACGACCGGATCGGCATCCAGAAAGATCTTCAAATCAGCGTGGGGGAAAACCTGCGTGCCGATGTCACGGCCTTCCATGACTACACCGCCCCCGGCGCCCATTTCCCGCTGGCGGGCGACCATCCACTCGCGAACCTTGGGATGAATGGAGATGCGCGAAGCCGCCTCGCTCACATCGCGCTCGCGAATGCGGGACGATACATCCTTGCCATCGAGCAGCGTGCGATTTCCGCCAAGCGTGGGCTCGAGTTGAATGCGGGAGTTTTGAGCCCACTTGACCAGCGCGTCTTCGTCGTCGAAGGAGGCGTCACGATCGATGGCCTTGAGGGCAAGGGCGCGGTACATGGCGCCGCTCTCCAGGTTCACGTATCCCAGCTTGCGCGCCAGGCGCGAGGCGATCGTGCTCTTGCCCGCGCCCGCCGGCCCGTCAATGGCGATCGTCAGCTTGCCAGAGGAGGGTTCGTTTTTTCCGGTCTCAGTCATTTCCTGGTGTTGGTCAGCAAAGCTACAAATTGTACACGCTGGTCGTGAAGGCATAGGCCAAACTCAGAAAGCCCCCGCAGATCGCAGCAAGGGCGCAGCGGAGCGTCGCTCCGCATGACCGGATCGGAGATCCGGTCCCACATAAAATCGAAATCATAAAGTCTCATCCGCCCTTACCTGCTCTGGAGTCCATCCCAATTCGCGGAGCTTACGGATGCTCAACGAATCGTGGCGCTTCGCCAACCGGATGCCCTTTTCGTCTCGAATCAAGTCGCAGTGATAATAATCCGGTGGCGGAAGCCCGAGCGCGCGGAACAAGAGAAGCTGGCGCGCCGTCGATTTCAGTAAGTCCGCGCCACGCACGACTTCCGTGATCCGCATAGCAGCATCATCGACGACAACGGCGAGTTGATACGCCGGAACATCATCGCGGCGCCACACGATGAAGTCTCCGAAGTCGCGGCCAGCGATCATCCGCTGCGGCCCGAGACGCAGATCGGTGAAGGAGATCTCCTCGCCATCGGGCACGCGAAACCGCCAGTTCACGCCCGCGGGCTCGATTTGCTTTTGTAGGACCGGGTCTTCGACCCGGTCGGGCGGAGCGAAGCTCGCCTGCCCTTCCTGCGGCCGGCACTTCCCCGGATAGACGGGCTCGTCATCGAGATCATTGGGCGCTCCCGCAGATTGCGCCACATCCTTCCGCGAGCAGGTACACGCATAGATCATGCCGAGATCGCGTAGCTTCCGCCACGCTTCGAGATAATATGCACGTCGCTCGCTCTGTGCATACGGACCCGCAGGGCCGCCGCAATCGGGACCTTCGATCCAGTCGATACCCAGCCAGCGCAAATCTTCGAGCATCGCCATCACAAACTCGGGGCGACAGCGCTGCGAATCCAAATCTTCATTGCGGAAAATGAGCTGGCCGTGATGCTCGGTAGCACGCCGCGCCGCGATCCAGAAAGTGCGGGCATGGCCGACGTGCAGCAGGCCATTCGGAGACGGCGCGAGCCGTCCGCGGTAAGTATGAGAATCGGCGAATGAGGGTACGGTCACGGCGATCTATGCGACTGCCAATTGCAACGGCTTCACAAAAGATTCTGACGCGGCATATTCGATATGCAGGACTCGTCGGGGCATTTCGTTCTGCGACTTCGCTGAAGCGTGGACGACAAGTGGCCGCATGGCGACAACTCCGCCCTTGGGAGCAACGCAATCCACCGCTGCAATCCGCGTCGAAAAATCGCGGAGGTTATCGTCGCTCAACACCCCCAGCGTATGCGTTCCCGGCAGGACGCGCAGAGGACCATTCCCCGCGATCGAATCGTCACAGCTTACACGCAGCGCGAGCACCTGGCTCAGCGCGGTTGCGGGCGCGTGCGCGTAGTCGATTCGGTCTTTGATCGACCACGGTCCCCAGCCGAGCCGGTCGATCCGCTCGCGCAGCGGCAAGGCAGTGTCCTGGTGCCACACCACCAGCCAGTTTGCGGTGGGCGACTTGTCGAAGAATGCGGCACGAAATGGAAACGCTTCGGGCCCTAAAACCTCCCGAGCCAATTCGATCATTTGCGGTTCACGGGCCAGTGCCGCCACCGGAGACAGACTCAGAGCGTGCCGAATGCCGGCGCGGCTTCGACGTGGTGCTGATTCATCGATTTCATGCAAAAGCTGATCCAGATGCTCGTGCGAGAAGAATGCAGGCAGAATCGCAAACCCTGCATCGCCGATGGCCTTATCCCGTCTCACTTTCTGATCCGAGTCGCGTGACGCGGTTCAGGGGCCGGAGCCGTTACGACTTTCTCTGGCGTGATCTGCAGCATCGATTGTCCGCTTACGTGCACGAAGCTTAGTTCGCGGGCGGCCAGCAGCGCGTTGACGGCGTCCTTCACCTTCGAGCGCGCGATGAAGTTTCCGAAGAAGATTTCGAGGTCTGCTGGTTCGATGGCGATGACGCAGTCTACATACTTCGAGAGCAGCGCGGTGAGCGCCTCCTGCACCGAGAGTCCGACGCCTTCCTTCACTGCGTCCGGCGCCCAGCGGTAGAGGACGTCCCAGACTGAGCCTTCGCTGGTTTTGTAATCTACACGGGTGATGCGCAGCTTCGACCATAACTCGCCGAGTGCACCGTCGAGCGCCGCGAGCGAAACGCTTCCACCCAGCACTTCCTGCATTTTCTGCTTGGAGACGGGGCCGTCGCGGCGGATCAACTCGAAGGCATCGCACGCCAGCGCAGAATACGGAGACCGCGAACCCGCCTTCGGCGCTTGCTTGGGATTGCGCTCTCCGATGAGCGCATAAAAATAAGGGAACACCGACGCCGGCACCAGGACCCCGTTATTCTCGTCGAACAGATTGGCCTCGAACGCAGTGCGCTCGCGCAACAACCGCACCATGAGTTCGGTGGCCTCGGCGGCGCGCGGATCCTTGAAAGCGTGCTGCCATCCCGGGAGGCGATCGTCTGAACCGACAAACGCTCCGATGAAAGTCGGCACGAGCAGCGCAGGCCGCTTGGGATACATCAGGCAGAAGCCCACCTCTTCGAGAAAAGCGCGCGCCTGCTCGATCGTCCGGATGGGCTTGCCATCTAGACGCCATTTTTCGCGGCGCAGTTGTTGTAATTCCAGGTCAGTCATCGTTGGGTCGTGAGCTTCGAGCTATGAGCTAGGAGTAAGAACCTGAGCTCGATACTCATGACTCGAGGCTCGCAGCTAGATTCTCTTAAACGCCTTCTGAATGTCCTTCACAGAATACCTTAGAACCACCGGCCTGCCGTGAGGGCAGGACATTGGGTGGTCGGTTTTGGATAGCTCTGTTAGGAGCCATTCCATTTTGTTTTGCTCCAGGGGCATGTTTACTTTGATGGCGGCGTGGCAGGCGATCGACGCGGCGATGCGGGCGCGGATCTTTTCCAGGTTCAGCGACTGCTCCTCGCGGGAGAACTGGTCGAGCAATTCGTGCAGCATGTGCTCGACGGCGGCCGCGTCCACTCCGGCAGGAGAGACTTTTACGGCCACGCTGCGGGCGCCGAATGGTTCAGCTTCGAATCCGTTGTGCTGGAGTTCGTCGGAGATCTCGGCGAACACGGCTTGCTGCGCGGGTGATAGTTCAAGGACGATCGGCATGAGCAGGCGCTGGCTTTCGACCTTCTGTGCAGCGCGCTGCTTCAAGATGCGTTCGAAGAGGACGCGTTCGTGGGCTACGTGCTGGTCGACGATCCACAGGCCGTCTTCGTTTACGGCGAGGATGAAAGAATTTCGAATTTGGCCTAATGGCTTCAGCGTGCCGAGCGAGGAGAGCGTGGGTTTTTCTTCGTTGACGTCAAGAGCGGGGGCACAGCCGTTGTCGGGGATTGTTTCGAGACCGCGGGCGACCGGGATCGCTGCGTTCGCCTCGACTGCGATGCCGCCTTCGAACTGGAAGCGCTGGGAAATTGGTGGGGGCACAGAGGTTTGCAGGGCGAAGCCTCCGCTGGCTGCAGGATCATACGCAGGCCAGTGGGCCGGGACATCGGCCGCAGACGCCACGACGGACGCGGGTTCCCAGTCGTGCGCTCCGGGCGTCATCGCCCCCGGCGTGAGCGATTGACTGGCGGTGGCGTGGGCACGCATCTCGGTCACGAACTGCGGTACGGGCCGCGCCTTCATCAGCGCCGCGCGGACTGAGTCGCGAACGAAATCGTGCATCACGCTCTGCTGGCGAAAGCGCACTTCGGTTTTTGAGGGATGCACGTTCACGTCGACTTCGGCGGCGGGCAATTCCAGAAACAGAAGCACGACCGGATAGACAGTGGTCGGGATGATATTTCGATAGGCTTCAGTGAGCGCGTGCTGCAGGAGGCGGTCGCGGATGAGGCGTCCGTTGACGAAAACAAAAATGGAGTTGCGGTTCAGCTTTTGGATCTCGGGTTTCGAGACGAAGCCGTGGAGGTGCATTTCGCCCAGTTCTTTGGGCTCGGCGTTGCGATCGTCCTCTTCTTTGCGCCGCCAAGGAGGGGGTTGCGGCAGACCCACGCGCTCGAGCGCCTGACGCGCCGCTACCGGGATCAACTGGTCGAGCGTTTCTTTGCCGAAGACCTGGTAGACGCGCTCGCTGTATCCGGCGACCGGAGGCGCGACCAGCATGGCATTTGTGGCGGAGTGTAGCTCGAAATGCTTCTCGGGATGTGCCAGGGCATAGTGTGTGACCAGCGACGCGATGTGCGAGAGCTCGGTTGACTCCGCTTTCAGAAATTTCTTGCGCGCGGGAACGTTGAAGAAAAGATCGCGGACCGTAATGGAAGTGCCCAGCGGGAGGCCAGCTTCTTCGACGCGAGCGATTTTGCCGCCGTTGATTTCGACAACGGTGCCGGCCGGTTCTTCGGCGGCGCGTGTCTCGAGACGCAGACGCGAGACCGAAGCAATGGATGGCAGGGCCTCGCCGCGGAACCCGAGGGTGGCAACGCTGAGCAGGTCTTCGGCGATCTTGATTTTCGAGGTGGCATGGCGCTCGAAGGCCAGCATAGCGTCGTCGCGCACCATGCCGCAGCCGTTGTCGGTGATCTGGATGAGCTTTTTTCCACCGGCCTCGACGGCGATTTTGATACGGGTGGCGCCGGCGTCGAGCGAGTTCTCGAGCATCTCCTTGACCACCGAAGCGGGGCGCTCGACGACTTCGCCGGCGGCGAT
>DATDGW010000694.1:0-1976 GCA_036521895.1 Candidatus Sulfotelmatobacter sp. | reverse complement strand
AACATCTAACCAAGGCATGCTCCAACGAGATAGTAAAAGGTACCACAGCACAAAACAGGTCTGTACATGCTTGACGGAACGTGTTCTACATCAGGCCGCTTCGAACATAGCACGGATTGCGGCGAGAGCGGCACCTTTGGGTAGTTTACAACTCTGCTTGATCTAGCGATGATAGTGTGAAGAGAAAACTGCAGCTCCTTATCCTGTCTGGAGAAGCGGTAGTGTGACCGGGGAAACCGGGTTTCAACATGTCATCAATCCGCATACTTGTGGTAGAGGATTTCGCGCCCTTTCGGCAATTTATGCGTGCCACACTGGGGCAAGGACCCGACTTGCAGATCATTGGCGAAGTATCGGATGGACTGGAAGTGGTTCAGAAAGCGGAGGAACTGAAACCCGATCTGATTGTGCTCGACATCGGGCTCCCAAGCCTGAATGGATTTGAAGCCGCCCGGCGTATTCGTCAGAGGATGTCCGTTAATTCGTAGAAAGTAGCGACTCTCAACCGCGGTCATAATGATCGCGCGGTGGTTTTTTCTGCCAAGAAAAAAGGAGAGAGTCGCTATGAAGAGACGATACCAGATCGACCAGCAACGGGCGGTGCAAGAGTTCCGGCAACTGGCCCAGGAAGAAAACCCCAACCTACAGATGATTGTTCCCCTGACCGAGGTCGTCGGCCTGCTGCAAGAAGGAGTCGGGCACCTGATGCGCGAAGCCGGGTTGGCGTTGATGAGCCTGGTGATGGAGGAAGAAGTGCGGCACTTGGCGGGGGAGCGCCATGAGCAGCACCCGGCGCGGCGGGCGCATCGCTGGGGGAAGGAAGCCGGGTACTGCGTGGTGGACGGGCAGAAGGTGCCGATCCGCAGAACCCGTCTGCGTAACCAGGAACATCGCGAGCAACGGCTGGGCAGTTACGAGATGTTTCAGCGCAGTGGGCCGATGGAACACGCGGTGTGGGACAAGATGATGCGCGGGCTGTCGACGCGCAACTATGGGGCGGTGGTGAAGGATTTTCACGAAGCCTACGGGGTGGAGAAGTCGGCGGTGAGCGAGAACTTCATCGTCTCCAGCCGGGAAAAGTTGCAGGAGTTAATGGAGCGTCCGCTGGGCGAGTTGCGTTTGTGCGCGGTGCTGATCGACGGCACTCCGTTCCGCGACCGGCAGATGATCGTGGCCCTGGGGATCAATGTTGATGGGCGTAAGACCGTGTTGGGCCTGCGCGAAGGAGCGACCGAGAATGCCGCCGTGGTCAGTGAGTTACTGGGCGATCTGGCGGCGCGCGGGCTGGACTTCAGCGTGCCGCGTCTGTATGTGCTGGACGGAGGCAAGGCGCTGGCAGCGGCGGTGCGCCGTCATGCGGGCGAGGCGGCGATGATCCAGCGTTGCCAGGTGCACAAGCGGCGCAACATCATCGACCACTTACCCGAAGAGCACAAACCGGCGATCAAAAAGAAACTGCAAAACGCCTATGCCATGACCGAATACACCGACGCCCGGCGCACGCTCGACCGGCTGCATCGCGAACTGATGGAGCTGAATCCGAGCGCCGCCCGCAGTCTGGAGGAAGGCATGGAAGAAACGCTCACCGTGCATCGCCTGCGCGTGCCCGCTCAACTGCGTCGCACCCTGGCCAGCACCAACGTGATCGAATCGGCGTTCTCGATTGTGGAGACGGTGTGCCGCAATGTGAAACGCTGGCGTCCCGGCGACCACATCGAACGCTGGGTCGGCTCGGGCCTGCTAGTGGCCGAGCGCCAGTTCCGCAAAGTGCAAGGCTACCGGGAGATCCCCGCGCTGCTGGCTTCGCTGGCCAACCACGTTTCTAAGAAGGCGGTTGCCGAGGACGTGAAGGTCGCCTAATCTATGACGGTCGAGAGTCGCTAACTTTCAACGGAGTTCCGGGCAATCTCGTATCCCGGGCTTACGACGCAGATTGCCGCTGCAAATGCTGATTTGCAGAGAGTGATCACTGATAC
>DATDGW010000693.1:0-2555 GCA_036521895.1 Candidatus Sulfotelmatobacter sp. | reverse complement strand
CAGGAACCGGATCTGCTCGCGCAGGACCTCGATTTCCTTGTCGATCAGTTCGGGCTTGGTCATAATTTGTCCTTTTTCTCGACGGGCGATCCAAACGTGACGCCTGAGTCAACCTCAAATGTGGAGGTAACGCCATTCTCTGTGTGGTATTCCTGGGCGAACAGGTCTTTGGGCTTCATGACGAGCAGATACTGATAGCCATAGCCTCCATCTGGAAACGGCATCGAGAGAGTGGCGAACGGGGGTATGGTAATCCGTCTCGGTGGATCGAAACAGCCGATGGCCAGGACAATGCTCTGGCACATTAAGATTGTTTCCGGCTTGCCGTTGATGTTGGGCAGATTAATTCTGGTGGTTGGAAGATATTCTGGCACTGAACGAGAATCCGAGGGACGGGCCATTTTACGCAGCTTTCTTGACCGTGTGAACGGCGATGAACTCGACGTTGGTCACGGCCAGCCGCTTGGCCTTCAGGAGCATATATCGGAGATTTTGATAGCCTCGGCCACGGTTGATCAGCATCCGAATATTTCCATTGACGGCCTCGACAACGCCGAAGCGGACTTTGGTCTCGCAGTAGTTCGCAATGCCGTCCACATGCTTCAGTAGCGTCTCCGCGAGTTTCTCGAATGGGACCAGTCGCTGCCACTTCAGTTGCTCCATCCACTTGTTCAGGTAGTTGAGCATCGCCCCTCGGTAGCTATAATTCCATAGTCCCTCTAAGCTCTCTTTCAGCAGGTAGGCTTTGAAGACCCGCCGGTTCATTTGAAACAGCCGGTTCAATTCCCCGCGGTGTTGCAACGTCAGATTCTTCCAGCGACTCAGCAGCAGCCACTTCTTCCCTTTGATGAGTCCCCGCTTCTGAGGCCCTTGCCGGAAGAACTCCGCCTTTCGCACCTCGTCGATGGCGTCGTTGGCGTGTTGAAGAATGTGGAACTTGTCGTAGACGATCTTGGCCTGAGGTGCCCATTCCTCAATGCTCAACCGGAACGGTTCCCACATGTCCACGCACACCGCCTCGATTCGTTTCCGCTGCCGGCTGACCAACTGGCTGCGAAAGAATTCATCCAGCGTCTCCTTTTTCCGCTCCCGGCCAAACCACAACGGCTCAGCGGTCTCCAGATTGCACACCACACTGAGGAACTTGCCCTTCTTGCCCCGGTAGATTTCGTCTACCCCCATCTGTCGTAGCGGTGGCAGGCGCCGCTTGGCGTCCCATCGTTCCAAATAGCGCAGATCGATGGCCCGCACCGTGCTCGCTGCCAGACCCATCCGTCGCGCCACCTGGCGCGCCGCCGCACTCTCGCAAGCCTGCCCCACGGCCTCCTCAAAGCGCTTGCTAAAAGGCGCCTTGCTCGGCAACTGCGCTACCTTCTCGGCACGTATCCCACAACGCGGACACTTCACCCGGTACGTCTCCACCACCACGGTCGTTGTGTACTCAAAGCAGGGTAGGTCGCGCACTTCACGCTCGCAGACCTCGTGGATCGCATGGGCAGCCACGTGCTGCCCACACCGAGAACAAATCAGCTTCAACCCCGTCTTCTTCCGCCTCACCCACAGCTTCAGCTTCTTGCCGTGCTCGTCAATCTCCATCCGATAGACCTTGTACCCAGGCCACCCAAGAACCCTCGTCCAGTCGTGTTCCCTCACCCTTTCAGGCTAACCAACGACCCCTCTCCTGAGAAAGCTGGCCTTTCGGGTAGGTTGTCAGATTCCTGCGCAGTGCCCTAAAACGAAGCCTGTCGGGCCTTGAAGACTTGTGGCAACGCAAGTGCATTCCAGCAGGCGCCAACCGAAGCTTTGTGTCCTTTCGGCAAAGCTGTGTAGAGTAACGGTTGGGGCCCTATTCCTCAGGGA
Source organism: Candidatus Sulfotelmatobacter sp. (assembly GCA_036521895.1). Lineage (GTDB taxonomy): Bacteria > Acidobacteriota > Terriglobia > Terriglobales > Acidobacteriaceae > Sulfotelmatobacter. The sequence goes on along the minus strand of DATDGW010000693.1, from coordinate 695 downwards.
AATAGGTCAGCCCCAGGATACGGCGGACCGACGTGCGGCCAATCTGCAGGCGGCGGGCGATTTCGGTCTGGCTGACACCGGCGCGGTGTAGCTTGCGGATTTCAGGGGCATGCCGCGCCGCCGTTGCCGGTCGGCCCAGTTTCGTGCCGTTCTGGCGGGCGTGGGCCAAGCCTGCGCGGACCCGTTCCCGCAGAATCTCCCGCTCAAACTCGGCGAAAACAGCGAGTAGGCCAGCCATGGCGCGACCAGTCGGCGTCGTCAGATCCAACGCTTCCGTCAGCGAGACGAAACCGACACCGAGATGCTCCAGTTCCTGAAGGGTTGCCAGCAGGTCCGCCACAGACCGGCCCCAGCGGTCCAGGCGCCACACCAGCACGACATCGATCTCGCGGCGGCGCGCGGCATCCAGCAATTTCTCCCGTAGTTGCCGTTGCGACGCACCGCTAGCGACTTCCTTCACCTGTAGGGCGATCGTCCAGCCTCGCCGGACGGTGTATTCCCGCAGGGCGCGCAACTGCAGCGGAATGGTCTGTTGGTCGTTCGTAGAGACGCGGGCATAAAGCCCGACGCGGAACATTTTTGCTGGTTTTCGTGCCTGGCCAAAAACCCTCGGAGATTTTGTCTTCTCAGATGCCCGTTTGGCGGCCACTTCGCTGCGTTCCTCCCGTGTGGCCGAATACTATCCTTTTCGGCCA
>DATDGW010000692.1:0-2720 GCA_036521895.1 Candidatus Sulfotelmatobacter sp. | reverse complement strand
GAACGATAATAGACCACACAAGCAGGACAAATGGCCAACACCTTAGATGCACGGGCGTGGAGAATGGTAGCAGTCCTGGCGGCGTGTTGCGCTTTGTGCTTGCAGGCGCAAGCCGAGGATCTGCCCCGACCTGCGGTGCTCTCTCCGCTCGACCGCGGATTCTTCGGGCTCTACAATCTCGACTTTGCCGGCGCACAAAAGGATTTTGTGATGTGGCAACAATTGCATCCGGATGACCCGATGGGTCCGGTCAGCGAAGCGGCAGGCTTTCTGTTCTCTGAATTCAACCGGCTAGGGGTACTGGAGTCTCAGTTCTACGCGAACGACGATACCTTCGCTGGACGTCCGAAGCTGACCCCCGATCCAGCATTACGCAAGCACTTCATGGACGCGATCGGACGCGCCGAAACTCTGGCGCGCGCCCGATTGGTCAAGGACCCCAAAGATCGCGACGCGCTCTTCGCCTTGACCTTGTCGTCGGGTCTTCAGGCCGACTACGCAGCGCTCATCGAAAAGCGCAATCTGGCCTCTCTGCACTACACCAAGCAGGCCGCCGCTTCGGCTCAGGAGTTGCTGGCGGTATGTCCCAATTGCTATGACGCGCTGCTGGCGACTGGCTTCAGCAAATACATCATCGGAAGCATGTCCGCTCCGGTGCGCTGGATTCTTCGCATGGGCGGCCTGCGCTCCGATAAGCAGGGCGGGATCGTGGACTTGCAAACCACCGCCGAGCATGGGCACTACCTCGCGCCCTTTGCGCGGATCTTGTTGTCGATCGCCTATGTTCGCGAGCAGGACAAGGCGCGCGCGCTGCAATTGCTGACCGGCCTGCAACGAGAGTTTCCCGCCAACACCCTGTTCCCGCGCGAGATCGCCCATCTGCAAGGGGCACATTAACTCCAAGCATAAGCCTGCTGCATTCAAATGGTTTCCGCTTCGCGCCTTCCATCGAAGAACATCGAACCGCTGGGCCATTCATCAGAAATTCACCCGTTTGTAACCGTCCTGTAACACCGCGCCGATAGAACGAGGACATATAAATCTCAAGGAGGAATCATCGGGTGATGCGCAAAATCGTGCTGTTGGTGTGTGTCCTTCTGGCTATGCCGGTAGTGGGCCAGACCACGCTCGTTGGTGCCGGCGCCACGTTTCCTAATCCCATTTACTCCAAGTGGTTCAGTGAGTACCACAAGCTTCATTCCGATGTGCAGGTGAACTATCAGTCGATCGGCAGTGGCGCCGGAATCCGCCAGGTGACCGCCGGCACGGTCGACTTCGGGGCTAGCGACATGCCCATGACCGACAAGCAACTGGCGGAAGTGAAGACGAAGATATTGAACATTCCAACCGTGCTGGGCGCAGACGTCCCTGCGTATAACATCCCCGGAGTCACCGGCGAAGTGAAATTCACGCCGGAGGCGTTGGCGGGAATTTTCCTGGGCAAGATTTCCAAATGGAACGACAAGGCGATCACCTCTGCAAATCCCGGGGTGAATTTTCCCGACAAGGACATCGTTGTCGTGCATCGTTCTGATGGCAGTGGAACCACGTTTATCTGGACCGATTATCTTTCCAAGGTCAGCCCGGAGTGGAAGAGCCAGGTGGGCAGCGACACCTCGGTGAAATGGCCGGTGGGACTTGGACAAAAAGGCAACGAGGGCGTGGCCGGATCGCTCCGCCAGATGTCGGGTGCCATCGGATACGTTGAGCTGATCTATGCCGTGCAGAACAACATTCCCTACGGCAGCGTGCGCAATTCCTCGGGAGCCTTCGTGAAGGCCTCCTTGGACAGCGTAACTGCTGCAGCCGCTTCGGCTCCAAAGATGCCGGCCGACTTTCGTGTGTCGATCACCAATGCTCCCGGAAAAGACGCGTACCCAATTGCCAGTTTTACGTGGCTCCTGATTCCGGCACAGTCGAAGGACCCGGCGAAGGGTAAAATACTGGCCGATTTCCTGAACTGGATGGTTTCAGACGGCCAGAAGATGAGTTCCTCGCTGTCCTACGCGCCCTTGCCGGACAATGTTGCGGCAAAGGTGAAAGAAGCCATCCAACAGGTCAAATAGAACCCCGCAGTCACGGGATATTTTCATTCACCGCAGGACCCAAAAGGAGAGGACAATGAAGTCTGCGTCGAAAGTGTGTGCCATTCTTTTTCTGGCGACAGGACTGGTCGCGCAAACCGGTACCGCGCCCAAACCCAGGAAGCCGAAGACGGCCACTGTGACCGCGGCGGATGTGCAGTCACTGAAAGACGCCATCGCTGCCCAGCAGGCAGCTCTGGCCCAGCAGCAACAGCAGATTCAACAACTCCGAGACGAACTGAACCGCAAAGATCAAGTCGTGCAGCAGGCGCAGACCGCCGCCGCCGACGCCGCAAACAAGGCGGATGCCGTGCAAGCTCAGTCCAACCAGGATCAGCAAGCGGTCACCGAACTCAAGGGCGACGTTACCGACCTGAAAACCAACCTGACCAGTACGGTCGTCAGCATCCAGGAAACGCAGAAGAGCATTTCTGAGCCTCCCACTGCGATTCACGTGAAGGGAATCACCATTACTCCCGGCGGCTTCCTCGCCGCTGAAACGGTGTGGCGCTCGCGGGCCTTGGGAGCGGATATCAACACGCCCTTCAATACTCTGACGATGCCCGGGGCATCGGCCAACCGGATGTCAGAATTCTTCGGTTCTGGACGCCAGTCGCGAATCTCCATGCTGGCGGA
>DATDGW010000691.1:0-3663 GCA_036521895.1 Candidatus Sulfotelmatobacter sp. | reverse complement strand
TTTGTATGAGTGCTTTCGTCATAAAGTGGCCCACCTGGCACAACCCTATGTAGTTTTTGATACTCACTCGAAAAGTAAATTCAAAAGCCAACCGAGACGCCTTATCACGTGGACAGTTCTAGCTAGTAGGCGCAAACCGGCCCTCGAAATAATACCAGTGAAATCCGCGAAGCAGATATTAGGCCGTGTACTCATAAAATCGCGAATGGTGACAGCAACCTGATCAACGTCCGCTTCTCTAATCGGCCATTCGGGGTCAAGCACTTTCAGACTATCCACCACTGGAGTGTTGATGTCGCTCGCGGGCTCGCGCTTCTCTTCGGACTCGGCACAAAGGCCCTTCCAGCATGGGGTTCGAAGACGAGGTGGAACAATCTTTGGGTCGGCCTTGCCATCGGATCGACGGCAGGTTCAAGCGGACATGCGAACTCACCTCATCCATCGTCCCGCGAGGGACATCCTTCCACCGCTCGGTGGAGCTCGAGTTCCTCCTATTGATCCGACACAGCTTTCATGCCGTTGCGGCGGCTTCCCTGGTCCAGCGGAATTCGGTGCCGTCAACCCAGATGCGGTGCATGATCACGGCCAGGCGACGCGCTAGCGCCACGATCGCCTTCTTCATCCCGCGGTGCCTGGCGACCTTCATCGCCCAGGCCTTGAGCCAGGACCATTTCGTCGAATGAAACAACATGCTCTGGGCTGCTTCGTAGAGCATCATGCGCATCATGTCGTCGCCGCACTTTGATATCGCGCCGGTGCGGTCGATCTCGCCTGATTGGTACTTGGACGGGGTCAGTCCAAACACCGCTCCGAGCGCTTTGGAGTTTTTGAAGCGAGCCGGTACATCGACGGTGGCGCGGAAGGTCAGCGCGACCACGGGACCAATGCCGGGCACAGTCATCAGCCGCCGGCAGACCCCATCGTCCCGGACGATGGCCAGTAAGCGGCGATGCAGGATGGCGATCTGTTCGCGAACAACCCGCCGGACAATAAGCAGCGGTTCGACCAGTACCGCCAAGTCGGGGAAGTTCTCGACCAGCTCCTTGAGCGTGCCTCGAACTTCACCTTCCCAGCTATTCCGACCTTGAGACCGAAGTTGCGTAACGTCCCGCGCAGGTCGTTCTCGATAGCGATGGCTTTCGACTGTAACAGCTTACGATGGGTCAGCAGCATCCGCAGTTTCTGGCTGCGTAACGTCTTCACATGCACCGGGCGATAAAGCCCAGCCCGCATCATCTGTGCCATGCCGCGCGCGTCATTGCGGTCCGTCTTGTTGATTTGCGCCTTCAACACCGCCCGCATGTGTCGCGTCTCGACACAGATCACCGGTAAGCCCGCTTCCGCGAGTGCGCTGAAGAGCCATTGCGAGAGTGGCCCGGCTTCCAATCCAATCCGCTTGAAGCAGTAGGCGACATTCTTCAGCACCGCCAATAGCGCTTCAGGCTCGCTCGCCACCTTCACTTCCCGAACGATCTTGCCAGTGTCATCCACAATGCAGACGCTGGTCTCCTTGACCGAAACGTCTAGTCCAGCAAAATGGTCCATGCTGCGCTTCTCCTTCTGATGCTTGAGGCCGTACACACGGACCTCGTTTCACCATCAGCCTGAAGCGCAGCACCCAAAATCTTCAGCTATCCACAGGCCGCCGGCCGATTACCCCATCTTTCGGGGGTAAAGCGGACATCGAAATTTAAGAGCGTAACGTCCGCTTTTGATGCTGTGGACGGCTCCTCCACCGGCACGTGAGTGCCATGGATGTGGGTGCCTGCTGAGATCAGCCACCCCCTCAGAAAAACTGACAAGCCAAAGCCGCCAGGCAGGGAACCCGTCGGCGGCTTTGCTGCATCCCTCAGGTCCACATCGGCGTGTTAAGGACCAACGAATAGAATTTCGTCGCCAATTCCACTACCGACGGGTGCTGGCGTGAACATTACGCTGGCAACCACCACGCAGACAAGAGCAAGAACAAAGCCGTAGCCGGAATGCTTGCGATCGGCTTTTTCGTTCGAGCCTTGGTAGACGTCCGTTTGGTGGAGCAATGACATGGTCACCTCCTGAATTCCAAATCGGCACTGCACTTGATCATATTAGTTTGTTGGGTGGTATCTGTGACGAAGGGCACAGCGCTCTCGTCGTTCAGTATTTTGATTATGCTGCACCGTCGTCCCCGGCGGCGCAGTTCCTTCCTTAACTTAGGGCCGCTGAATGACGCAGCGCGACTGCCCACGGTCTACGGATCGCGGGTTCAAATTGAAAAGGGGGGGTCTGATTTCCTGTGCAGCAAGCTTCTCGGATCTCTTTCGGCGTGCTGCCGTAGTCGACAAGATTCTGCGAGGGGGCGAAACCAGGCGATATTCCGGTCGAGCAGCCGACGAAGTTTGAGTTCATCATCAATCTGAGGAACCGCTGGGGGCAGGCGGCCCACGCACGGCCCGCCAAATAAGTTGCCACCAGCTGTAAAAAGCGATTAGATTTGTCGACTCTCCTCAGCCATCGGCCATCTGCCGAGTGTGCGGTTCATTTCGCGAGGCCGACGCCGTGCCGGCACGGCTGGTGATCGCAAGCGTTTGGCGGCGATCGTTGCCAATAGGAACAGCCCGCAGAAACATGTGTGGCGCGCCCGCATCGTTCTGCTCACGGCGGATGGTTTCGGCACCGCCGCGGTGATGCGGCAGACCGGCAAGAGCAAATCGGTGGTCTGGCGTTGGCAGGAACGCTTTATGCAGGCGGGGGTGGATGGGCTGTTGCGCGACAAGACCCGCCCGTCGCGCAAACCGCCGCTGGCACGCGAAGTTATCAGTCAGGTCATCGATCTCACCGCTGCTGCGCCGCCGGGCGAGGCGACCCACTGGACGGCGCCGGCCATGGCCAAGACGGTCGGGATCAGCGTCAGCTCGGTGCAACGTATCTGGCGCGCGCACGGCCTCAAACCGCACCGGGTGCATGAGTTCAAGCTGTCCAATGACCCGGCCTTTGCCGCCAAGTTCAAGGACATCGTCGGGCTCTACGTCGATCCGCCCGATCACGCTGTTGTTCTCTCGATTGACGAGAAGAGTCAGATTCAAGCTCTCGATCGCACCCAACCGGGCCTGCCGATGAAGAAGGGACGCGCCGGTACCATGACCCACGACTATAAGCGCCACGGCACCACTTCTTTGTTCGCCGCCCTCAACGTCCTGGAAGGTAAAGTCACCGGCTGCTGCATGGCGCACCATCGGCATCAGGAGTTCATCCGCTTCCTCGATGCCGTCGAGGCCCAGGTGCCGAAGCGAAAGGCGATCCACGCGATCGTCGACAATTACGCCACTCATAAGCATCCGAAGGTGCGGCGATGGCTCGCCCGTCATCCCCGCTGGACCTTCCATTTCACCCCGACATCGGCTTCCTGGCTCAACGCCGTGGAAGGCTTCTTCGCCAAGCTGACGCGCCGGCGCCTCAAACGCGGCGTGTTTCGCTCCGTCGCCGAACTGCAAGCCGCCATCCTTCGATTCATCGACGAGGTCAACCACGACCCAAAGCCCTTCGTCTGGACCGCCAACCCGCGTAAAATTCTCGCCGCGGTCAATCGAGGGCGCCAAGTGTTAGATTCGATCCACTAGAAGGCATTAAAGCGCCTAGGTCATTGCGATGTCTTTTATCGGGCGCGAACCCCGGGCTTGAGCA